>CAZKXX010000084.1:0-16154 GCA_964556705.1 uncultured Acidobacteriota bacterium
GTCCTCGCGCCTCAGGAGGTGGGAGGAGCCCGCACCGAATGAAGACCAGGGGAATGGGACGGCGTTGCGAGCGGGACGAACGTAACCCGCAAAGCCTGCGTCGCGACCGGCGTTGCAACGCGGGCTTCCGGCGTAATCCGGGCCGCGCCCTGCCGGACGAGGAGGCAGGCCGTGCAGAACGGTCGAGCGTCCTGCGCAGCCACCCAGGCATCGTCCGCGGACTGCATTTGCGGTGCTGCGGGAGCCGCGAAAGGAGAATTGTGCCGATGCAGTTCGGCGCTCCACAGCAGATGGGCCTGAGCGCCTGCCAGCGCCCAGCAGACCAGGAGCCTCGCCGCAGCGCTCCGCGGCGACGAACGAAACAGGCGAGTTGGTCGTGGCTGGTTCAAAGGAATCGTTTCAGAGGCGTTCAAAAACTGCCCCTGGGGCGACGACAGACCCTCAGGCGCCGCTGCTGGCTTCGATGGCAGCCCGCCCCGAAAGGCTGCATGCGCCTCAAAGCCCGCCGAGGGGGCCCTTCCGCAGCCTCACGATGAGCGTATCACGGAATCGCGACTCCCCGCTCGTGGCACGGCACACTGGTCGTGCCAAGCATGGGCAGGATGCCCAGGCTACGGGCCGCCCGGCGCGCGGCCGGTGGCCATCTCCCGTAGGTAGAGAGCCAGTTCCGGCAAGTGCGAGAGGTGCGCGTACATCTTCTTAAACTCAGCGAGCGGCCGCGCCGGCGTGCCCCACACGGTAGTCCCTTTGCGAATCGTTTTGCCCGTCGGGATGCCGGCCTGCGCGCCGACCACAGCCCGCTCCTCGATTTTCACGTGGTCCGCCACGCCCACCTGCCCGGCCAGCACCACATAATCGCCGATTTCCACGCTACCCGAAATTCCCGTCTGCGCGGCGATGACGCAGTGCCGTCCGACGCGCACGTTGTGCGCCACCTGAACGAGGTTGTCGATTTTCGTCCCCGCGCCGATCACCGTCGTGCCCAGCGCGCCGCGGTCCACGGTCGTGTTGCTGCCGATTTCCACGTCATCTTCAATCACCACGCCGCCGAGCTGCGGGAACTTGTGATGCTTCCCTTCGGCAAAAACGTAGCCGAAGCCGTCCGAGCCGATCACCGCGCCGGCGTGCACCACGACGCGCCGGCCCAGCCGCGCGCCCGGATAGAGAACGACGCGCGCGTGCAGGACGCACTCCTCGCCGATGTCCGCCTCGCGGCCCACGACCACGCCCGCGCCCAGCATGGTCCGCGGGCCGACTTTCGCGCCGGCTTCCACGACGACGTAGGGACCGACGCTGACACCTTCGCCCAGCCGCGCCTCGGGCGAGACGAGGGCGGTGGGATGGATTCCCGCCGCAGGCCGCGCCGCCGGCACCAGCGCTTCCGCGGCGCGCGCAAACGCCAGCTTCGGATGCTTCACGGCGACAGTGGTGTGCCCGGCGAGCCGCACCCCTTCCGGCACGAGAATGCAGCCCGCGCGCGATGCCGCAGCGCGCGCCAGTTGGCGCTCCCCTTCGGCGTACGTCAGATGGGCGGGCCCAGCGTTTTCCAGCGCCGCCACGCCCCGCACTTCCGCCGCCCCGTCTCCTTCCAGCGTTCCGCCCATCAGCCTTGCAAGCTCTGCGACTTTCATCCCGACCCCCACGACGGCGAGCGCTTCTCCGGCCCGAGCGCGCCCTCCGGTCTCAAAACGGATAGAGCGGCGGCTCGCCCGGCGGGCGCGTCTTCCACCGCCGATGCACCCACAGCCAGTGGTCCGGCCAGCGCCGCACCGCTTCTTCAATCCGGCGCGTGAAGTTCTGCGTGTTCAGTACGATTTCTTCCTCCGCGTCCGCGTGCGAAATCCACTCGACGCTCTCGAAGCGCAGCCGGTGCTTGCCGATTTTCTCGTCCCAGACGACGAGGCCGAGGACGACGGGAACGCCCGTCCGGCGCGCCAGGCGCGCCGGCCCGGTGGTCGTGCAGGCGAGCCGGCCGAAGAATTCGACGAACGCGCCGTCGCCGGGGAGCATGTTCTGGTCCATCAGCACTCCGACGGCCTCTCCGCGTTTGAAGGCGCGCAGCACTTCACGCCCGAAATCTTTCTTTTCGATCGCCGTCCCGCCGCTCAGGCAGCGGTAGCGGTTGATGAGTTCGTCGAGCAGAGGATTATCCAGCGGCCGGACGACGAAGTGGCACGGATGGCCGTAAACACCGTGCGCGAACGAACTGAGTTCCCACGAACCGAAATGCGCCGTGAGGAACAACACCCCCTTGCCCTGACGCCGCGCGTGCTCGAAGTGCTCGAAGCCGTCGTAAACGATCAGCTTCTCGATGTTCGAGCGATTCAGGCGCGGGAAGTGGGCGAAGTCGGCCAGCATGCGGCCGAAGTTCCGGAACAGATTCCGCAGGACGCGCCGGCGCTCGGCCTCCGTCCATTCCGGGAACGCCAGCCGGAGGTTGAACATTCCCACGCGGCGGAGCCGCGGCCAGAAACGGTAGGCCAGCGCGGCGAGCGCCGCGCACACCCGCCGCGCGCCGGAATGAGGAAGCGCGCCGAGCGCCTTCAGCACCGCCACTGCCGCCGCGTATTCCAGCCGATGACGAAAGCGGGGCCGGGCCGGACCGCCCGCTGCCGCTTCGGCGGGCGCTCCGGGCGTGGACCTGTTGGCGGTCAGCGGAGCCATAAAACCTCCCCCGCCAGAACCTGACGTCGCCGGAAGAACATGGCCAAGGTGACGCGAGTCCCGCGGCCGGACCATCAATCCGCCCGCAAAGGAAGATTATGCAGGAAAAACGTGAGGACCTGGTGTTCGTACTCTTTCTTTTCCGCGCCCGTGGCCAGCGCCGAAAGGGAGTGCTCCAGCACCAGGAGGCGCTTGGGCTGCGGGGACTGCTCGTAGAGCGTTTCGGTCGCTTCCGCCAGCAGGGGCGAATCGCGACCCGAAATGAAAAGTTTGGGAACGCCGTCCAGCTTGCCGAGCTCTTCGCGGACCGGGGGAGGCTTGCGCCCCAGGGTGACCAGTCGGAACTCCAGGTCGGCCAGAATCCTGAACGTCGAACTCGAGCCGCCCAGGAACTTTTCCACCTGCGATTCGAACATCTGCCGCGGGTGCGAATAGACCGAGTCGAGCGCCAGCGCGCGCACGTGCTGGTTCTGCTGCGCCGCGGCCAGGGCCGCGAACGCGCCGGAGTTCGCCCCGAACAGCCCCACGCGGTTCGGGTTCACACCCGGCTGCTCGGTGATGAACGCAATCGCGTCGAGGATGACGTCCACTTCCGAAACTCCCAAGTCGGAGAACATCGGATTGGCGCGCCCGGCGTCGAAATTGAACAAGTACACGTTGAAGTGGTTCTGCCGCAGGACCGTTCCCAGCGAGAGCATTTCCGAGCGGTTGGATTCGTGCCCGTGACAGAGCAGGATGACGGGCGCGCCCCGCAGACCCACCAGCAGCCAGCCCACGTGCTCCCTGCCCCGGCGGTCCTTGAAACTCAGGTTCTCATAGTTGGTCTGGAAAGAGGATTGAGGAGTGACGTTTTCGATCAGGTTCCGTGCCCGCAGGATGCGGAAAGTCAAATAGCCCGCGATCACGACGAGGACGACGACGAGCGCAAAAAGCAGAATTCCGGCGACCTTCACCAGCCGGAGAAACCCCGCCGTGGAAAACCGCGTCGGAGCGTCCATCGTCATCGCTCGTCTGCGCGCCATGCCGCTGCCCTTTCAGGACCTCCTCGAAGAAAATCGGCATTTTCCGCCGACCAATAGGCGGAAAATGCTAGCATAACCGATTTGCAACTTCTCCCTCGAAAAATTCCCGGACTCTGCGCCTTCGCGCCGTCCGAGCCGCGCCGGGCGCGCCTTCAGTTGGGCTATACTCTTCCCTGCCGCCGGCCGTCGAGCGCGCCTCGGTTGAACGCTCTGCGGCGCGCCGTCCCCGCGGGCCGGCCAAAATAGGGAAGCTGCCTTGCCCGGTGAAGTTGTCGATTTGCGCCGTCTTCGCGCGCGCGACCTGCGCCCGCTGCTGGAGGTCGAGGCGCGCTCCTGGCTCGCCGATCTGCGCTGGGATTTTTCCGTCGCGGACCGCATGATTACCGAATGTCTGGACGAGCAGCGCCTCACGGGCTACGCGCTGCTCGAATCGGGCGAGCCGCGCGGCTACGTCTTCTTTTTCTACGAAGACGAAAAAGGGCTGATCGGCAACCTGTTCATCGCGCCGGACCGCGAGCCGGTCGAGGGCGGCCGCCGGCTGCTCACGCACGCCGTCGAAACGCTCCTGGCTACGCCCGGCCTGCGCCGAGTCGAAGCTCAATTGCCGCACTTCGCTCCCGAAGACCTCGCCCCGCAGCTTCTGGCCGGCGGCTTCCGGATGTTCCCGCGCCACTTCATGGCGCTCGAACTGGACGACCGGTGGACGGCCCCACCCACCGCCTCGCCCATTCTGCCCGCGGAAAAAATCGCGCGCCTGGAATCGGAGTTTCGCTTCGAACCCTGGGCCCGCCGCCACGAGGTGGGCTCCGCCGTCCTGGTTTACAACACCTACCACCAGCACGTGGACGCGAAGCTGAACGACCACTACGCTTCCACTTCGGGCGCCGCGCACCTGCTCGAAAACATCCTCCATCACCGCGGCTGCGGCGACCCCGTCTCCGCCGCCTGCTGGGTGGCCGTCCACCGCGCCTCGCAGAAGCTCGCCGGCCTCCTCATCCTCACCCGCGTCCGCAAAGGCACCGCGCACATTCCTCAGATCGCCGTCGGGCCCGAATTCCAGGGCGCGGGTCTGGGAACGGAGCTGATGCGCCGGTCGTTCGAAGCCCTCCTCGGCGCCGGCCTCCGCGAAGTCTCGCTGACCGTCACCGCGGAGAACACCGGAGCCGTCCGGCTCTACGAGCGCCTCGGCTTCCGGACGTTTCGTGATTTCGGCGCGTTTGTCTGGGAACGGAGCTGATTCCGCGCTGCGTCCCGCCATCCTTATCTCCCCTTGGCTTTGAGCAGGTCTTTCAACTCGTCCATGAACTCCCGGACGTCTTTGAAATCCAGATAGACGGAGGCGAAGCGCACGTAGGCCACCTTATCGAGCTTGCGCAGACGCGACATGACGAGCTCACCGATTTCGCGGCTCGGGCGCTCGCGGTCCGCCGAGTCGGCCACCAGCCCCTCGGCCTCGTTCACAATCTGCTCGAGCTTGGCCATCGCCACGGGGCGTTTCTCGCAGGCGCGCAGCAGCCCGGCAAGAATCTTCTGCCGGTCGAATTTCTCGCGCCGCCCGTCCTTCTTGACGATCATGTAGGGGATTTCGTCCAGACGCTCGTAGGTCGTGAAGCGCCGGCCGCACTTCACGCACTCGCGGCGCCGGCGCACCGTGTCGCCGATCTTCGCTTCGCGCGAATCCACCACCTTGTCTTCCAGGTGCCCGCAGAATGGACACTTCATCTTCGAACCTCGGTTCGTTTCAATTCAGAGCCCGCGCCCGTTCCTCTTCCGCCATCGCCTCGAGCTTCCGGAAGCTCAGCCCTTCGTGCACCAGCAGCACGGCGGCGAACAGCAGGCAGGGCACCGAAATCAGGATCCAGACCAGAATCGCGGCGCCCGTCGCCGGCTCCACCGGCACGCTGAAGATCTCCGTCAAGGCCACAATGATTCCCACCTGGTAGCCGCCGCCCACGCCGGGGACTTGCACCATCATCCCCATGACGGCGAAAAACACCGCCAGGCCCGACGCCAGCCACGGCAGCCGGGCCAGTTCGCCCCCCAGGCTCTGGAAGGTGAACCAGAAAGCGCTGATGTTCACAATCCACAGCGCCACCGTGGAGGCCACGCTGGCCAGGAATTCGCGCCAGTTCTGGATGACCTTCAGGCCGTCGGCAAAGGCTCCGAGAAAATGCGCCAGCCGCTCCCGCCAGCCCGCGGGCAGAAAACCGAAGACGCGCAGCACGAACGCCGTCGCTTCCGCCGCCCGCCAGCGAAACGCCGCCAGCGCCGCGCACACCGCCACCGCCAGGGCGAACAGCACGCGCCCGCCTTCGTGCATGCGGGCCAGCACCGTTTCCGCCTCGCCCGCCGGCGGCGCCAGGGGCGCCCAGTAGAGCGCCACGGCGAATACTATCACCAGTGCGACCGCGTCGTAGATGCGTTCCAGCAGCCACACCGCCACCATTGAGGTGATGGGGACTTTCTCCTTGCGCGCAATGTAGGCCGGCCGCACGAACTCGCCCGGCCGCCCCACCAGGTAGATCGAGCTGAAACCCAGGATCTGCCCGGCGAACATCACCCACAGCGACGCCTTCTTGATGGGGTCGAGAAAGAATTTCCAGCGGATGGCGCGAATGAGATAACTCAGGTACGTGGCGACCAGCGCGGCCGCGAGCGGCGCCAGGCTCGCTGAGGTCACAAGAGCCCAGAGGCGCGAGAAGCTGAACGCGCGCCACTCGGGGCTGCGCGAAAGGTGGAGAAAAATCAGGCCGAGAATAACGACGCTTGCGGCAACCGAGAGCCAGCGTCGGAGGTTTTTCGACATCGTCAAGGCAGGCGCAACGTCCCGGCCAAACTAAACGATGCCCTTGGGGATGTCAAGCTGCGGGAATGTGCCCTGCTTCCCGAGTGCTTGCCCAGCGTGGGATTCATTCACGCCCCGGACGCAACGGAACGTCTCGGGTGTCGGATGCAGGAGGCCGGTCAAGAGTACTCGATCCAGGGTGCCAAGTGTCAGTTGCCTGGCGACAGGTTGTGGCGGTCGGAGGATGTCGGAGAAGGAAGCCGCTTTCCGAATTTCGAGTTTCGAGCCTGCCTGTCGCAGGCAGGTTTCCAATTTCCCCGTCCAAAGTGTCACATCCCTTCCACCCCCAGTCCCTGCGCGTCTGCCCTGCCTTCGATGCTTCTGTTACAATGCCCGCCGAAGTGGATTGGGATCACACGCGGACGGGGGAACGTTCTGTCCGCCGTCATCGTACTCAGGGGATTGAGGCTGAGGAGTGCCTGAGTGGATCAGGACCAGGAACTGGTCAAACGGTGTTTGGAAGGCGACGGCTCAGCCTGGGAAGCCCTGCTCAGGGCGCACACGCGCAAGCTCTACAATCTGTCTTATCGCTTTACGGGACGGCCGTCGGAAGCCGAAGACCTGACGCAAGAAGTCTTCATCAAGGTTTTTCAGACGCTCCGTTCATATGACGCGCGTCAAGGCACGTTTACGACGTGGCTCAATCGGGTGGCTCGCAACCATCTGGTGGACCACTACCGGCGCACCAAGCGCGACCGCCAGACCGATTCGCTCGAAGACCAGCTCCCGAAGCTCGAAGAGACGCCCGGGCCGGACTCTCAACCCTCGGCCCGCGTGGAGGCTCGGGAGCGCCGGGAGTTGTTGCAGCGCGCCCTGGAAAAGCTCTCCCCGGACCTCCGTGAGGCCGTCATTTTGCGCGACCTTCAGGACCTGGACTACGCCGAAATTGCCCAGGTTTTGGGGGTGCCGGAGGGGACGGTGAAGTCCCGGATCAACCGGGGAAGGTTGGAACTGGCACGGGTCCTGAAACGTATGAAGGAGTGAGGGGCAAGAACCCCGAGCAGTCGGGGGGAGCCCAAGAGCCATGACGCACCTGGAGCTGGAAAACCTGGCGAGCGAATACCTGGAAGGGCGGCTGGAGGGAGCCCGCCTGGCCCAGGCCGAAGCTCATCTGGCCGAGTGCGCGGCGTGCCGCGAACTGGTGGCGGACCTGCGCTCGGCGCTCGCAATGCTCCGTTCGGCCGAAGAGGTCGAGCCGGCGCCCTGGCTCGTTTCGAAGATCCTGCTGGCGACCGTCGGCGAGCGCAAGCCGACGTGGCGCGAGCGTTGGGCGGCTTTCCTCCGGCCCTCGCCGCAGCCGCGCGTCAGCTACGCCATCGCCATGGCGATCTTCTCCATCTCGCTCCTTATTAACGCCGCAGGGGTGGAATTGCGGAATCTGAGCCTCAGTGACCTGAACCCTCGGAACCTGGTTCATGAGGCCCGGCGGACCGGATACCTGCTGCTGGCCCGTGCCGAAAAGTACTACTACGACCTGCGGGTCGTGTACGAAATCGAGTCCCGCTTCCGGGAGCTGCGCTCCGAGCCGCGCGAAGGCGAAGAGGGCGCTCCGGAGCGGGAGACGCCTCCGGGCGGAAGCACGGACACGCAGCCGGTCCTGAATCCTGAATTAGCCTCGCTGAACCAGACGTTGAAGGTCGCTGCCGGCCTGGCCGAAGCGCAACTCGGCCGCGCCGGAGCCGGAAGGAGCCCTACGCCATGAAATGCGCCACCCACCCCGCTGTCGATTCCGTCGCCTTTTGCGGCACTTGCGGCCGGGCCCTGTGTCCCGAATGCAAACGCGAAGTGAGCGGCCTGGTTTATTGCGAGACGTGCCTGGCGGCGCGCCTGCAATCACCTTACATCCCGCCGCTCATCACGCCCGGCGTGGGGCCCAGTCCGGGCGTCGCGCTGGCGCTGGGATTCATTCCCGGCGTGGGTGCCGTTTATAACGGCCAGATCATGAAAGCGGTTGTCCAGGTGCTGATCTTCGGCTCGCTGATCGCCCTCGGCGACCGGGTGGGCGGGCCGATGGATACGATCTTCGGTCTGGGCGCGGCGGCCTTCTACTTCTACATGGTGATTGACTCCTACCAGACGGCCAAACGCAAGCAACTCGGCCAGCCGACCGAAGAGTGGCTGGGTCTCGGCGACTTCAAAATGAACGCGCCGCTGGGCGCTGGGCTCCTGATCGGCCTGGGCGCGCTGTTCCTGCTGGACAACCTGGGCGTGCCCGTGTTCCGGCACATGGGCAAATTCTGGCCCGTGTTGCTGATTGTGATCGGCGTGCTGCTCCTCCAGCGGCGCATGGGTGGCTCGCCGCCGCCGGAATCCAAGCCCCCCGCGGCTCCGTCGCAGGGGCCCGGCAACCTGCCCGGCCCGTCGGGGATGTAGCGGCGGCTTGACGCGGCCACCGAAGGCCGTGCTCGCAACTGAGGACGCGGCGGGACCGACCTGCCACGAAACTAGAGGAGGCGGAGGATGTCATTCCTGCATAACCCGTTCATCATTCCCCTGGGCGTGTTTCTAATGGTCGTCCTGATTGTCGCCATCACGCAGATGGTCAAGATGCGCGAGAAGGAGCTTCAGGCGCACCAGGAACTGCGCCTCCGTGAAATGGAGCACGAACGCAAGCTGAAGGAACTGGAAATCGAGAAGGCGAAGCTGGAGCTCGAAAAGGCCCGCGCGCAGAAAGGCTCATGAGGGCCGCCTGAGAAAATGGGAGGAACGAAGATGCCGCACGAACTGATGCCGATTTTCCCATTCCTGATCCCCATCGCGGGGATGCTGGCGGGGATGCTGATGGTGGTGGCCATCGTCGGAATCGTCTTCTGGTACAAGGCGCGCGAGAAGGAGCTGCAATTCCACCAGGACCTCCGCGTGCACGAAATGGAAAATCAGAAGCGGATGAAGGAACTGGAACTCGAGATCGAGAAGGTGAAAGCGGCGGGAGGCAGCCCGAAGCCCTCCGCCTGAGGACTCAGTCCCATGTTTTCGCCGTTCATCGTTCCGTTGGCAGTCTTCGCGATGGTCGTGCTGATTGTGGGCATCGTGACGTTCGCGAAGCTCCGTGACAAGGAGATGCAGGTGCACGCCACCCTGCACCGCGAGCAGATGGAGCACCAGCGAAGGATGAAGGAGCTGGAGGCGGAACTCGAGCGGCTGCGGCACGCCTAGCACGGCCGAGATGACCGTGTTGCGGCGCGGCCGGCGCAAGGGGCAAGCGAGGTCGCCGGGGAAGAAACCATGGACTCAGGAACCGAACAGACGCGCGAACGTCGGGCCGGCTTGGGGGGGCCGGTCATCCTCATCACCCTCGGCGTCCTTCTGCTGCTGCACGAGTTCGTCCCGGACTGGGGCTTCGGGCGCACGTGGCCGCTGCTGCTGATTGTGTTCGGGGTGATGAAGCTGCTGGACGCGAACCGCCCGCCGCGTCCGCCGCGCGGCCCGCAGGTGTGAGGGAACGGCGACGAGGCCGATTGCGTAGAACGAGTCAGGAGGAAGAGCCGGAAAAAGGCAGGGTCCCATGAGCAACTACGTGCATCGTCGCGGATCGATCTTCTGGGCCTTGACGCTCATCGCCGTGGGAGTGCTCTTCCTCTATCACAACTTCAATCCCGCCCTCCGCCCCTGGCACATCATCGCGCAGTGGTGGCCCGTCCTCATCATTTTCTGGGGGCTTTCGAAATTGATGGATCACCTGCACGCGCGCGCGCACCCGGAAACCGTTCCACCGCCGCTTTTTTCCGCCAGCGAAGTCGTCTTGCTCGTCCTGATCCTGGTGATGGGCACGCTGGTCTCGAAGCTCGTCCTGCGCCCCTGGCAGGAATGGCCCGCCGCCTTCGGGATTGACGTGGACGAGGACTGGGGCGGCCTCTTCATGGACGCCCACACCTACACCGAAACGGTGACGCAGGAAGTGAAGGCCCCGGGGTCGCTGCTGGTGGTGGTGCGGCGCGGCAACGTGGAGGTCCACGGCTCGGACGGCAACACGATTGAAGCCGTCGTCAAAAAGCAGGTCCGCGCGCCCAGCGAGGCCGAAGCCCGGCAGCTCGCTGACAAACTGAAGGTGGAAATCGTCGAGCAGGCGGGCCGTTACCTGCTCCAGACGAACCTCGGCGACGTCTCCACCGGTCCGCGGCAGGTGCGGCTCGACCTGGCGCTGCGCGTGCCGAAACAATTTTCGCTGGAAGTCACCTCCGACCGCGGCGAGGTGAGCGTGGACGAACTCGTCGGCGACCAGACGCTGACGGCGCGGCGCGGCGAGGTGCGCGTGGTGAACGTCGAGGGTCTGGTGCGCGTGCGCGCCTCGCGCGGGTCGGTGGTGGCCCGCGGCGTCAAAGGGAACGTCGAGATTGAGGGCCGCGGGCGCGATATCGAAGTGGCCGGCGTCACGGGCACCGTGGTCGTCAACGGAGATTTCAGCGGCGCTATTCAGCTTCGCGACGTGGCGCAGACGCTGCGCTTCACCTCTTCCCGGACCGACCTGAACGTCCAGAAACTCACCGGCCGGCTGGATATGGAAGTCGGCTGGCTCGAAGCCGACGGCGTGGACGGCCCCTTCGAACTGACGACGCGGCAGAAAGACATCACGCTCACCGAGTTCCGTCACAGCGTGCGCATTCAGAACACCAACGGCGACGTTCGGCTGCGGACTTCGACGCCGCCCAAACAACCCATCACCGTATCGCTTCAGAAGGGCGCGATCGAGCTGGTGATGCCCCCCAACTCCGAGTTCCAGGTTCAGGCGACCTCCAATCATGGCGACGTGGACTCCGACTTCGCGGGTCTGACGCTCGCTCGAGAAGGTCGTGTGCCCTCCATCAGCGGAACGCAGGGCAAGGGCGGCCCCGCCATCAGCCTCTCCACTTCCTACGGCACCATTCGAGTTGCACACAGCGCGCCCACGACCGCGCCGCGGCACGCTCGGCCTCGCCGCGGGCCCGTCCACCCCGAGCTGCCCGAGCCTCCCGAGGCTCCGCCGCCACCCTCCACGCAACAAGGCACGCCGCCGGAGGACGACGTCGAGGCCTTCACGCAGGCCAACGTCCGCCATTCCGTGCGTGCCGGCGATGCCCTCTGGAGAATCGGCGAAACCGCGGGGTGGTTGTGGGCCAGGCGAATTGCTCCGCACGTCGAGTCGGCGACGCGATAAGACGCCGGAGCTACTCCGCCACTTTTTCGAGCATTTCGAAGAAATTCGGGAAGGAAATTTCCACGCAGCCGCTATCGCGTATCGTCGTCGTGCCGTCGGCGACGAGGCCGGCGACAGCGAACGCCATGGCGATGCGGTGGTCGCCGTAACTTTCGACCTCGGCGCCGCGCAGGCGTTGCTTGCCCGCCACACGCATTCCGTCCGGAAACTCTTCCACTTCCGCGCCCATCCGCCGCAGGTTTTCGGCGACGGCGGCGATGCGGTCGCTTTCCTTGACGCGCAGCTCCGCGGCGCCGTGAAACGACAGGCCGTGCTCGCTCTGCGTTCCCAGCACGGCGAGCACCGGCAGTTCGTCAATCAGCCCGGGAACCGCTTCGGGCGGAATTTCACCGCCCCGCGACCGGCTGGATTCGACGTGCAGGTCGCCGAGCAATTCGCCGTTCAGCATTTGCACGCTCAGGATTTTCACCCGCCCGCCCATCGCGGCCAGCACGTCGAGCAGCGCCGTGCGGGTTGGGTTCAAACCGACGTTGTGGATGACGAGATTCGATTCCGGCACCAGGAGCCCCGCGACGATGAAGAACGCTGCTGAAGAAATATCGCCGGGCACGTAAAGCTTCTTCCCTTCGAGTTTCGCCGGGCCGCGCACGGCGATGGTGCGGTGGTGGCGGCCGATTTCCGCGCCCATCTGCTCGAGGGCGATTTCCGTGTGGTCGCGCGTCGCCGCCGGCTCGACGACTTCGGTCTCGCCCTTCGCGAACAATCCCGCCAGCAGGACCGCCGACTTCACCTGCGCGCTCGCCACCGGCAATTCGTAGCGGACGGGGCTGAGCGGCCCGCCTTGAATCTCCAGCGGCGGACGCCCGCCCTCCGCCGCGCTGATGCGTGCGCCCATCTGCGTCAGCGGTTCGATCACGCGCTTCATGGGGCGCTTCGAAAGCGACGCGTCGCCCTTGAGGACCGACCGGAACGGCTGCGCGGCGAGAATTCCGGAAAGCATCCGAATCGTCGAGCCGGAGTTGCCGGCGTCGAGGTCGCCCGCGGGCGCCTTCAATCCGCCAAGGCCCGCGCCCTCCACCGTCACTACGTTGTCGCGCCGCTCGACGCGCACCCCCAGTTTCTTCAGGCACGCGAGCGTGCTCGCGCAGTCGGCGCTGGTCGAGAAGAAATGGATTTCGCTCGCGCCTTCCGCAATCGCCGCCAGCATCGCGTAACGGTGCGAAATGCTCTTGTCCCCCGGCATCTGGATGCCGCCTTCGAGCTTCCGCGCCGGTTTGATCTTCTTCGTTTTCGTCGAGGAAAAAAGGCCCATGGAAAAGGGGTTCGTCAGTTATCAGTATGCAGTGAAGCTTTCAGCGATCCGCCGTCAGCTTTCAGCAACACGCGGCCATCGACGCGCAACGTCACCTCAAACGATTCTAGCAGGTTCCTGAGAAACCTTCAGAAGTCGAACAGGTAGGTGTATTTGGCGAGCAGCGCGCGATGGAGTGTCCGGCGGTAAGGGCCGAGGGGCAGGCCAGCGTCGTCGTGCGCGTCCTGACCGAGCGTATCGAACCGGCTGTTATAGACGATGAAGAGCCCGGTGTTGGCCAGCCGGATCAGCGCCAGGCGCACATTGACGCCGAACTGGTTCGTCGTGCTGTTGTACTGAATGAGCGACTGAAGATAGCTCTTGGGCGTGAACGAATACGTGAATTGCAGGATGGCAAGGTCGGTGGCGAAGCGGCCCTCGGGCAGCTCCACGTCATTGCGAATATAGCGAGCCGAGAGCAGATACTTGAAGCCCGAGCGCACGCCCGCGCCGAGCGTCAGCGTCCGGATGTCTCCCGAGTAGAACGCTCCCCAGGCGTAATTGATCGAACCGTAGAGGCGCGCGCTCTGGTCAGTGTTGGCGTAAGCCGACCAGTTGTTGAAGGAATAGCGGCCCACGGGAAGCAGGACGCCCGGACTGATCTCGAACGGCCGGAAAAGCTGTTCGAAGTTCTCGTTGAAGGCCAGCCCGCTCGAGGCGCCGTTATTGAAGTCAACGCGAAAGTCGGAATGGCGGAAGCCGGACTCCGGCTCGCCGTTGAAGCGGTAGTAGCCGTCCCAGTGGTGGTGGGGCCAGAAACGGCGGATCCAGCGATGGTTCTTCGGCCGCGGGCTGGCGAAGACACCGTAATTGTACTTGCGGAAGCCGACGCGGCGCACGAAGCCGACTTCGGGATTGAAGTCCTCTCCGACCTGCGCGAAGCCGCCTTCGATTCTCAGCAGGTCGGTGTTGTAGAGTCCGGAAGTGCTCGCCGCGTAGTCGTTGCCCGTTCGTCCGGGCGTCTGGGTGCGGCCGGCGTAATTGAACCAGGTGAGGTGCTGGCCGAGGCCGAGGTTGGCGTCCAGGCCGTAGGTCTGGTTGGAATGGTATGCGTCGGCGCGCCCGCCGGTCGGAGATTTGTTGATGGCCAGCAGGCCCACGGAACTCCGCTCGCCGAATTCGCGCGAAAGCCGCGCCACGGTGAAGTTGTTTGAAGGCGCGACGCCCAGCACCGATTCGGTCTGCATGTTCAGCAAACCGATGTTGTAGCGGCCCTGCTTGCCGGAAAGCCGCACGCCTCCCACGATGGGAATCTGCGCGCCCGAGGGATCAATGCCGATGCGCCGGCTGAAGAAAAGCTCCACTTCCTGCGGCGAGCCCACGGTGAAGTAACCCGAGTTTTCGAGAAAAAACGGGCGCTTTTCCGGAAAGAAGAGGTCGAAGCGCGTCAGGTTCACCTGCTCCTCATCCACTTCCACCTGGGCGAAGTCGGTGTTGACGGTGAAATCGAGCGTCAGGCTCGAGGTCAGCGTGTACTTGGCGTCGAGCCCCATCTCGGGCCGGTATTTCTTCACCGCCGGGTCGTGCGTGTAGTCCTGCTGGAGGCCCCCCACGATGAAAGGAATGATTTGCAGGTTGCGCTTAAAGTCCGCGGCGAGACCGGACACTTCGCCCGCCAGCGAGACCCGCTGAATATCGAACGCTCGGGGCACCGGCGACCAGAATGACTGTTCATTTTTCCGCCTCAGGTTGCGCATGAAGTTCACGCCCCACACCTGGTTCTCGCCGGAATTAAAGCGGAGCGTCCGCAAGGGAATTTCGAACTCCGCTTCCCAGCCGCGCTCGGTGATCTGCGTCCTGACTTTCCAAACGCCGTCCCAATTGAGGTTGAAGGAGGAGATGCCTCCGGCTTGCGCGCCGCCCATGCCGCTTCCGCCGCCCTGGCCGGCGCGGGGCGGGCCGCCAATCATCCGCGACTGGCCGCCATGAACGATCTGAGCGTCGTATTCGATGCCCGCCGCGGTGGTGGCGAAGATGTAGCCGTTCTGGTCGTCGTTGTAGGTGTCAAGGAGGATCTGAAAAGCGTCGGTCTGCTCGAGCGCGCCGTCGCGCCGCCCCTGCGTCGAGACAACCGCTGAAGGCTGCGAATCGAAGCAAATCACCGCGAAGTAAATCGCGTCCTTCGTGTAGCCGATGCGGACTTCGGTGGGTTCCGACGCCGGCTGGCCTTCCAGCGGAAGCTGCTGGATGAAGTCGCGCGCCGGCTCGAAGGCCATCCAGGACTCGTCCACGCGCCCGTCCAAGACGGGAGGTTCAGTGAGCCGGTATGCCTTCACGCGACGTGTGGAAGAAACGCTCTCCTGCTGTGCGAAAAGACTTTGCGCGGAGGCCGCGGCCAGATACAGGACGGTCATCGCGGCCAGGAAATGGCATCGTGCCGCCGCCCTCCGGGCCTCGTGAGTGCTCGGCTCCCAGCCCCTCTCCATCCGTGCAAAATCCTCCCCCAGAACGCGGCGCTGTCGCTCCACCCGGACGCTCCTCTCCTTGACGGTCTCGGAGGTAAAGCGGAAGGAATCCAGGTCTCCTGGGGATCTTCAGCGAGACCGATTACGATACACTCAGACTGTCCCGCGCATCAATCGAAAAGGATGAGCGGCTTCAGCATCCCGTCCTCTTTCGTCTCCATCATGTGGAACGCCTTTTCGATCTGATCGAACTTGAAGCGGTGCGTCGTCATGGGCGTGGGATCCACGCGCCCGCTTTCGATGAGACGCATCAGGCGCTTCATGCGCTCCGCGCCGCCCGGGCACAGCCCCGTGCGAATCGTCTTGTCGCTCATGCCCACGCCCCACTCCATGCGGGGAATCTTCACGAACTCGCCCTCGCCGTGATAACCCGTGTTTGAAATCGTTCCTCCGGGCCGCGTGACTTTGATGCAGGCTTCAAACGTTGCCTGGGCGCCGAGCGCTTCGATGGCCGAGTCCACGCCTTCGCCGCCCGTCAGGTCGAGAATCGCCTTCACGGGGTCCTGCTCCTTGAAGTCCACCACCACGTCGGCGCCGTAGTGTTTGGCGAGCTCCTTGCGCTTGGGGACCGTTTCGACCGCGATCACCAGCCCCGCGCCCAGCAGTCGCGCGCCCACCGTGGCCATCAGTCCCACCGGCCCGCACCCAACGACAACATACGTGCCCCCAGGAT
>CAZKXX010000085.1:0-6136 GCA_964556705.1 uncultured Acidobacteriota bacterium
CGCCGGAGCACGCCCTGAAGCCGCTGCCGCCGCAGCCTGAGTTGAGCGAATCCTCCGCGCCCCAGGCGGAGCCGACGGGAGGCTCCGCCCGCTGATGTGGCACGATTTCTTCCAGCCCGGCGATTACCAGGCGATTAAGCCGGAGATTCTACTCACCATCTTCGGGCTCGCCATCCTGCTGCTCGATTTCCTGCTCGCCAAGCGCGACAAGTACTGGAACGCCATCACGGCGCTCATCGGGCTGGGATTCGCCTTCGTGCAGCTTGGGATGTTCTGGAACATGCTGGCGGGCGAGGCGCCGTATGTCGGCTTCGGCGGCATCTTTATCCTCGACACGTTCGCGGTCTTCTTCAAGCTCATCATCCTTGCCGGCACGGCGCTGGTGGTGCTGATTTCGGTGAAGTATCTCGAGATCGAAGAGGCTCACACCGGGGAGTACTACGCGCTGCTGCTCTTTTGCGGCGTCGGGATGATGTTGCTCGCCTCCGGGCGCGACCTCATCGTGCTCTTCATGGCGCTCGAGCTGATGGCGCTTTGCGAATACGTCCTGACCGGCTACCTGCGCGGCAGCCGCCGCTCGAACGAGGCGGCGATGAAGTTTTTCCTCCTCGGCGCGTTTTCCTCCGGCCTGCTGCTCTACGGGATGTCGCTGCTGTACGGCATCGGCGGCTCCACCAAACTCGCCGTCATCGCCGAGCGGCTGGCCGAGCGGCCCTCCCCCGACCCGCTCGCCTGGATCGCCATGATCACGCTCCTCGGCGGGCTGTTCTTCAAGATTTCCGCCGTCCCTTTCCACCAGTGGACGCCGGACGCTTACGAGGGCGCGCCCACTTCGATCACGGCTTTCATTTCCGTCGCCCCCAAGGCGGCGTCGTTCGCCATCCTGTTGCGCATCCTGCTGGCGGGCATCTGGCCGCTGCGCGAGGAGTGGCAGCTCTTCACGATCGTCGTCGCCATTGCCACGATGACCGTGGGGAATCTCGCCGCGCTCACCCAGACGAACATCAAGCGCTTCTTCGCCTATTCGACCATCGCGCATGTCGGCTACCTGCTTCTCGGCCTCGTCGCCGCGGCCGACGGGAATCCCGAAGGCCTCACGGCGGTCGCGATTTATCTGCTCGTGTACGCGTTCATGAACCTCGGCGCGTTTTCTGTGCTCATCATGCTGCGCCGCAAGGGCATCCTCGGCGAAGACCTCGACGACTTCGGGGGCCTGATGGCGCGCGCTCCGGGCGCCGCCATCCTCATGGTGATTTTTCTGCTCTCGCTGGCCGGCATTCCTCCCACCGCGGGGTTTGTGGGGAAGTATTTCATCTTCCTGTCGCTCATTCAGACCGGGCACTATTACCTGGCCGTGCTGGCGGTAGCGTACGTGGTAGTCTCGCTGTACTATTATTTCCGGATCGTCGTGGCCATGTTCATGCGCCAGGCGCGCGACGCGGAGCCGCTGGCGACGAGTCTGGGCGTGAGCGTCGCGCTCGCCGTCTCGCTGGTGCTGACGCTCGCCGCGGGCGTTTATCCGCAGCCGTTCATCGTCCTGGCGCGCGAGGCCGTCCGGCCGTTCTTTTCCTGAGTGGGAGGCAGCGTGCCGCCCCGGGGAGGTTCGAAACTCTCGGAAATCTGGGCCCAGGTGGCGATGTATTCGAGCCTGGGATTCGTCCTCGCCGCGGGCGTCGCGGGAGGATTCCTGCTCGGCTGGCTGCTCGACGGCTGGTGGGGCACCGCGCCCGTGCTTTCCATCGTCGTCGCGTTGCTGGGATTTGCCGGAGGCCTGAGGGAAGTCCTCCGTATCATGAATCGGTGGGAAAAACGTGCAGACCGAAACAATTCCGGCTCCGGACCTGAGGCGCGCTGAAGCGCGCATGCCGCGCTGGATGGTGGCGCTCGCCGCCGTCGGCGTGGTGGTGTTGGCCGGGGCGGGCGAGGCGCGCGCCGCGGCGGGATTCGCCGTGGGCGCGGCGCTCGGCATCCTGGGCTTTCACTGGATGGTCCAGTCCGTTATGGCGCTGCTCGACGCGAACCTCGGCCGCGTGACGCGCGGCGCGGTGGCGAAGATCGTTCTGCGCTACGTCCTCACCTTTGCGGGAATTTTTCTTTTTTACCACACCGGCTGGCTGCCCGTGCTCGCCGTGCTCGCGGGGATGCTGGTGCCCGCCGCCGGCGTGCTGGTGGAATCCCTGTTTCTGGTCGCCGAAGGTCTCGGGCGGCGCGAGACCTGTTGAAGGGACTTAGCACTCGCTCGATATGGAACACGAACTCTGGTTTACGGCGCTGTTGAACAAACTGCTGGCGGGCGTGGTGACGCCGATGGTGACCTCCCTCGGCTTTCCGCCCGCTGACCCGGCGCACCCGATTCCCAACTACGTCGCCATGCAGGTGCTGCTCCTGATCATCATGATCGGCGGCGCGCTCTATCTCCGCTCGCGCCTTTCGGTCGAGCGTCCGGGGAAGTTCCAGCACATCATGGAAGTGGCGGTGGAATTTACACGCAACCTGGCGCAGGAAATCATCGGCCACGGCTCGGAGCGCTATGTGCCCATGCTGGCGACGCTCGGCCTCTTCATCGTGCTTTCAAACATGGTCGGCCTGATTCCCACGTTCCAAACACCGACGGGACATCTCCAGATGACGCTCGGCCTCGCCGTCGCCGCCTTTCTCTATTACAACTATCACGGCATCCGGCATCACGGCGTCATCGGCTACCTGAGGCATTTCTGCGGCCCGATGATGGCGATCGCAATTCTGATTTTTCCCGTGGAGATTATTTCCAACGCTTTCCGCCTGCTTTCGCTGAGCGTCCGTCTTTACGCGAACATGTTTGTGGGCGAACTGCTCGAGCACGTTTTCGCCGGACTGATTCCGATTTTCGTGCCGGCGCTGATGATGGCGCTGCACGTTTTTGTTTCGTTTATTCAGGCTTACATCTTCATGCTGCTGCCCGCGGTCTATATCAGCATGGCGGTGTCGGAAGAACACTAACAGCAGGAGTCAGGAGACAGAAGTCAGAATGATGAAGCCGAAATCGTCAAATCCGCCGTTGGGAGTTCGGGTCTGGCGAATTCTGACTCCTGACTCCTGTCTTCTGCATTTTCCCGTCAGCGTGAGCCCCGCCTGCACGAGGGGTGGCGGGGCACCACCTCCTGACGGCATTTCATCGGCGGTCCGGCGCGCAGTCCGGCTCCGGGCCTGAAGGAGGAGAAGTGAAGAAGCACGCTCTGATGTTTTCAACCGCCGTGGCGGCGATGCTTTTCGCGGTCCCGGCGTTTGCCCAGGACACCGCGGCGCAATCCGCCGGCACGGACATCGCCTCGTGGGTTGCGATCACTTCCGGCTTTGCGATGGCCATCGCAGCGGCGGTGTGCGGCTATTCCCAGTCGCGCGTCGCGGCCGCGGCCTGCGAAGGCATGGCCCGCAACCCGGGCGCCCGGCCGGGCATCCAGTTCGCGCTGATTCTCGGTCTGGTGTTCATCGAGACCCTGGCGCTGTTCACCTTCGCGGTGATCTTCGCCAAGGTTGTCATTCCGAGCTAGCGCCTGCGCCAGTTCGCGAGGAGGGGAGGCTTCGGCCTCCCCCTTTTTGTTGTGCGGGGGAAACCCATGAGGGCAGCCCTTCTCGAACGGCCCGGAGAACGGCTGGTCGTCCGCGAGGTTGAAACGCCGCGTCCGGCGCGGGGCGAAGTCCTGATTCGCGTGCGCGCCTGCGGCGTCTGCCACACGGACCTGCACATCGCGGCGGGCGAGTGGCCGCTCAAGCGCCTGCCGCTCGTGCTCGGACACGAAGTGGTGGGCGACGTCGCGGAGCTCGGCAAAGGCGTCACGCGGCATCGCGCGGGCGACCGCGTCGGCGTCTCCTGGCTCTACTACACCTGCGGACACTGCGAGTTCTGTTCGACGGACCGCGAGAGATTTTGTCCCGAGTACCGGGCCACCGGTTATATGGCGGACGGCGGCTTTGCGGAATACATGGTCGCGCCCGCGACGCACGCTATCCCCGTGCCGCCGGAGCTCGGCACACGCGCCGCCGCGCCGCTCTTCTGCGCCGGCCTCACGGCATATCGCGCCGTCAAGACTTCGGAGATTCGTTTGGGCGAAACGCTGGCCGTGTGGGGCACAGGCGGGCTCGGCCAGTGTGCCGTGCAGATTGCCAAAGCCCGAGGCGCGCGCGTGGCGGCGGTGGACGTGAGCGAGCAGAAACTCGACCAGGCGCGAGCGCTCGGCGCTGACCTCGCCGTTTCGGCGGCGGACGGCCGCGCCGCGGATGCGCTTCAAGCCGAGGGCGGCGCGCACGCGGTCCTCTGCTTCGCGCCGAGCGCCGCCGTCGTCGCTCAAGCCTTCGATTCCCTCCGGCCCTGCGGCACGATCGTGCTCGTCGGCCTTCCGCCCGGAGATTTTTCGCTTCCCATCGTCGGCTGCGTGCGCAAGGGCGTACGGATTCTCACCACGGCTATCGGCACGCGGCAGGACTTGCGCGAAGTGCTGGCGCTCGCCGCGGCGGGAAAGGTGCGGACGGCGACGGAAAGCTGCCGGCTGGAAGAGATCAACGCGGTGCTCGAGCGTCTCGAGCGCGGCGAAATCGCCGGACGCGCGGTGGTCGTGTTTGATTAACTGCCGTGCGTGACTCGGACGGTTATCATCCCGAGCTGTGACCGTCCTGGCATGTTGTCATCCTGAGCGAAGCGAAGGATCTCGCGCCCGGGCCGAGCATACGTTAGAAGGGCAGTGGAATCGCGGCGAGGTCGGTGAGCAGCAGAAAATCGCTGGGAAAGAGGCCGAGATAGAAAATCCCGGCGACGGTGACGAGCATCACGGCGCGCAGCGCCCACGGCAGAGGTGTTGAAGCGGTGGCCGCTTCGCCTTCGCGCATGTACATCACCACTACGAGCCGCAGGTAGTAGTAAATCGAAATCACGCTGGTGATGACGGCGAGAATCGTCAGCCCGACGAGGTCGGCGCCCACCGCGGCGCGGAAGACGTAGAACTTGGCGAAGAAGCCGGCCGTGGTGGGAAAGCCGCCGAGCGAGAGCATAAACACCGTGAGACAGGCGGCGGCGCCTGGACGCTCGTAACCGAGTCCCGTGAAATCTCGGAATGTCATGGCGCGCTCGCCGCGGTCGGCAAGATGCGCGACCAGAATGAACGCGCCGATATTCATCAGCGCGTACACGGCGAGGTAGAAGAGCACGGCCGTCGTGCCTTGGCGCCCGCCCGCGGCGATCCCGACCAGCACGTAGCCGGCGTGGGCGATGGCCGAATAAGCGAGCATGCGCTTGACGTTCTCCTGAAGAAGCGCGGCGAGGTTTCCGACCACCATCGTCAGCGCGGCCGAAATCCAGAGCACGGCGAGCGAGGCCGAGCCGGCCGGCTCGAGCGAGCCGAGAAAGACGCGCAGGAAGACCGCGAACGCCGCGGCCTTCGGCGCGACGGAAAGAAACGCCGTGACGGGCGCCGGCGCGCCCTGGTAAACGTCCGGCGTCCAGACGTGGAAGGGGACGACCGAGACTTTGAACGCCAGGCCGATGAACATCAGAATCAGCGCCACCCAGACGAGCGGCGGCCAGTGTTCCGGCGCGCCGAGCCGCGCCGTCAGCGTCTGAAGATTCGTCGTGCCCGTGAGGCCGTAAGTGAAGGCGATGCCGTAAAGCAGGAACGCCGTGGCGAAAGAGCCGAGCAGAAAATATTTGAGCGACGCTTCGTTGGCCAGCGCGTCGTGCCGCTTGAAACCGGCGAGGATGTAGGTCGAGATGGAGGAAATTTCCAGCCCCAGAAAAATCAGGATGAGTTCGGTGGAAGTTGCCATGAAGAACATGCCGACCGTGCCGAGGAGGACGAGCGAGTAAAACCCGCCGTCGTGGATGTCGTCGCGCTCGAGGTAATGGACCGAGCCGAGAATCGTGAGGGCGGCGGCGACCAGAAACAGCGACATGAAATAGAAACCGAACGTGTCGGCGAGCACGCTGCCGTTGAACGCGGCGCCCGGAGAAAACGAGCTGCGCACGATCGCCGCGCCCGCGCCGAAAAGGCCGAGCATCGAGACCCAGGCCAGCAGCCGGCGGCGGCGTTCGGGAAGGAAAGGGTCGATGACCATGACGAGCGTCGCCACGCCCGCCAGTCCGAAGGCGGCCGCGGCGGCCAGCGCG
>CAZKXX010000085.1:6146-16032 GCA_964556705.1 uncultured Acidobacteriota bacterium
ATCCGGATGATATCTTCCGACTCGAGAAAGTTCATTCCGCAAGCTCCTCCGGTGCCGGCAGCGGCTGAAGCGCGAAATGCGGCGGGCCGTGCTCGACTCGATGGATGATTTCCGCCACCGTCAGGTCCATGCGCCGCAGAAACGGCTGCGGGTAGATGCCCATCCAGAGGATGACGGCGACCAGGACCGTCAGAATCAGCTTCTCGCGCGCCGTGCAGTCCGGCAGGCGGCGGTTTTCTTCCTTCGTCAGCTCGCCGTAGAAGACGCGCTGGTACATCCAGAGCAGATAGACGGCGGCGAGAACGACGCCGACCGCGGCCAGCGCGGCATACACCGCGCTGGCGCGATACGCGCCGACGAGGATCAGAAACTCGCCGACAAATCCGTTCAGCATCGGCAGGCCGAGCGAGGAGAGCGCCACAATCAGGAAGAAGGCGCTGTAAACCGGCATGCTGGTGGCGAGCCCGCCGAATTCCCGGATCTCGCGCGTGTGGCGGCGGTCGTAGAGCATGCCCACAAGGATGAAGAGCGCGCCCGTCGAAACGCCGTGGTTCGCCATCTGGTAAATCGCGCCTTCGATGCCCGCCAGGTTGAAGGCAAAAATGCCGAGCACCACAAAACCCAGATGCGCGACCGAAGAATAGGCGACGAGCTTCTTCATGTCCGGCTGCACCATGGCGACCAGCGCGCCGTAGAGGATGCCGATGATGGCGAGAATGCAGATGAAGGGCGCGAATTCGCGCGAGGCCTGCGGGAAGAGCGGCAGGCAGAAGCGCAGGAGGCCGTAAGTCCCCATCTTGAGCAGCACGCCCGCCAGAATCACGGAGCCCGCCGTGGGCGCTTCGACGTGCGCGTCGGGAAGCCAGGTGTGGAACGGAAACATCGGCACCTTGATGGCGAAGGCGAGGAAAAAAGCCAGGAAAAGCCAGACCTGCGCCGAACCGCTGAGCCCCGCGTGCCCGGTCATCACCATCCGCTGGATCGTCTCGTAGCCGAACGACCCGGTGACGACGTAGAGATAAATGATGCCGACCAGCATCAGCGCCGAGCCGATCATCGTGTAGAGGATGAATTTGACGGCCGCGTAAACGCGCCGCTCGTGTCCCCAGACGCCGATCAGGAAATACATCGGAATCAGCATCGCTTCCCAGAAGATGAAAAACAGGAACAGGTCGAGCGCGATGAAGACGCCGAGCATTCCCGTCTCCAGCACAAGCAGGAACAGGAAGAACTGCTTGACGCGCGTCGTGATGCTCTCCCAGGAAGCGAGGACCGAAATCGGCGTCAGGAACGCCGTGAGGAGGATGAGCAGAATGCTCAGGCCGTCCACGCCCACGTGATAGTTGATGCGCGGAGAAACGATCCACGGGCGGTGCTCGACGAACTGCATCCCGGGATGATTGGGGCTGAAATCGAGGAAAAGCTTGACGGCCAGCGCGAAGGTGACCAGCGACACGCCGAGCGCCAGGCCGCGGATGCGCGAGTGCGCGCCGCGCGGCAGCAGGGCGATGACGAACGCTCCGGCGAGCGGCAGGAACGTCACGACGGTCAGGATGTGGTCAGCGAGCCAGGTCATCCTCAAACACCCGCGGTCAACTCCGCGTCACCTCATCAGGATGTAGCCGAGCCACAGCACGGCGCCGAGCAGAACCCAGGCGGCGTAGCTGCGCAGATTGCCGGACTGCATGCGGCGCAAAATGCCGCCCAGGCCGGTCGTCGCTTCCGCGCTGCCCTCGACGAGCAGCGAGTCAATCGCCTTGGCGTCCATGGCGCGCCAGAAGATGCGATCGGACGTCCAGGTCAGCGGCCGCACGAAAAGCGCGTGGTAAATCTCATCCACGTAATACTTGTTCACGAGGACCCGGTACGCGCCGCGGAAGCGCGCGGCGAGCGAATTGGGTGCCTCCGGCGCTCTCAGGTAGAACCAGTACGACACGGCGATGCCCGTGCCGGCGAAGAGAAGCGAGATCGCAACCAGCGCCAGGGGGCTGAGCGCGTGCGCGGCGTCAAGGGCGGCCGCGGATTTCAGCACGGTTTCGGAAGACCCGAAGACCGGCGCGAGATAGTGATGAAACCATTCGCCGCCGCCCAGCGCGTGGGGCAGGCTGATCCAGCCGGCGACGATGGAGAAGAACGCCAGCACCAGGAGCGGCCGGGTCATCGCCGGACCGCTTTCGTGCGCGTGGCGTTTGAGTTCGGGCATGAGCCGCGAACGGCCGTGGAACGTCAGGAAGAGCGCCCGGAACATGTAGAACGCCGTCAGGCCGGCGGTGATCGCGGCCAGCCAGTAGAGGAATGGCTTGCCGAGCGGGCCCTCATAGGACGCGGCCAGGATGGCGTCCTTGCTGAAGAATCCCGCCAGCGGCGGCACGCCGCTGATGGCCAGCGTGGCAATGAAGAACGTGAGCCAGGTGATCTTCATCTTGTGGCGCAGCCCGCCCATCTTCTGGACGTCGAGTTCGCCCTCGAGCGCGTGCATCACGCTGCCCGCGGAAAGGAAGAGCAGCGACTTGAAGAACGCGTGCGTCATCAGGTGGAAGATGCCGGCGGAAAAGACTCCGGCGCCGCAGGCGACGAACATGTAACCGAGCTGGCTGATCGTTGAGTAGGCGAGGATGCGCTTGAGGTCGTTCTGCGTGAGCGCGATGGTGGCGGCGAAAAACGCCGTCAGGCAGCCGACGATGCCGACGACTTCCAGCGCCTGCGGGGCGAGCGAGAACAGCAGGCTGGAACGCGCCAGGAGATAAACGCCCGCCGTGACCATCGTCGCGGCGTGGATCAGCGCGCTGACGGGCGTCGGGCCTTCCATGGCGTCAGGCAGCCAGACGTAAAGCGGAAGCTGCGCGGACTTGCCCACCGCGCCGAGAAAGAGCAAGAGTGCGGCGGCCGTGAGCGTGCCCCGGTACTCGCCCGCAGCGAGGCTGCCGACGCGCGCAAACAGGTCTTCGAACGCCACGGTGCCGAACGTCCAGAAGAGCAGAATCATGCCCAGCGTGAATCCCACGTCGCCGATGCGCGTGACGATGAACGCTTTCTTGCCCGCGTCCGCCGCCGACTTCCTGCGGAAATAGAATCCGATCAGGAGGTAGGAACAGAGGCCCACGCCTTCCCAGCCCACAAACATCAGCGGGTAGTTCGCCGCGGTCACCAGCAGCAGCATCATGAAGAGGAACAGGTTCATATACGCGAAAAAGCGGTAGAACCCGCCCTCATGGCCCATGTAGCCCCGGGAATAGAGATGAATGAGGAACGAAACGACGGTGACGGTGAGCGTCATCACCAGCGTCAGGCGGTCGTAATAGAGCGCGAAGTCGGCGCGGAAGGCGCCCGCCTCGATCCAGGTGAAGTAGCTGTGGATGACGGGGTCGGTCGCGCCGAGACGCGAATAGGTCCAGGCGGCGGCGAACGCGCCGGCCATCGCCAGCCCGGAAGCGCCGCAGGCGACGGCGGAAACCGCGCCCTGCGGGAAGCGCCGGCCGAAGACGCCGTTCAGCGCGGCGCCGGCGAGCGGAGGCAGCAGGATGAGGAGCAGCAGAATTTCCATGGCGAACGGGCTCGAGCGCGCGCGGTGCTAGAGCTTCATCGAATCCATGTCGTCCAAATTGAGCGAATCGCGATTTCGGTAGAGCGCGATGATGATGGCCAGTCCCACGGCGGCCTCGGCCGCGGCCACCGTGATGACGAAGAAGACGAAAATCTGGCCGTCGAGCTGGCCGAGGTGTCGCGCGAAGGCGATGAAGGCCAGGTTGACGGCGTTGAGCATCAGCTCGATGCACATGAAGACGGTAATGATGTTGCGCCGGATGACGAACCCCGCGGCGCCCAGCGCGAAGAGGATGACGCTCAGGACCAGGATGTGTGAAAGCGGGACCATCAATCGAGCCTCAAGCCTGCTTCTTGGCCAGCATCACGGCACCGACGAGCGCGACGAGAATCAGCACCGCGGTCACTTCAAACGCCAGGACGTAATTCCGGAAAAGTTCCCTGCCGATGGCAGCGGGGCCGCCCTCGGCAGGGAACGCCCAGCGGGAAAGTTCGGGCGGATATTGCCGCCAGATGACGGTGATCAGCATGACGATGAACACCGCGACCAGCGGAGCCCCCAGCCAGCGCGCCATGCGGCTGCGATCGCCCGGCTCCTCGCGCCCGGCGTTCAGCAGCATGATGACCATGACGAACAGCACCATGATCGCTCCGGCGTAAACGATCACCTGGATCATGGCCATGAACTCGGCGCCGAGGAGGAGATAGATTCCCGCCAGCGCGCAGAGGACGACGATGAGCCAGAGCGCGCTGTAAACGGGCGTGCGCTGGAGGACGACGCCCAGCGCTCCCACCACCGCCAACGCCGCCGCGAGATAGAACAGGATCTCCATTCAAGAACTGCTCCGCCAGGCGAGCACGGCGCCCGTCACCAGAAGATTCAGCACCGCGATTTCAATCAGAAACTTCCAGCCGAACGACATGAGCTGGTCGTAACGGAAGCGCGGCAGCGTGCCGCGAATCCAGATGTAGATGAAAACGAAAATGAAAACCTTCAGCGCGAACCAGAACACCGGCAGGACCGCCTTCAGCAGGGGCGGGCCGAACGCGGGCCCCAGCCAGCCGCCGAAAAACAGCAGCGTCGCCAGGCACGAGACGGTGATGATGTTCGCGTATTCCGCCATGAAAAACATCGCGAACTTGAAGCTGCTGTATTCGGTGTGAAATCCGCCCACGAGTTCCGACTCGCCTTCGGGCAGGTCGAACGGCGTGCGGTTGGTCTCTGCAATTGCCGACATGAAGTAAACAAGAAACCCGACGGGCTGATAGAAGATGTTCCACAGGCCGCGCTGCTGCTCGACGATCTCGCGCAGGCTGAGCGTGCCGGCGAGCATCAGCACGCCGACGATGCTGAGACCGAGCGACAGCTCGTAGCTGATCATCTGCGCCGAAGAGCGCAGCCCGCCGAGAAGCGGATACTTGCTGTTTGACGACCAGCCCGCCAGCACGATGCCGTAAACGCCGAGCGACGTGACCGCGAGAATGAAAAGCACGCCGACCTGGAGGTCGGCGATCTGAAGCGGCACGTCCAGGCCGGCGATGCGCACCGTCTCGCCGAAAGGAATCACGGCAATGGAGAGGAAAGCCATGGTGAAGGCGATGAACGGCGCGAGCGTGTAAACGAAGCGGTCCGCGTCGCGGGGAACGACGTCTTCCTTGAAGAGGAATTTGAGCCCGTCGGCGAGCGGCTGGAGCAGGCCGTGCGGGCCCACGCGGCACGGTCCCCAGCGCGACTGGATGCGCGCCACGACCTTGCGCTCGAGCCACACCGTGTAGGCCACGGCCGTCAGCAGGACAACGAGCACGAGCGCGACCTTGGCGCCGGTCACCAGAAGCAGGAGTGAGGTGTCAGAAGAAGTGGCCATAAGGTTTCCGGGCTTCGTCCACCGAGTTCAGAGCCCAACTGAAAGCGCTGAGCGTTCCGGAAGTGAACAGCGAGTCCCGGGAAGAGAAAACCAGATCGGACCGCTCGAGGGGCGGCGGAGCGCCCTCCGGGCGCGTCGCGACCGCGCGGCCGAGCAACAGATTGGGCAGCGCGAGATGGTATCCCGGCACGAGCGCGATGATTTCGCGCAGCACGTCATCCGCCGTCCGGTACGGCCACTTCTGGCCGAACAGCGCGGCGAGCGTGAGCAGAATCTCCAGGTCGCTGTGCGTTCCGGCCTTGCGCAGCGTCTTGCCGAGAGCCTGCACCTGGCCGCAGGTGTTCGTCACCGTGCCGGGTTTCTCGGCAAAACTCGCCGCGGGGACCACGATGTCGGCGAGCGCCGCGGTTTCGGTGGGGAAGAGTTCCGCGACGAAAAGAAACGCGAGCTTGCCGAGGGCCGCGGCGGGCAGCTTGAAAGTGCGGACCGGATTCGAGCCGAAAACGAGCAGCGCCTTGATCTCGCCCTTCTCGACGCCGTCGAGAAGAGAACGGATGTCGCGTCCGGGCACGGGTGAAATCTTCGCGCCCCAGGGGGATTCGAACCGCGCGCGCGCGGCTTCGTCGGGGAGCGGCAGGTAGCCGGGCAGCGCGCCGGGCAGCAGGCCCATGTCCGCCGCACCGCGCGAGTTGGCGTAGTCGCCCAGAGCGACGAAGCGCGTCGTGCCGGGCAGCGTCAGGCCCCAGCGGACGAGTTCGGAGACCGTCCGGCCGCGAATTTCGTCGCCGAAAATCACGACGGTGTCGGATTCCTTCGCGAGCGCTCCGCGCAGCGCCGCGAAATCCTCGGCGCGTTCGAGGACGCCCGCGCCCGGCGACGCGCCGCCGGCGAGCGCGGCGACGACTTCGGCCTCTCCACCCTCGCGGGTCTTGACGTAGAGCCGCGCCTGGCGGCGCAACTTGATTTCGCGGGCGTTGACGATGTAAAGCCGCGCGCCGCGCTGGCGAACCGCCTGGCGAATCTGATAGGCGACGAGCGGGTGCTGGTGCGTCGGGTCGTTGCAGACCAGCAGAATGCTCGGCGCGTTGAAGATGTCCTGCATCGTCGCGTAGCGGTCTGTCGCGCCCGCCGCCGTCAGCGCCGCGACCAGGGAAGAGAAGTCGGCGGTGCGATGGTGGTCGAGGTTGTTCGTGCCCAGAACCGTCCGCGCGAAGCGCTGGAGAAGATAATTCTCCTCGTTCGTCGTGCGGTTCGAGCCGATGACCGCGACGGATTCCGGCCCCTGTTCGGCGAGGATGTTCTTCAACCGCTCGGCGGTCACGGCGAGGGCGTTTTCCCAGCTCGTCTCAGTCTGTTTGCCGTTCGAGCGGATCAGCGGCTGAGTGAGCCGCTTCTCGCTGTTGACGAAGTCCCAGCCGAAGCGGCCCTTGACGCAAAGGAATTCGCCGTTGATGCCGGAATGGTCGCGGTTGTTGGCGCGGATGATGGCCTGGTTCCGTACGGAAAGCGTCGTCTTGCAGCCGTCGCCGCAGTGGTTGCAGATCGTCCCGGTGTAACTCATTTCCCAGGGACGCGCCTTGTAGCGGTACGTCCCGCTGGTCAGCGCGCCGACGGGACAGATGTCAATACAGGCGCCGCACTCTTCGCACTCCAGATGGTCTTCGCGGTTGGGAATGATGACGCTGTGCGCGCCGCGGAAGCCGATGCCATAGGCGTTGACGTCCATCCCCTCGTCGCAGACGCGGATGCAGCGATAGCAGAGGATGCAGCGCGGGCGGTCGTAATAGACGAGGTTCGAAAATTTCTTCTCATCCTCGTGCAGCTTGGTCTCGAGGAAGCGCGTTTCGGCCGCGCCGTATTGGAACACGGCGTCCTGAAGTTCGCACTCGCCGCCCTTGTCGCAAACGGGACAGTCGAGCGGGTGGTTGGCCAGCAGCAGTTCGAGCATCGCCTTGCGCGCGTTCGCCACCTCGGGCGTTTCGGTGCGCACGACCATGTCTTTGGCGACCGTCGTCGTGCAGGCCGTCTGGAGTTTCGGCATCTTCTCGATCGCCACTAGACACATCCGGCAGGCGCCCTGGAGCGACAGTCCTGGGTAGTAGCAGAACGACGGGACTTCAATGCCCGCCAGTTTCGCGGCGTCGATGACCAGCGTGCCCGCGGGGACGCTCACCGATTTGCCGTCAATCGTCAGCGTGATGGGGTCAGCCATGGCGTCTCAGGCGATAGGGTTGGGGGATGGGGGTTGGCTCCCTCCATTCCGACTCCCGAATCCCAAAGCGCAACTTACGCGACCGAAACCGATTTCCGTTCGTAAGGGCACGCGCCGAGCTTCAGATGCTCCTCAAACTCGTGACGAAACTTTTTCAAGATGCTGATCGTCGGCAGCGCCGCGGCATCGCCGAGCGGGCAGAGTGTTTTGCCCAGAATGTTGTAGGCGACGTCGAGCGCCGTATCCGGGTCTTCCTCCACGCCCGCGCCGGAATGAAACCGGTCGAGCAGCGACTTCAGCCAGTGCGTTCCCTCGCGGCAGGGGATGCACCAGCCGCAGGATTCGTGCGCATAAAACTTCATGATACGCAGCGCCGCCTTGACCATGCACGCTTCCTCGTCGAGGACGACCACGCCGCCCGAGCCGAGCATCGAGCCGATTTTGGCGAGCGAATCGAAATCCATCGGCACGCCGGCTTCCTCGGCCGTCAGCACGGGACACGACGAGCCGCCGGGAATCACGGCTTTCAGCTTGCGTCCTTTCCACACTCCGCCGGCGACTTCGTCAATCATCGTGCGCAACGGGAATCCCAGAGGCAGCTCGGCGATTCCGGGCCGTTCGACGTGGCCGCTCAGGCAGAAGAGGCGTGTGCCGCCGTTGTTGGGCGTGCCCAGACCCGCGTACCACTCTCCCCCCTTGAGGATGATGTGCGAAACGTTCGCCAGCGTCTCAACGTTGTTCACGATCGTCGGACATCCGTAGAGCCCGACGACGGCGGGGAAGGGCGGCTTGACACGCGGGTAGCCGCGCAGGCCTTCGAGCGAGTTCAGCAGCGCCGTCTCCTCGCCGCACTCGTAGGCGCCCGCACCCGTGTGCGTGCACAATTCGAAGTCGAACCCGCTGCCGAGAATGTTCTTTCCCAAATAGCCGCGCTCGTAGGCCTCGCGAATCGCGCGGTCGAGAATTTCCATGAGATATCGGTATTCGCCGCGGATGTAGATGTAGCCCTGGTGCGACTGGATTGCCCAGCCGGCGATCACGATGCCTTCGATCAACTGGTGCGGATCGTATTCGATGAGCACGCGGTCTTTGCACGTTCCGGGCTCGCTTTCGTCGGCGTTGCAGACCACGTACTTGGGCTTATTCGTCTGCTTGGGGACGAAGCCCCACTTCATCCCCGCGTTGAAGCCCGCGCCGCCGCGGCCGCGCAGCGCCGACTTCTTCACCTCGGCGATGACGTCGTCGGGTGTCATCGCGAGCGCCTTGCGGAGTCCCTCGTAGCCCTCGTGCTGGAGATAGACCTCAATCGAGGTCGAATTCGGAAGGCCGAACCGCCGGGTGATGACCTTCACCTCGTGCGGGCTGTTGAGCATGGGGTTGCGGTAATCGCTCATGGAGTTTCCAACTGCCGTTCGTGCTCAGGTTTTCGCCGTCTTGCGCAATTCCGTTACCAGCGCGTCAATCTTCTCCGGCGTCAGATTCTCGTAGTAATCGAAATTCATCTGCATGGCAGGCGCGCCGCAGCAGGCTCCCAGGCACTCCACTTCTTCGAGCGAGAACAGGCCGTCCGCGCTCGTCTGTTTGTGGCCGATGCCAAGCGTTTTCTTGCAGTGCTCGAAGATCTCCTCACCACCGCGCAGCAGGCAGGAAATGTTCGTGCAAACCTGAAAGTGGTATTTCCCGGCCGGCTTGCGGCGGAGCATCGAATAGTAGCCGATGTCTTCGATAACCTCGATGGGACGCACTTCAACCCGCCGGGCGATTTCTTCCACCACTTCGTCGGTGACATAACCCAGCTCGTCTTGCGCGAACATGAGCAACGGCACGATCGCCGACCTCTTGAGGGGATAGCGGGCGATGACTTCGTCGAACTTTCTGCTCAGAGCCTCGGAGATCATGCCATTCCTGGAACCGAAAAGCGAAAACAGAAACTCGAAACGTGAAACTCGAAGAGGTAAATCGACGGCGATTTGTGCGCGCGGATCTCCTCAGCTCACTCGGGGCGCATCACCGGTCAACCTCTCCCATGACCGGGTCTAAGCTGGCGATTGCCGCCACCACGTCGGCGATGAGCAGTCCTTCGACGATGCGCGGCAGCATCTGAAGGTTTGCGAACGACGGCGCGCGGACGTGGCAGCGCCAGGGACGCGGCGAACCGTCGCTGACGATGTAAAATCCCAATTCTCCGCGCGGCGACTCAATCGTCTGGTACACCTCGCCGACGGGCGGGTCGCCCCCATGCTCCTTGGTCCAGTGGAACCCGAGA
>CAZKXX010000086.1:0-15919 GCA_964556705.1 uncultured Acidobacteriota bacterium
GAGAGCCACGTCCACGACGTCATCATCACCAAGGAAGCGCCGAACTACCGGCTGGAGTAGCGGTCCGCGCGGCCGCGCGCGGAATCGTCGGGCGATTGCCGCTCGGCCTGAGTCCTTCGAGAACGGGCTGAAGGACGCGGCGAGGAAAGACACGTTCGATGATCTTCACTCTTCGGCCCGCGTCCACGTTTCGGACCTTCCGAAAAGCGGAATGAGCACGTAGCCGCGAAGGACCAGCTTGTTCTCTCCCTCGAGCTTTGCCCTTCCCTTGTACTCCTTGCCGCTTTTCGGATCGTACAGCTTTCCCACGTTCCACTCCGATCCGCCCCGATACCGGACTTCGCGCATGATCTCGATTCCCCGGACCGGACGGTCCCGCAAGCTCTTGTCGGGATTATTCGTGTCGAGGATGACCTCTCCCGTTTCCTCCTCTTTCTGAATCCACAGGATTTTCCCGCAGAAGGAATCCTGGCAGCGGTAGATGCGGACCCTGGCTTCCCGTCCGGGAGTGTACCAGTCGCCGAGAATCGCACCTTCCGGCGTTTCGGCCCGAGCGGCGCGCGAAAGCAGAAACAGGCCCACGATCGAAAAAGCCAGCAGCAGGCGGCGAGGCGGGAAAAGGAAGCGGCAAGGCATGATTCAAGGCTCCGGCTTTCTCCGCGATGCAGGGAATCACCGGCTTGCCCGCGCAAGGTTGCCGCAGCGGGCGGGCGCGCCGAAAACAAGAATCCCGGCCGCGACAGAAACGCGTCTGGGCCGGGAAGGAATGGGAATGCTTTGAGTCGCGCGCCCGGTTTCGGGCGCAACTATTTCTTTTCTTCGCCCTCTTCCGGCGGAAGTTGTTTTTCCTGCTCGCGCTGGGCCTCTTCGGCGGCCTTGCGCCGGGTCTCGGCCTTGCGCGCGCGCGCTTCCGCGAGTTTCTCGAGCACCTGCGTGCCCACCAGCTCGAGCACGGCCGTATCCGCCCCGTCGCCCTTGCGCCAGCCCGTGCGCACGATGCGCGTGTAGCCGCCCGGGCGCTTCTCGTAGCGCTTGGCGACGTCCTCGAAGAGTTTGGAGACGGGCGAAACCCACTTGCCGTCCACACGCTTCGCACCCGGCTGCAGGTAGGAGGCGGCCAGGCGGCGCGCATTGGCGTCGCCGCGCTTGCCGAGCGTGATCATGCGCTCGGCCACCACGCGCGCGGCCTTCGCCTTGGGCACGGTGGTCTCGATACGCTCGTCGAGAATGAGCGAGGTCACCAGGTTGCGCAGCAGCGCGCGCCGGTGTGACGTGTTGCGGCTCAGCTTTCGTCCAAAATTGCGATGACGCATCGTTCGGTCCCCGGATCAGACTTGCGGGTGCGGCGCTTCCTGCTGCGCGTGGATGGGATTGCCCTTCTCGTCGAACTTCATTCCCAGGCCCAGTCCCATCGCCGCAAGGATCTCCTTGATTTCGTTCAGCGACTTGCGCCCGAAGTTTTTCGTCTTGAGCATTTCCTGCTCGGACCGCTGCACCAGCTCGCGGATCGTCGTGATGTTGGCGTTCTTCAGGCAGTTGTAGGAGCGCACCGAAAGCTCGAGCTCTTCCACCGAGCGGTCGAGGTTTTCGTTGCGGTAGAGGGGCGCGCGTTCCGCCGAGATTTCCTCGACTTCCGCCTCCTCTTCGAAGTTGATGAAGATGTTCATGTGGTCTTTGAGGAGTTTCGCCGCCAGTCCGACCGCGTCCTGCGGAGAGATGGCGCCATTCGTCCAGACGTCGAGCGTGAGCTTGTCGTAGTCGGTCATCTGCCCCAGGCGCGCCGCCTCGACCGTATAGTTGACCTTGCGGATGGGCGAGTGAACGGAATCCACGGGGATATAACCGATGGGCAAGTCCTCGTCGAAGTTCTTTTCGGCGGAAACATACCCGCGGCCTGTCTTGACGCGCATTTCGATCGAAAGCGATCCACCCTCGCTCACCGTCGCCAGGTACACATCCTTGTCGAGAATCTCCACGTCCGCGTCTTCCTGAATCATCCGTGAAGTGACTTCACCCGGCTGGTCCACGCGCAGCGTGAGCGTCTTCGGGCCTTCGACGCTCATCTTGAGCGGAATCTGCTTGAGGTTGAGGATGATGTCGGTTGCGTCCTCGACCACTCCGGGAATCGAGGAAAATTCGTGCAGCACACCTTCGATGCGCACGGCGGTGATGGCCGCGCCTTCAATCGAGGAGAGCAGGACGCGGCGCAGCGCGTTGCCGAGCGTGGTCCCGAACCCGCGCTCGAACGGCTGAGCGTGAAACTGGCCGTACTTGTCGGTCAGCGTATCCAGATTGCAGGCCAGGCGCTTCGGTTTCTGAAACCCTTTCCACAGCATGTTCGTTCATCCTCCCGGAAGCCCGCCACGGGGCTTCCTCGACCCTTGCGGTTACTTCGAATAAAGCTCGACGATCATCTGCTCCTGAATCGGGAACCCGACATCTTCGCGCTTGGGCAGCGAAAGGACTCGTCCCTTCAGCGCCGCGCGGTCGAATTCGAGCCAGGAAGGAACGCCGCGCCCGCCGGAAAGGTCCAGCGCGCGCTGCAGCGATTCCATTTTCCGACTGCGCTCGCGCACGGAGATTTCCTCGCCGGGCTTCACCTGGTACGACGGGATATTCACCTTGCGCCCGCCGACCTCGATGTGTCCGTGGCGGACGAGCTGGCGCGCTTCGGCGCGCGAGGTGGCCAGGCCCAGCCGGTAGACCGTGTTGTCGAGCCGCCGCTCCAGCATCATCAGCAGCGTTTCGCCGGTGATGCCCTTCTTCGTCGCGGCCTTCTCGAAATAGGAACGGAACTGGTCCTCGAGAATGCCGTACAGGCGGCGCACCTTCTGCTTCTCGCGAAGCTGCAGGCCGTAGCCAAGCAGCTTCGGCCGGCGCGCCTTGCCGTGCTGGCCGGGAGCGAAATTGCGCTTCTCAATCGCGCACTTGTCCGTCAGGCAGCGCTGGCCTTTCAAAAACAGTTTGACACCCTCGCGCCGACAGAGCCTGCAAACCGCGTCACGATACCTTGCCAAAACAACCTCCCCGTCGCAAAACGAAGCTTAAAATTCCCAATTCCCGAATTTCCGCGGCCCGTTCACACCCGGCGGCGTTTGGGCGGCCGGCAGCCGTTGTGCGGGATCGGTGTGACATCCTTGATGGACCGCACTTCGATGCCCGCCGTGGCCAGGGCGCGGATCGCCGACTCGCGGCCCGACCCCGGCCCGCGCACCCGCACGTGCACCGACCGCACGCCGTAGTCGCGCGCCTGGTTCGCTGCCCGCAGCGACGCCTGCTGAGCCGCAAAGGGCGTGCCCTTCCGCGAGCCCTTGAAGCCCAGCGAGCCCGCGCTCGCCCAGCAGAGGACGCGCCCGTCGGGATCGCTGATGGAGATCAGCGTGTTGTTGAACGTCGCCTGAATGTGCACCACGCCCTGCGGGACGACGCGCTTCTCCTTCTTCTTGAACGCCTTCTTCTTTCCCGTCTTTGTCGCCGCTTTCGCCATATCCTCTCAGTCCTGCCTCGGATTGTGCTCCGCGAAAAACTACGTCTTCGCCGTCGCGCGTTTCTTGTTGGCAATCGCTCCGCGCCGCGGCCCTTTGCGTGTCCGGGCGTTGGTGTGCGTCCGCTGGCCGCGCACCGGAAGGTTGCGCCGGTGGCGCAGCCCCCGGTAAGAACCGATTTCGATGAGCCGCTTGATGTTCATGGCGGTCTCTTTGCGAAGGTCTCCTTCCACCGCCCCTTCTTCTTCGATGATCTGCCGGATCTTGTTCGTCTCGTCGTCGTTCAGATCCTTGACGTGCTTGCCCGGGTCCACGCCCGCGCGGGCGAGGATCGACATGGCGCGCGCCCGGCCGATCCCGTAAATATAAGTCAGGCCGATTTCCACGCGCTTCGTTCGCGGCAAATCCACTCCGGCGATTCGTGCCATTGCATGCCTCCAACTTCTCTTCTTCTGCCCGCCGGCGCGGCGACGGCCGCGCGGCGATTTCACTCAGCCCTGGCGCTGCTTGTGCTTGGGATTTTCACAAATCACCAGCACCACGCCCCGCCGCTTGATGATCTTGCACTTCGCGCAAATCTTTTTGACCGACGAGCGAACCTTCATCTTCCCTTCTCCGTCCCCCGGACTCAGGCGCGCGGGGTTACTTGTACCGGTAAACGATTCTTCCGCGCGTCAGGTCGTACGGCGAAAGCTCCACGGCCACGCGGTCGCCGGGGAGAATGCGGATGAAATTCTTTCGCATCTTTCCCGAGACGTGGGCCAGCACGCGGTGCTTGTTCTCGAGCTCCACGCGGAACATCGCGTTCGGCAGCGGCTCGATCACCGTTCCGATCACCTCAATCGCGTCTTCTTTACCCATACGTTCGTCGAGCGGCCTTTCCCCGCCGCCCGCGGGGCCGGCCTAAAGCCGGGTCAGGACGTCCGGACCGTTCTTCGTGACGGCAACCATATGCTCGAAGTGCGCCGAGTAGGCGCCGTCGGCCGTCACCGCCGTCCAGTGGTCATCAAGCACGCGCAGCGCCGAGCCTCCGGCGTTCACCATAGGCTCGATGGCCAGCACCATGCCTTCCCGCAGCACGGGCCCGTGGCCGGCCTGGCCGTAGTTCGGAACTTGCGGCTCCTCGTGCAGGTCGCGACCGATCCCGTGTCCCACGTATTCCCGCACCACCGAGTAACCGTTCTTCTCGACAAACTGCTGGATCGTCCACGACACGTCGCCGAGCCGGTTGCCGGCCCGCACGCGGTCAATGGCCGTTTCCAGGGCTTCCTCGGTCACTTTCAGCAGCCGCTTCGTCGCCTCGGAGATCTCTCCGATCGGGATGGTGATCGCCGAATCGCCGACGTACCCGTCCAGAATCACGCCGAGGTCCACGCTGACGATATCGCCGTCTTCGAGGGGCCGGCGGTTCGGGATGCCGTGCACGATCTGATCGTTCACCGAGGTGCACAGCACGCAAGGATAACCGCGGTATCCCTTGAACGCCGCTTTCGCTCCCGCCTTCGCCACGCGGCGCGCGGCGTATTCCTCCAGGTCGAGCGTCGTCACGCCGGGCTTGGCCAGCTCGCGCAGTTCGCCGAGTATCTCCCTCACCAGCCGCCCGGCGCGGCGCAGTTTCTCGATCTCGGCCGCGGACTTGCAGATAATCATGCCGCCTTCAGATACCGGCACAGCTCGTCGGCGATGACCGCCGGGTCGCGGTCGCCGTCCACATCGTGCAGCAGCCCCTTGGCCCGGTAGTAGTCGATCAGCGGGCTGGTCTGGTTTTCGTAGGCAACCAGGCGCTGCCGGATCGTCGCCTCGTTGTCGTCGGCGCGATGGACGAGCTTCCCGCCGTCCTTGTCGCACACACCCTCCTGTTTGGGAGGGCTGTAATACACATTGTAAATCGCTCCGCAGACAGAGCAAGTGCGCCGTCCGGTGAGGCGCTTCATCAGAACGTCCTGGTCCACGCGGATGTTCACGACCAGCGGCTTGCCGCGCCCCTTCTGGTCGAGCATGCGGTCCACAAACTCGGCCTGAGGGATCGTACGGGGAAACCCGTCGAGAATGAATCCCGTCCGGCAATCGGGTTCCTGAATCCGCTCCTCGACAATGCCGCAAACGACCTCGTCCGGGACGAGCTGGCCCGCTTCCATCTTCACCTTCGCCGCCCTTCCTAGCGGCGTCTGTTTCTTCACGGCGTCCCGCAGGATGTCGCCGGTGGAAATCTGCGGAATGCCGAACTGCTGAGCCACTTCCCTGGCCTGCGTTCCCTTGCCTGCTCCCGGGGCTCCCAGAAAAATCAGCGCCTGTGCCTTCATCGCCCCCTCGCACTGGCTCGGGTCGGCGTCACGATGCGGCCCGCCGCCCGCGAATTCGGCCCTTCTTCATGAACCCTTCATAATGCCGCATGATCAGTTGCGCGTTGATCTGGTTGACGAAGTCCATCGCCACGCCCACCACAATCAGCAGGGACGTGCCGCCGAAATAGAAATTGATATTCAGGCCGTTCAAGAACCACACGGGCAGATTTGCGTCGAACCACGCCGCGCCCATCCAGCTCGGCAGGTGGTGCAGGCGGATCCCGGCCAGCATGACTTCCGGAATCAGCGCGATCAGCGCCAGGTACACGGCGCCGACCCAGGTGATCTTTGTCAGCACTTCGTCGAGGTGGTCCGAAGTGCGCTTCCCGGGACGAATGCCGGGAATGAAACCGCCCTGTTTGCGAATGTTGTCCGCCACCTCGTCCGGGTTGTAAATGATCGAAAGATAGAAGTGCGCAAAAAACAGGATGAACACGACGTACGTGAGCGTATAAAGAGGCTCGCCCCAGGCGAACTGTCGTGTCAGCCAGCCGAGCACCGGGTTGTCGCCCACGAACAGGCCGATCGTCTGCGGAAAAGTCAGAATCGAGACGGCGAAGATGATCGGCATGACGCCGCTCGAATTCACCTTGAGCGGCAGATGCGTGGAGACTCCGCCCACCACCTTTCGCCCCACCACGCGCTTCGCGTACTGAATCGGAATCCGCCGCTCGCCGCGTTCCACGAAAACGATGAACGCCACGACCATCAGCATGAAGCCGATCATCAGAATCAGGATCGGCAGGCTCCAGACGCGCGTCACGAAGACCTTTTCGTAAAGGTCCATGATGGCGCGCGGCAGCCCCACGACGATGCCGGCAAAGATCAGCAGCGACATGCCGTTGCCGATGCCCCGCGCGGTAATCTGCTCGCCCAGAAACATCACGAAGATCGCCCCGGCGGTCAGCGTCAGGACGGTCATCACGATGAAAGACGGCCCCGGGTCGGTGACCAGCGAGGTGCCGGCCATCGTCGCCCGTTGCAGCGCCACGGCGATGGCAAACGCCTGGAATGCGCTGATCCCGACGGTCAGGTAGCGCGTGTACCCCGTAATCCTCTTCCGCCCCAGTTCCCCTTCCTTCTTCAGCTTTTCGAGCTGAGGAATCACCACGGTCAGCAATTGCAGAATAATCGAGGCCGTGATGTAGGGCATGATGCCGAGCGCCAGGACCGTCAGGCGCCGCAGGCTGCCGCCGGAAAACATGGCCAGGAGGCCGAGAATTCCTCCCGCCATCGCGTCAAACGCCTGCTCGAAGACCTCGGCGTTGATCCCCGGCGTGGGAATGAACGATCCCAGCCGGTACACGGCGAGCATCGAAAGCGTGAACAGGACGCGCCTGCGAAGGTCCGGAATCTCAGCGATGCTCTTGAGCTGAGCAATCATCCCTGAAGAACCTCAGCCGTCCCGCCGGCTTTCTGGATCTTTTCTCGCGCCGACTTCGAGAAGTGGTGGGCCGAGATGTGCAGCGCCGCTTTCAGTTCGCCGTTGCCGAGCACCTTCAACCCCTCGTGGAGCCGCTTGATGAGGCCGCGCTCCAGGAGCGCTTCGGGTGTGACCTTTTCGCCGGCGGGAAATTCCGCCAGGTCGCGCAGGTTGACCAGGGCGTACCGCTTCCTGAAGATGTTGGTAAAGCCGCGCTTGGGCAGGCGGCGCTGCAAAGGCATCTGGCCGCCCTCAAAACCCGGCCGCATGCTGTAGCCGCTTCGCGAGCGCTGGCCCTTCGAGCCGCGCGTGGCCGTTTTCCCGCGCCTCGAACCCATGCCCAGACCCACGCGCTTCCGGCGCTTGCTCGCGCCGCGCGGCGGGCGAAGATTTCCGATGTGAATCGCCATGTGGGGTTCCACCTACTTCTTTCCCGACTTCCCGCCCTTGCCGCGAGCCGCCGGCTTCTCCGCTTTTTTCGCGGCGGCCTTTGCGGGCTTCTTCTTTTCTGCCTTCGCTTCCTTCGCCGGGGCTTTCGCCTTTGCGGCCTTGGCGGCGGGCTTTCCCTTTTCCACCTTGGCGGCGGCCTTTTCCGCGTCAGCAGCGGCAGCTTCTTTTTCGCCTTCCGCAGCGACGGCGACGGCTTCCGCCTTCTTCCGCTTCGGTTTCTTTTCCGCCTTCGGCTCGGGAGGCAGAATGATGTATTCCGGCAGGGCCGGGACGGTCGCGGCGGGCGCGGCCGGAACGATTTCAACCAGGTGCGGGATGTTCGCCACCAGTCCGCGCACCTGCGGCGTATCCGGCCGTTCAACCACTTGATGGAGCCGCCTCAATCCCAGGCTGCGGACCATCTCCTTCTGCCGGGAAGAGAAGCCAATCCCGCTGCGAACCCATCGGATGTGAATTGTTGCCTGCGCTTTGTTCGTCACCGTCTGCCTCAACTCGCTGCAATCTCTTCCGCAGCCTTGCCGCGCGCCGCCGCCACTTCCTCGGGACTGCGCAGGCGCGACAGCGCGTCGAAGGTGGCTTTGACCACGTTGTGCGGGTTCGTCGTCCCCAGCGACTTGGTGAGGACGTTCTGGATTCCCGCCGCCTCCACCACCGCGCGCACGGCGCCGCCGGCGATGACGCCGGTGCCTTCCGGCGCGGGTTTCAGCAGCACTCGCCCGGCGCTGTAGTGCCCCACCACGGCATGCGGGATGGACGTCGCGGTGATATTCACGCGCACGAGCTTTTTCTTCGCCGCCTCAATCCCCTTGCGGATGGCCATGGGCACTTCGCGCGCCTTGCCGGCCCCGTAGCCGATGTGGCCCGCGCCGTCGCCCACCACCACCAGCGCCGAAAAGCTCAGGTTCTTGCCCCCCTTCACCACCTTCGTTACGCGGTTGATGGAGACCACCTGGTCCCGGAGCTGCATCGAGCTTGCGTCAATTCGATTCGCCAAATCCGTTACTCCCTTGCTGTCTGCCCGTCCTCACAGGCGACACTCGACTCGTCCTTCCCGCGAAGCGGGAATCCCATCTCCTAAAACTTCAGTCCCCCTTCACGCGCCGCGTCGGCCAGTGCCTTGACGCGCCCATGGTAGGCGTAGCCGCCGCGGTCGAAGACGACTCGTTCCAAACCTTTCGCGCGAGCGCGCTCGGCCAGGACCTTCCCCACCACCTTCGCCGCCGCCACGTTGCCGCCGTTCTTCAGGGTCTTGCGGATTTCCTTGTCCACGCTCGAAGCGGAGACCAGCGTCTGCCCGCGGTCGTCATCCACGATCTGGGCGTAGATATGGTTCTCCGAGCGGTACACGTTGAGCCGCGGCGCGTGCTCGCGCCCGTAAATCCGTCGCCGGATGCGAAGGTGAATCCGCCGCCGCGCCGCGTTCTTCGAAACCTGAGTCAGCATCGCTCTCTTCGCCTCATCCGTCGGCCCGCCGTCTCCCGCGGGTGCCGCCGTTACTTCGCACCCGCGCCGGCCGCCACGGCCTTGCCCACTTTCTTCCGAAGCTTCTCGCCCGTGTAGCGGATACCCTTGTTCTTGTAAGGGTCGGGTGGCCGCAGCGCGCGAATCTTGGCCGCCACCTGCCCCACCTGCTGCCGGTCCGCGCCGCTCACTACCAGGTGCGTCTGCTTTTCAACGCTGATCCCGATTCCTTTCGGGATGGCAAACTCGATGGGGTGCGAGTAACCGAGCGTGAACACCACCGTGTTTCCCTTGACCTCGGCGCGGTATCCGATGCCGACGATGTCGAGGTGCTTCTCGAATCCCTTCGAAACCCCCTGCACCGCATTGGCCAGCAGCGCGCGCGTCAGGCCGTGCAAGGCCACCTTTTCGTCGTCTTCGCGCTTCACCGTCAGACGACCGTCCACTCGCTCCACCTGCACGCCGCGGGGCAACGGCACGCTCAGCGTGCCCTTCGGTCCTTTCACTTCGAGGGCCGCCGCGCGGACATCCACCGTCACGCCCGCCGGAACTTCAATCGGTTTCCTGCCGATTCTCGACATAAGCTTCGCTTCCCCGGCTCTTCCGCGCCCGCGGAAGAGCCCTTACGCCACGTTGCAGAGCACCTCGCCGCCCACGCCTGTCTTGCGCGCGTTGCGGCCCGTCATCACGCCCTTCGGCGTGGTCAGGATGCTCGTGCCGAGCCCGCCCAGCACCCGCGGCACTTCGCGCGAGCCCACATAGACGCGCCGGCCGGGCTTCGAAACGCGCTCCAGCGTCTCGATGGCGCTCTTTCCCGCTTCGTCATACCGCAACGCGATCCGCAGAACTTTCTTCTTGCCTTCCTCGGACACCTTGAAATTGCTGATGTAACCTTCCTGCTTCAGGATCCGCGCGATTTCCACCTTCAGCTTCGACGACGGCATCTCAACGCGCGGGTGCCGCGCGCCGATGGCGTTGCGGATTCGAGTCAGCATGTCGGCGATGGGATCGGTTAAAGCTGCCATATCACTCCGTTCTCAATTCTTGCCTGAAGAACCTCAACTTCTTTTTTCGCCGCGCTCTACCAGCTTGACTTGATGACCCCCGGGATGTCCCCGCGCAGGGCGAGCTGGCGGAAGCAGAGACGGCACATCTCGAACTTGCGCAGGAAGCCGCGCGCGCGCCCGCAGATCCGGCAGCGATTCCGGTAACGGATCTTGTATTTCAGCTTCTTCTGCATCTTGGCGATTGCAGCAGTTCGGGCCACGCGTTAACCTCCCGCCTTTTCTTCGCTCGCGGCGGCCGCCGCGGGCCTCTGCGCCTCGCGGAACGGCATGCCGAGGTAGCGCAGCAGCGCCAGCGCTTCGGCGTCCGTCCGGGCGTCCGTCACGATCGAAATGTTCAGGCCTTTCACCTTTTCCACTTTCGAGTAGTCCACTTCGGGGAAAATCAACTGGTCGCGCACGCCGAGCGTGTAGCTTCCCCGGCCGTCGAACGACTGCGGCGAAAGCCCGCGGAAGTCGCGCACGCGCGGCAGCGCCACGTTCATCAGCCGGTCCATGAATTCGTACATCCGGTCGCCGCGCAGCGTCACCATCGCGCCGATGGGCATATTCTTGCGCAGCTTGAAATTGGCGATCGACTTCCGCGCGCGCGTGATGACCGGCTTCTGTCCGCTGATGGCGCCCAGCTCGTTCGCCGCCGAGTCCAGCAGTTTCGAGTTCTGGATGGCCTCGCCCAGCCCCATGTTGAGCACCACCTTCCGCAGGCGCGGCACGGCCATGGGGTTCGTGTACCCGAACTCCTTCATGAGCGCCGGAACGACTTCCTTTCGGTAGCGGTCTTTCAGCCTCGGCATCCTGAACTCCTTACAGCTCTCCTAGATATCCAGCACCTTCTTGCACTCGCGGCAGACGCGCACTTTGACCACCTTGTTGCCTTCCGTCTTCACCCGGTGCTGGATGCGCGTCGGGCCGCATTCCGTGCAGACGAGCGCGACATTCGAGATGTGGATGGGCCCTTCGCGTTCCAGAATCCCTCCGCGCACCTGCTTGGCGGGGTTGGGGCGCGTGTGGCGCTTCACCATGTTGACCTGCTCGACGTACACCCGCCGCTTGCGCGGCTCGACGCGCAGGACGCGTCCCACCTTGCCGATGTCCCGGCCCGCCAGCACCTGGACCTGATCGTTCTTGCGAATGTCCACCGCGATTCCCATCACAAAACCTCGGGCGCCAGAGAAACGATCTTGAGAAACTTCTTTTCGCGCAGCTCGCGCGCGACGGGGCCGAAAACGCGCGTCCCCACCGGCTCGCCGGCTTCGTTAATCAACACCGCGGCGTTTTCGTCGAAGCGGATGTAGCTGCCGTCGCGCCGCCGGTGCTCCTTGCGCATCCGCACGATGACCGCCTTCACCACTTTGCCTTTGGGAATGGCGCTGTCGGGCGCGGCTTCCTTCACGGAGGCCGTCACCACGTCCCCCAAGCCCGCTTGAAGTCCCACGTCGCCGCCCAGCGGCAGGATGCACATGAGCTTCTTGGCGCCGGAGTTGTCCGCCACCTGAAGGATCGTACGCATCCCGATCATGCGGCACCTTCCTCGCGGGCGGCCGATTCGCCGGGCAGCGCGGGCTCGGCGGAGCGCGCGATGACGTCGATCACCCGCCAGCGCTTCAGCCGGCTCAGCGGCCGAGTCTCCTCAATGCGCACCATGTCACCCGGCCGGCACTCGTTCCGTTCGTCGTGCGCCAGGAAGTTCTTTGACCGCCGCATGACCTTTTTATAGAGCGGATGATTGAACTGCCTCGTCACGGTCACGACGACGGTCTTCTGCATCTTGTTGCTCGTGACGATTCCGACCTTCTGCTGCCGCCTGCTCTCCATAATCTCTCTCTTACGACGCCTTCCTTGCAGCCGCGACCTCGCGGTCGCGCCGGAGGGTCTTCACGCGCGCCAGATTCTTCTTGAGCACCCGGATATTCTGCAACAGGTCCGTCTGCCCGCCCGCGAACTGGAAGCGGAGCCGGAAAATATGGTCGCTGATTTCCCGTTCCTTCGCTTTCAGATCGTCGTCCGTCATTTCCCGGATCTGGTCCGGCTTGAGCACCTTTTCCGATTTCATCGTCCTTCGCTCCGTGCCTCCGCGGGTTGAATGCCCGGATTAGAGCGCGCCTCGCGAGACGAACTGCGTCGGCAGGCCCAGCTTGTGGCTGGCCAGCCCCAGCGCCTCGCGCGCCTCGGCTTCCGTCACCCCTTCCATCTCAAAGAGGATCCGGCCCGGCTTGACCACGGCCACCCAGAATTCCGGCGCGCCTTTGCCCTTGCCCATTCGCGTTTCCGCCGGCTTCTTCGTGACAGGTTTGTCCGGAAAGATCCGAATCCAGAGCTTCCCGCCGCGCTTGATGAACCGCATGATGGCCACGCGGCTGGCTTCGATCTGCCGGTCGGTGATCCAGCCCGGCGCCAGCACCTTCAGGCCGTAGTCGCCGAAAGAAAGGCTCGAGCCGCGCCACGCCTTGCCGCGCATACGCCCGCGCTGCTGCTTCCGGTACTTCACTTTGCTCGGCATCAACATAGTTCAATCGATCCTGGTCCGGTCTCAAGCGAGCTTTCAGCCCTCAGCCTTCGGCTGTCAGCACCGCACAACCCGCGGTCGATCGCTGACGACTATTCAAGCCGCCACGGGCTCCGCCACTTTCTCCTGGCGCTTCTTCTCGTGCAGGATCTCTCCGTTGTAAATCCAGCACTTCACGCCAATCACGCCGTAGGTTGTTTTGGCCTCGGCGAGTCCGTAATCAATGTCGGCGCGCAGCGTGTGGAGCGGCAGCCGCCCCTGGAGGTACCACTCCGAGCGGGCGATTTCGGCGCCGTTCAGCCGCCCGCCGCAGCGCACTTTGATGCCCTTGCAGCCGAAGCGCAGGGCGGAATCCACGGCCTTGCGCATCGCGCGGCGGAAGGCCACGCGCTTTTCAAGCTGCAGGGCAATCGATTCGGCCACCAGTTGCGCGTTCAGTTCCGGCCGGTGCACTTCCTGGATGTTGATGGGCAGCACCTCGCGCCCCGTGCGCTTCTGGACTTCCACCCGCAGCCGGTCGATTTCCGCGCCCTTGCGACCGATGATGATGCCGGGCCGCGCCGTGTGAATCGAGATCTTCAGCTTGTTTCCCGGCCGTTCGACGTCGATGGCCGCAACGCCGGCGCTCTTGAGCTGCTCCTTGAGCCTCGCCTTGATCTCCAGGTCTTCATGCAGCAGGTTCGCGTAGTCCTTCTTCGCGAACCAGCGCGAGCGCCATGTCTTGGTGTATCCCAGCCGGAAACCGTAGGGATGAACCTTCTGCCCCACTTGTTCCTCCTTCTCGCGACGCCTTCCGCGGCGTCACCCCGCGCCGGCTGAATCGCCGGCGCTGCCGTTCCGATTAGCTCTCCGCCTCCGGTTCCTCCACCACCAGCGTGATGTGGCTCATGCGGCGCTGGTAGCGGAAGGCGCGCCCTTGCGGCGCCGGCCGGACGCGCTTCATTCGCGGCCCTTCGTTCACGTAAGCTTTCGTCACCACCAGGCGGTCGGGATCCACCCGGTCCGACTTCTGTTCGGCGTTGGAAATCGCCGAGCGGAGGACCTTCTCGACCTGCTCCGAGGCGCGCTTCTTGGTGAATCGCAGAATACTCATCGCCTCGCCGGCGCTCTTGCCGCGGATGAGGTCCACCACCAGCCGCGCTTTCTGCGGCGAGACTCGGATGTATCTGGCTGTCGCTTGTGCTTCCATGTTGCTTCGTCTGCTCCGGCCGGCCGGCGCGTCGCCGGCGGCTCTCAACACCCTCCGCCGTTATCGCGCGGGCGGCGGCGGGGCGGACGGGGCGCCGGGCGCGCCCGGACGCGGCGCCGCGGCGGCGGCCCTTTCGCTCGCCGCCCTTACACTGTGCCCCTTGAACTGCCGCGTGGGCGAAAACTCGCCCAGCTTGTGCCCCACCATGTTCTCGGTGATGTACACAGGAATAAACTTTTTCCCGTTGTGGACGGCGATCGTGTGTCCCACCATCTCGGGAACGATCGTGGAACGCCGCGACCACGTTTTCAGCACCTTCTTCTCGAACCGCCGGTTCAGCAGTTCGACCTTCTTGATCAGGTGGTCGTCCACGAAGGGACCCTTTTTCAGCGACCTGGCCAACTCTGCCTCCCTTGTCTTCTACTTCTTCTCTCGCCGCTTGACGATAAAACGTTCCGTACGCTTGTTGCGGCGCGTCTTGAAGCCGCGTGTCGGCTTGCCCCAGGGCGTCGTCGGATGGCGGCCGCCGGAGCTCTTGCCTTCCCCGCCGCCCAGCGGATGGTCCACAGGGTTCATCGCCACGCCGCGCACCGTGGGACGGATGCCCCGCCAGCGGCGGCGGCCCGCCTTGCCGATGGTAATGTTCTCGTGGTCGAGGTTGCCGATCTGCCCGATCGTCGCCATGCACTCGACGTGCACCTGCCGTACTTCTCCGGAAGGCAGCCGCACCTGCGCGTAATCGCCCTCTTTGGCCAGCAACTGGGCCGAGCCCCCGGCCGCTCGCACGAGCTGTCCGCCCTTGCCCGGACGCATCTCGATGTTGTGGATCATCGTGCCCACGGGAATGTTTTTGAGCGAAAGCGCGTTGCCCGCCACGATGTCGGCTTCCGGCCCGGCCACCACCTGGTCGCCCACCTTCATCCCCTGCACGTGCAGGATATAGCGCTTCTCGCCGTCCGCATAGTGCAGCAGCGAGATGAACGCGGAGCGGTTCGGGTCGTATTCAATCGTCGCCACGCGCGCCGGAATCCCCAGCTTGTCGCGCTTGAAGTCGATCACGCGGTACATCCGTTTGTTCCCGCCGCCGCGATGCCAGATGGTGAGCTGGCCCAGGTTGTTGCGGCCCGAGATGCGCTGCTTGGGCTCCAGCAGCGGCTTGTAGGGCTTCGACGTCGTCAGTTCCTCGTACGTCAGCCCCGTCTGATACCGCCGCGTCGGGGTGTAAGGCCGATAGGTTTTAGTTCCCATAACAATCGCCTTCCGCAAGCCCCGGCAGGCCGCGGCCCGCCGGTTCCGAACTAAACGCTCTCCAGGTACTCCGGCATCTTCTCGCCGGCCGCCAACTTGACGTAAGCCTTCTTCCAGTCCGGCCGGAAACCGAAGCGCATCCCGCGCCGCCGCATCTTGCCGGGGAAAATCGAAGTGCGCACGGAGTCCACCTTGACCTTGAAGAGCGTCTGGACGGCTTCCTTGATCTCGATCTTGTTGGCGTGGCGGTCCACGCGGAAACAGATCGTCCGCGCGCGCTCCTTGGCGTCCATGCTTTTCTCGGTAATGAGCGGCTTCCGGAGGATCTCGTACGGGCTCTTCTTCATCGCAGCGCCTCCTCGAGCCGCTTGAGCGCGCCTTCGGAAATCACCAGCCGGTCGTGGCTGAGCACGTGGTAGGGATGCACGCGGTGGTGCCGAAGCGTTTCGCAGCCCTCGATGTTGCGCGAAGAAAGCTCCAGGTTGCGGTTCGACCGGTCGTCCACGACGAGCACCGTCTTTTCCACGCCCAGCTTGCGCAGCGCGCCGGCAAAGCGCTTGGTCTTCACTTCCGCCAGCTCGAAGCCGTCCACCACGGTCAGCTTCTGTTCCTGAAATTTCGCCGCCAGCGCCGAGCGCAACGCGCCCTCGAGCATCTTGCGCGGCAGCTTATAGGAATAATCGCGCGGCTTCGGTCCGTGCGCGATCGACCCGTGGCGCCACAGCGAGCTGCGAATGCTCCCCACCCG
>CAZKXX010000087.1:0-15879 GCA_964556705.1 uncultured Acidobacteriota bacterium
GCCCGCGGAAGAAGCCGCCGCGCCGCCTGCGAGTGAGGCCGTACCGCCTCCTGCCGCGCCCGTCGCGGAGGCGCCCGCCGCGTCCGAGCCGGCCCCGCCGGCGGAAGCGCCCTCGCGGACGGCTCCCCCGTCCGGCGAGTCGCGCGACTTCCGCCGCCGCGACTTCGGCCGGCGCCGGCGTCGTCGCGGCCGGGGCGGATTCGACCGGCCGGACCGCCGGCCGCCCTTCCGCGAGCGCGACCATGACCGCGGCCCGGCGCCCGAGGGCCCGCGCGGCTTCGAACTCCTGCCCGGCGAGTCGCTCGCCAAGTACGGCCAGGCGCCCGCCGCCGAACCGCCGCAGGATGCCGGAGAGGAGACCCCTTCCGGCGCGGGCGAGGAGTTCGAAACTCGGCCCTGGCTCGAGGACCAGCCTCAGGCCGAATTATCGAGCTTCGAAGCCGGCTCCTCCGAGGCCGCAACCGACACCTTTTCTGGGTCTCCCGCGGGCGAGACGGAGGTTCCGTTTACTCCCGCGACGTTTGCTTCAACCGAGCTCGAACCGCCGCGTCCCGCCGAGGAAGCGGAACCGTCCTTCGGTGCCGTCGAGCCTGCCGTCGAGACGGCGGAGCCGCCCGCGCCCCAGGAGCTGAGCGACGACACGCGAAGGTTCGACGCGCGCGACTGGTCGCTGCATGCGGCCGGAGCCGGCCCGGCCGAGACGGCGACGCAAGCCCCGGCGGAAATCGCCGAGGAAGCCAAAGCGGAGTCTCACGAGTCCCGTGAGCCTGAGGAAATTCGCCGGGCCGCGGAAGCCGCTGCGGACCTCGATGAAGTTGAAAGCAACGAAGAGGAAGCGGAAGACGAAACCGGGACTTCCGGCGAAGCGCCTGCGGAGGAGCCCGCGGAAGTCGCGACCGCCCCTGAATCCGGCGGCGAGACTTCCGAAAAAGGTGAAGCACCCGCGCAGTCAAGTTACACGCTGCGCGAACGGCACCAGCGGCCGCACTTCGCGCCCCGCCGGCGCAGGGGCCGCCGTGGCGGCGGACGCATGCGCCACCACGAGCGTCGCGAACCCTCGCGCCCGGGCAATAACCAGCCCGTTCAAATCGCCGACGTGCTCAAGGAAGGTCAGGAAATCCTCGTGCAGATCGCCAAGGAGCCGCTGGGCTCCAAGGGCGCGCGCATCACTTCGCACATCGCGCTGCCCGGCCGGTACCTTGTGTACATGCCGACCATCAGCCACATCGGCGTCTCGCGCAAGATTTCCTCGGAAGAGGAGCGCCTGCGGCTGCGCAACATCATCCTCGAAAACAAGGGCGCGCTGGGCGGCGGCTTCATCGCGCGCACGGCCGCCGCCGGCCGCTCGGACGATGAACTGAAGGCCGACCTGCGGTTCCTCTCGACCCTGTGGGGCGAAATCCGGGCCAAAGCCGAGAAGACGAAAGCGCCGGCGCTGCTGCATCGCGACCTGCAACTCGTCGAGCGCATCCTGCGCGACATCCTCTCGCCCGAATTCAAGGCCATTCGCGTGGACAACGAGCTCGATTACGAACGCGTCGTCGAATTCGTCAACCGCTGCCAGCCGTCGCTGGTGGGCCGCGTGCGGCTCTACACGCGTCCGACCCCCATGTTCGAAGAGTTCGGCATCCAGCAGGAAATCGAAAAGGCGCTGAGGCCGAAAGTTTGGCTGCGCTCCGGCGGCTACATCGTCATCAACCAGACCGAAGCGCTCGTCGCCGTGGACGTCAATACGGGCAAGTTCGTCGGCAAGACCAACCGGCTCGAAGACACCATCGTCAAGACCAACGTGGACGCGGTGAATGAAATCGTCCGCCAGCTCCGCCTGCGCGATCTGGGCGGAATCATCGTCATTGATTTCATCGACATGGACGAACGGCGGAACCGCTACAAGGTGGTCCAGGCGCTCGAAGAAGCCCTGCGGCGCGACCGCGCGCCCACCAAGGTGCTTTCGTTCAACGATTTCGGCCTCGTTGCCATCACCCGCAAGCGCGTCCGGCAGTCGCTCGAACGCTCGCTCTGCCAACCCTGCCCTTACTGCTCGGGCGCCGGCTGGGTAAAGTCGGTGGCGACGGTCTGCTACGAAATCCTCGGCGAAATTCGCAAGATGGCGGGGGAGCTCGAAGGCGATACGCTTACGCTGCGCGTCAACCCCGAAGTCGCGCAGGCGCTGAAAGCGCGTCAGGGCGTTCTGCTCGCCGAAATCGAGTCGCTGACCAGGAAAGACGTCATCGTCAAGGGCGACCCGGCGGTGCATATGGAGAGGTTCGAAATTTACTGAAGAGCAGGAGACAGCAGCCAGGAGTCAGAATTCAGAAAGAAGGAGGAGCGCCTCGAATACGAGGCGCTCTTTCTTTTCACCGCGTGCGGGCGCATTCACGATCGACTTGCTTTCCACAGCCGCCGCTGAGGGCCAACGCTTTCAGCTTTCAGGCTTCAGGTTTCAGTTCTCATCCTTCAGCACTCAGTATTCAGACCTCAGCCTTCAGTCTTCAATTTTGCAGCTTCCAGCGCTCAGAGATCACTTCCACTTTCCGTCCTTAATTTTTGATTTTTGCCTTTTGATTTTTCCTTTCATCCTTTACCCTTCACACTTCACACTTTCTTCCGCGCCTCTGCCATTTCAAGAAACAGCTTCGCCACTTCTTCCGCGAACCGCGCGTCATTGATGTGCGCGTCGAGTTCCACCAGGCGAACCCGCGGCGCCAGGCGCGCTTTGAGCGCGTCGAGAAACGCGCGGTCCGCTTCGGGCGACCAGAACGGCTCGCCCTCGGCGTCCATCGCGGAGACTCCGCGCAGCGGCATCCCGAAGGCCACCGGACCGCTCGCCCGCTTGAGCTTTTCGGCGATCGTCCGGCCCAGTTCCGCGCATTCTTCCTCGGTCGTCCGCATCAACGTCACCATCGGGTTGTGACGGTAGAGCCGGCGGCTCCTGAATCTTTCCGGGACCGATTCCATCGGCCCGAAGTTAACCATATCGAGCGCACCCGGACACACGACTTGCGGAACGCCGCAGCGCCCGGCGGCTTCCAGTCGTTCCGGCCCGGCGCTGAGAATGCCTCCCACCAGTTCGTCGGCCAGTTCCGTCGTCGTGATGTCGAGCACGCCCGCGACGTATCCATCCGCTATCAAACTCTCCATCGCCTGGCCGCCGGTGCCGGTGGCGTGAAACACCACGATCTCATACCCGCGTGCTTCGAGAATCCGCCGCACTTCCGTGACGCACGGCGTGGTGACGCCGAACATCGTCGCGGCGACGAGCGGCTTTTCCTCCTGGAGCGCCACCGCGCTCTGCTTCACCATTCCCGCCATGGCCGCGGCGGCGTTGCTCAGCACTCGGACCGAAACGCGGTTCAGCCCGGCGCCGCCCGCCTCCGCGCATTTGGCGGAGAGGCCCGTCCCCGCGCCCGCGCCGATAATCACCCGGCCCGCATCCGCCGCCTGCCGCAGTCGCCGGACACATTCCTCGCGAGTCCATCGCATGCTTCGCACCTCGTCGCTTCGGCGCGCTGTTTTCTCCGAGACGGCGCTGAGAAGCAACGAAGGCCAAGGTCCCCGAACCCGCCACGCCGGACGAGCGCGGCCCGCCCGCGTCTTCTCCGGCCACCGGGCCGAATTCTGTGACAGAATCGGTTCAGGGGACCCGGGAGCGACAACCGAGATGCACGGAATGGAAGGAAAAAACGCGGTCGAAACGGGGATTCGCCTCTTCAATTCCGCACGCTACTTCGAGGCCCACGAAGCCTGGGAGGCGGCGTGGCTGGAGGCCTCCGGGGAGGAGAAAACTTTCCTGCACGGGATCATTCAGATTGCCGCCGCGTTCTATCACCTTCAACGTTCAAATTTTGCGGGATGCCGGACGCTGCTGGCAAAGGGCTGGAAGAAGGTGGAACCGTACGGCGCCGCGCACGGCGGGTTCGACCTCGCGTCGCTCGCGGCCCAGCTCGGACCCTGGCGCGCGTTTCTCGACGGGCGCGGAATTCCCGGCGCCCCACGCCCGCCCCTGCCGCAAATTCACTACACGGCGGGAACTGTCAACTGAAGGGCCAGCGGAAACTGGAAACTCGAAAAGCGAAATTCAACAATCTTGACTGTTCAATCCAAAATCCCTTCTGCTATTCCTCCACCACCAACTCCCCCTTCATCCGCCCGTGCCCGAAGCCGCAGAATTTCGAGCACTTGAACTCGTACTTCCCCGCCGTGTCGGCGGTGAATTCGACGGGGGTCGGCTCGCCTTTCTTGAGCCTCACGTCGATATTGAGCGCTTCAATCTTGAACCCGTGGTCGCGGTCGGTGGCCGTCAGCACCAGCCTCACCGGCTCGCCTTTCTTGACCGTAATGACGTTCGGATTGAATTCATACTTCTTCGCGCTCACTGCAATTTCGCGCGGACTCGCTTCGGCGGTCGCCGCTTCTTCCTCGCCGGCGCGCCCTGCGGGTAACACCAGAAAGGCCGCCAGCGCGGCCAGACCGAAAATTCTGAGCACCTTCATTCCGTCTCCCCCTTCCGGTGGTCACCAGCGGAGCAGCGCTGTCTCCGCGGCCATTCCCGGCCCGAGCGCCACCATCACGCCCCAATCGCCGGGCCGCGGCTCGCCCGCGCGCGCCACCTCGTCCAGGACGAACATCACCGTCGCCGAGGACATGTTTCCGTACTCGCGCAGCACCTTGCGCGAGAAGCGCAGATGGTCGGGGGTCAGACCGAGCTCGCGTTCCACGTTGTCAATCACCTTTCGCCCGCCCGGATGCGCCACCCAGAAACGGATGTCCGAGGCCCGCAACCCGTTCCGCGCGAGGAGCGGCGCCAGCGACCGCTCAATCAGTCCGGCGGCCAAGTCGCGGATCGAAGCGTCGAGAATGATTCTCAACTTACCCTCGCGCTGCCCGAAGCCGACCTTGTCGAGCTGCGCGGGGTCGAGAAACGATTGGAAGTCCACGACGGCGGGCAGGCGCGCGTCGCCGGGGCCGTCGGTTGAAAGGATGAACGCCGCCGCGCCGTCGCCGCACAGGGCGTTGCCCACCACCGTTTCGAGCGAGCCGTCAATGAAGTAACTCGCCGAACAGATTTCCACGGCCAGCATCAGGGCGCGCCGCCCGGGCCGGGCTTTGGCGTAGTCCCAGGCCCGCTGGAGCGTCGGCAGGGCGCCCGCACAGCCCAGACCCACCATCGGCCCGCGCTCCAGGTCCGCCCGGAACTTCAAATGACCCGCCAGCCGCGTGCCCACGTCCGGACAGACGTAACCCGTGCAACTGCAGATCAGAAACAGGTCCACATCGCTCGAACGGAGCCGGCCCGCGTCCAGGCACGCGCGCACCGCGCGGCAGCCCACTTCCTGCGCTCCGCGCAGATAGCGGGCGTTCAGCTCGTCCGGCGTCTCGTCCGGCCGGAAGGTGGACGCGTCAATGTAGAGGTGCCGATGCTCAATGTCGCTGTTCAGGAAAATGTCGCGGATCCGCGAGTTGCGGTAGCCCGCCAGCCGGTAAACCTCTTCCTGCGTGTATCGCCAGGGAGGATTGGCGGTCCCGACGGCCAGAATGCGCGGGTCAGTCAAGCGCACTCGCCCCCTTCCCGGTTGCCGGCCTGCGCCCGGCTCGAACCTCGCGCCGGGCCGGACCCGCAACCGCTGCTGCTGTTCGAAATTGAAAACGCGCACTTCGTCCGAGTCGAGCAGGTGGGGACGAAGTCAGGGTGTACACGGCCCGTTCTTTTTGACCAACTTGCTCACCTGGAACGTTCTGGCTCCGGAATCGTCTTTGCCTTTCTTGCCTTTGAGCTCGACGTGCTCGCCGGGCTTGATGGCCGCGCTCTGGCCGGAAAGAATGTACGTCTCCTTGTCTTTTTCGTTGGTCAGCAGCACACCGTCGTCTCCTTGTTTAACACAGCCTTTTACGGTGCCGCGCCCGCGCAGCGCCAGGTAGGTAATCGCAATGCCCGCCGCTGCGGCGGCTCCGATCGCGATGCCGGTGCTGGAACTGTATCCGTCGCTACTGCCGTAAGTCGAACTGGACGTCGTGCCCCCGCCGGACTGATCGCCCGGATAGGACTGGGCCATACCGTAACCGGCGCTTCCAAGCATCAAAAAAATGGCCAAACCGGTTCGAGCCAGGAATCGCAAAACCATAGAACTCTCCCTTCGCAGGCTCGAGTTGACCCAAAACCCCGACAACTTCAAAGAAAAGCCGGTGCCCAGCACTCCCCAAACTGAGATGCATGGACAACGCTTCGGGAAGCTACATTTTGTCAGCGCTACAACGCACCGATTTCCACATGCACACGTATCCCTTACCGCCCTGAGGGGCAATCGCCATGCCAGGATGTCACTTATTCCATTAAGTGGTTGAAATAATAGAGGATTCTGTCAGGATTCCCGAAACTGCGGCGGGTCAGCTTTTCTGATTTCCGTATCTTGGCTATGGGAAAGCGGACAAAATGTCATCTCTCCGTAGCACGGCCATCTTGGCCGTGCCGACCCCTCTGGGAGCGGTCACGGGCAAGATGCCCGTGGTACGGGTGAGACGTTCCTCTTCGCGCTGGACTATAGTCGATGCGCGCAAGCCAGTAAAATGCCGCAGTTCCCGCGCCTGAAAACCGGCCGCAGCCGCCAGCGTGGAGGTTTTGATGTACAGAATCATCGAGCCGAAGACCGAAGCCTATCTCGCCTCGCTCCTTCCCCGCCGCGACCGCGTGGTTCGCGAGATGGAAGCCTATGCCGAGCGTCATCGCGTGCCCATCATCGGACCGGGATGCGGGCGTCTGCTGTACCAGCTCGCGCGGCTGATTCGCGCCCGGCGCGTCTTCGAAATGGGTTCGGCAATCGGCTATTCCACTCTCTGGCTGGCACGCGCGGTGGGGCCCGCCGGCCGGGTCTTTTACACTGACAGCGATCCCGCCAACGTCCGCCGCGCTCAAAAGTACCTGCTCCGCGCCGGCGTTCACCGCCGAGTGACGTTTCTCACCGGCGACGCGCTCGAGCTCCTCGCGAAGACGAGCGGCAAGTTTGATCTCATCTTCAACGATGTGGATAAGGCGCAGTATCCCGAAGTCTTCCACCTGGCCGTGCCGCGGCTGCGCCGGGGCGGGCTGTTCGTGACGGACAACGTGCTTTGGCACGGCTACGCGGCGCGCCCCGCGTCAGCGGACGACGACGAAACGCGCGCCATTCAGAAATTCAACCGGTTGATCTACCGTTCGCCGCGGTTGTTCACCACCCTCATTCCGCTTCGCGACGGCTTCGCCGTGTGCCAGCGCGTGAAGTAAAGGGCTCAACCCTCACGCGAGGGAGCGGCAGACGGCAGTTGCGCGTTCCGGCGCGTCCACAGCCAGTTGATTCCCGCAATCACCGCCGTTCCCGCGAGGATGGCGAGTTCGACGAGGCCCATGCGCGTGGCGAGCAGCGCTGTAAAACCCACGCCCAGCGCGGCAAAGACTTTGCCAGCAGGCAGCTTCAGGACCGCTTCGCCCGGCCGCTTGTTGCGGAGGCTCCAGAGGGCCGCGCAGGTGGCGCCGTAGGTGAACAGCCGCGCCACCGCCGAGAGCACGAGGTTCCAGCGGAACGAGCCCGCCACCGCCAGGGCCCACACCAGGCCCGCGAAAGCGAGAATCGAAACGTGCGGCGTGCGGAAGCGCGGGTGCACGGCCGCAAAGATGCGCGGGAAATCGCCGCGTTCTCCGAGCGCGAACGTCAGCCGCGGATTGTTGAGCATCATGGCGCTCAGATATCCGTAAACCGAAACCAGAACGCCCGCGGCGACCGCGGCGGCGCCCGCCGGGCCGAGGAAAACGCCGGCAGCAGCGGAGAGCGGACGGTCCGTGGCCGCGGGAGCATCGAGGACTCCCACGACCACGACGTGGATCAGCGTGTAAAGAATCGTGGTCAGCCCCAGCGCGAAGACGATGGCGAACGGCGCGTCGCGCTTCGGGTCGCGCGCTTCGCCCACGGGGATGAGCGCCGACTCGAACCCTCCGAAGGCGTACACGAGCACCAGGATGGCATCCAGCCAGGCGCCGGGCGGAGGCTCGAGCAGCGCCGCGGGCGTGAAGCGCTCCGGATGGATGAAGAAGATTCCCGCGGCCACGAAGAAGACGATGGTCGCCACCTTGGCGATGGCGAACACGTTGCTGATGTTCGCGCCGAGACGCACGCCGCGATAGTTGATGACCGCGAGCCCCCCGATAAGAAGGGTCAGAACAATGAGGCGCGGCAGCGGGCGCGAGGCCGGCGCCCAGAGCTGCGCGAGGTAAATCACAAAAAGGTTCGAGTTCGCCGCCGCCGCCGTCAGTCGCACCAGCCACGCCAGCCACGCCATCTGAATCCCCACGAAGCGCCCGAAGGCCTCGCGCGCGTAAAGGTACGGCCCGCCCGCTTCGTGAAAGCGCGAGGAGACCTCGGCGAAGCAGGCGATGACGAGCCCCATCCCCAGCGCCGCGAGCAGACAGGCGGCGGGGCTCGCCATGCCGACGTGCTCGGCGACGATGGCCGGCAGGCCGAAAATTCCGCTGCCGATGACGGCGTTGAGCACCAGTCCCAGCAGCGTCCAGCGCCCGATGGCGCGCACGAGTTGTTGCGAGGGTGGAGAAAGTGACATTCGCCGGCGGTGTCCGCGGACCCCAAAGCCCCGGGAGCGCGTCCGAGAATAGACGTTTCGCGTCCGCCGCGCAATCCCCGCGCCTCCGGCGCTGGACACGCCGCGCACCTCCGCATATGCTTGGGCGGGCAAACGTCTTTGGCCTCCGGCGAAAGTGACGGGTTCACCCATGGAGCAACACTTCGATCGCCGGGAATTCTTCAGGCGCGGAGCGCTGGCTGCGGCGCTTTTGGGAAGCGGCCTGGAATCCTTGGCGCGCGAGCCGGAAAAACTTCCGCCCGCGCGGCAGCCGAAGAACGTCCTCGTCATCGGCGCGGGACTCGCCGGCCTCGTCGCCGCTTACGAACTCTCGCGCGCCGGCCATCGCGTGACGGTGCTCGAAGCGCGCCAGCGGCCCGGCGGCCGCGTTTGGACGCTGCGCGAGCCCTTTGACGACGGCCTCTACGCCGAAGCCGGCGCCACATGGATTCCGCACTCCCATTCGCTCACCCGCGATTACTCCCGACATTTCGGATTACGACTCGACCTCGTCATGCCGTGGCCCGCGGGGCTGCGCGCGATTTACGACCTGCGCGGCGAACGGATCCGTTTCAAGCCCGGCGGCCGCGCGCGCTGGCCGGTGGCGCTGCGTTCCGACGAGCGCGGGATGGGCATCTCGGCGCTGCGCAACAGATATTTCGGCCCGGGATTGGAGTTGCTCCGCGACGCGGAGAAATGGGAGTCGCCACCGGAAGCGCTCCGCCAACTCGATGCGATGAGTTTCGCCGATTATCTCCGCTCGCGCGGCGCCTCCGACGGCGCGAGGGCGCTGCTTCGTCTCGAAATGGACTGGTGGGGCGACGGCATCGAAACCGTTTCCGCGCTCGCGCACCTGCGGAATTACGTCTTGAGCCCCTTCCGCCGCATGTTCACCCTCCGCGGCGGCTGCGACCTGCTGCCGCGAGCTTTCGCCGAACGCCTGAGCGGCCGCGTCCGCTACAGCGCCCCGGTGCGGAGAATCGAGCGCCACGAACGCGGCGTCACCGCGTTCTTCACCGAAGCCGGCGCGCCGCAGAACCTTTCGGCCGATTTTCTGATTTGCACGGTTCCCTTTTCCGTCCTGCGCGAGATCGAAATTGTTCCGCCCTTTTCTGCGGAGAAGCAGAAGGCCGTCGCCGAACTGCCCTACAGTTCCGTGACGCGAATCTTTCTGCAAACCGCAACGAAGCCCTGGCGCAAAGAGGGACTGGCGGGCTGGGCGGCCAGCGATTCGCCGCTCGGCCTGGTGTGGGACACGACGTTTGACTATCGCCGCGACGCGCGCGGCCTGCTGCAAATCTACAGTTCGGGAGAAAACGCGCGAAACTTCTGCGCGCTCGACGAAGACGAACGCAGCGCCCTGGCGCTCGAGCACCTGGAGCGAATCCTTCCCGGCGTTCGCGCCGAGTTCGAAACCAGCGCGTCGTGGTGCTGGAGCGAAGACGAGTGGGCGCGCGGCGGCTACTGCTGGTTCAAGCCCGGACAGATGACGGAGCTGCTTCCGCACATCGCGCGGCCCGAGGGGCGAGTGCACTTCGCCGGCGAGCACACTTCCGCCTGGCCCGCCTGGATGCAGGGCGCGCTCGCTTCCGGCCTGCGCGCCGCGCGCGAGGTGCACGAAGCAGGCTGACGCCCGCGGCTTCCCTCGCGCCACAGGCCCTGCGGGATGGACAGAATCCCCAAGGCGGCATATGCTCTTGGACGCGGACGGCTCCGCATCGAAACACGCGGACCACAGGACACCTCATCATGACGACCCCGAAGAATTTCCGGATTTTTGCCACCTGCGATATCGGGCGCGACGCGCTCGACCGCCTGCGCGCGCGCGGCTACGACGTGGAGGTGTACGAGGGGCCTGAACCGCCGCCCAAAGCGCTCATCCTCGAAAAAGTCCGCTCGGGCGTGGACGGGCTCATCACCACGCTGCGCGACGCGATTGACGAGGAAGTCTTCGCGGCGGGCCGCGGCACGCTCCAAGCGGTCGCGCAGGACGCCGTGGGTTTCGACAACATCGATCGCGCCGCCGCCAACCGCCACCGCGTTCCCTTCACCAACACCGCCGACGTGCTCACCGATGCCACCGCCGAGTACGCGCTGCTCATTCTCGGCTGCGTGGCGCGCAAGCTCTATCCCAGCGAGCGTCTGGTGCGCGAAAACCGCTGGGCCGCCTGGCACCCGTACCTTCCCTTCCTCGGCGACGAGGTGACCGGCAAGACCATCGGCGTCATCGGCACGGGGCGCATCGGCCAGGCGTTCATGAAGAAGGCCGTCGGTTTCGATGTGGATTTCCTCTGCTACGACCCCGTCGCCGAAGCGCGCGAGTTTGCCGCACACCTCCAGGAGGAGATGGACCTGCGCTTCCGCCACGGCTTTTCGCGCCGACGCCGCACGATCCGTTACGTGAGCTTCGAAGAGGCCCTCGTCGGCGCCGACTTCGTCAGCCTGCACGTCCCGCTGCTGCGCGAAGGCGAAGCGTCGCAGCCGACCTACCATCTGATGAACGAACGCACGCTGCGGCTGATGAAGCCCACCGCGTATCTCATCAACACCTCGCGCGGGCCGGTGGTGGACGAGGAAGCGCTGGTGGCGGCGCTCAAGGCGGAGGTGATCGCCGGCGCGGCGCTTGACGTTTTCGAAAAGGAGCCGCTGCCGGCCGATTCGCCGCTGCGCGACCCGGCGCTCGAAGACCGCCTGCGCCTCTTCCACCACTTCGCGAGCGGCGGCCGGTTGACGCGACTTTCCACCGACCCGGACGTCGGCATGGCCGGCCGTTGCGTGCAGGGTCTGATCGATGCGCTGGAAGGCAATTACGACGGGAACCCGGCGAAGATGCCTTACGTCGTCAACAAAGAAGCGTTTCAATAGGAGTCAGAAGACAGGAGTCAGGGGAAAGCTTGCAGCCGTCAGCGGTCAGCGCTGAGAACTCAAGATTCCAAATTCAACATTGCAGATTCGCAATTCGCCGACTGTTCTGAATTTCAATAGGGGAGGGAAGGCATCCTCCATCATTGTTCATGTTCGAGGACATCAAAGGCGGGATGCACGCCGAGATGATCCGCAATCGCAGTTTCGAGGAAGGCGGCAATCACACATCCTTTACACTCCATACTTCAGACTTCCACGCTTTACCATTCATAATTCAGAATTCTTAATTCACAATTCTCAGTGATGCCCGGCATTCGCCGCCTACGGCACGATTTCGTACGACGTGGTGATGTGAATCGCCCCTTCGAGCGACCGCGCCACCGGGCACTTCTCCTGATGAAACCCGTGCACGCGTTCGATGGTCTCGCGCTGCTCGGCGGGCGCGCGCAGTTTGTAATGCGCGTGAATGCACTTGATGATATCGCAGGGACAGGCCCCCGCGCCGGTGCTGCGCGTCCCGACCATGGGCGGGCACGGGGGCCCGCCCCTACGGCTTTACGGGCCGTCAGGGCGCGAGTCCTGGTTTTCGCCCTTCACAATTCAGAATTCACAATTCCCTACCCCTGCTCATCCGCGCTGGGCCCGTACACGCCCGGTACGGGAACGTCGTTCAGCCGCAGATAGACGCCGAGCTGCGCCCGGTGATGGATGCTGTGGTTGAGGATAAAGCTGCGGATGACGGCGAGGCGCGGCAGGGTGAAGATCTTCGCGCTGCCGTTGAGAAGCGTCCAGGGCGCGAGGAGGCGCGCGTCCTCGGCCGCGGCGAGTGCGGCGCGGAACCTGGCCGAGCCCTCTTCAAACAGCTTCAGCAGCTCCTCGCGCGAGGCGACGCTGCGCGGAAAGTTCTGCGCCTCGGGCGAAGCCACGTCGAAGGAATCCTGCTCCAGGATCGTCGAGCCCCACCCCGCGATCGTCGCGAGATGCGTGGCGAGCCCCGACATCGTGAACGACTTCGCGTGCGGCTTCCAGTCGAACTTCCCCTCCGGCACGCGCTCCAGCACCTTGCGCGTGTTGGCGGTTTCTTGATCGTACTCGGGCAAGAGCGATTCACTCAGTCGCATGGGATCCTCCTCGGTCGAGCATGATATTTGAAACTCGAAAGTGGAAATTCGCGAGTTGTCATCCTGAGGGCCCCGACGCTGTGGGTCGGGGGACGAAGGATCTCTGCATTGGGGTGATTCCGTGAGTGCACGAGGTTCTTCGCTTCGCTCAGAATGACAACACCGGCAATGTTTAGTCCTCGCATCATCGTCGGTTGTTGGTCGGCGTTGTCAGGTCCGCCGGTCGTGAGACATAACCGCCCATTGATCTGATTTAGAAAACCTGCAGAACGTTCCGGTTCCAGGGGACAACCAGCAACCGACAACGAACCACCAACAACCAACGTTCTTCTTCAATCCCAAATCAAAAATCTAAAATCTCAAATCCCGAGCGCCAGTTGCTCGTACTTCCGCGCCAGCGGCGCTTCCTCGGCGTGTCCTTCGAGCCCGTAGCGGCGGCGCAGGTCGGACACGAGTTTCGAAATCTGCTCCTTATACTCGCCGCGGATGTAGGCCGAACGAGCATACATCTTTCGGTAGCGGCGGACGAGCGCCGGGAATTCGCGCTCGAGAAACGGCATGAACTGCTTCATCGCCGAGGGCATCAGGAAGAGGACGCTTGCGTTGAGCGACTTCGCTCCGGCTTCGGCCGCGGCGCGGGCCACGGCTTCCACCGAGCGGGGCGAGTCGGTGAGGCCGGGGAGAATCGGCATCAGATTGACGCTGGTGCGAATGCCGGCGCGCGCGAGTTCGCGCACCGCTTCGAGACGCCTGGCCGGCGGCGGCGCTTTCGGCTCGAGCAGGCGCGCCAGGCGCTCGTCGAGCGTGGTCACCGTCAGGTGGATGCCGAAACGGTGGCGGCGCGCGATTTCGCGGAGCAGATCGAGGTCGCGCAGGATGAGCACCGACTTCGTGGTGATGGAAAATTCCAAACCTTCAAAGGCGGCGAAAACTTCAAGCATCCGGCGTGTGATGCCGTACTGCTTTTCGGCGGGCTGGTAGGGGTCGGTCGCCGTGCCGAGCGCGATGGCGTGGCCGCGGTCGCGCGCCTCGGCGAGTTCGCGGCGCAGCAGCTCCGGCGCGTTCGCTTTGCCGAAAATCTTCCGCTCGAAGTCGCGGCCGTCCCACAGCTCCATGAACTCGTGCGTGTAGCGCGCGTAGCAATACGTGCATCCGAACTCGCAGCCGCGATAGGGATTGAGGGTCCAGGCGAACGGCATGCGTCCGCTGGATTCGCGGTTGAGCGCCGAACGCGAGGTGAGGGAGAAATATTCCACCTCGGCGCGTTCGCGCAGGCGAGGGCTTTGCGCGGCCATCCTGGCGATGCCGATGAGCCGGTGCGGGCGCGCCGCCGCGGGCTCGGCGGCGAAACCGGCGCAAGGGGTGACGGGACGGGACCCCAGGGCTTCGCCTGGGACCGGAAGGGCCGCTCCAAGGCCCTCGAAAGCGGCCGGCGTCTGGGCCGCGGACACGGCCTCAAGCTCTTTGGAATGAGTGAGGTGAGTGCTGAACGCGGGAAGTGGCATCGCGCACCTCGGATCGTAAGGGTGCGGCAAGTTTCGCTTTTTCTTCGCCCTTTGTCAAGAAACTTTTTGCCGCCCCTTTTCGGGCGCTTGGGCCCGATGTTTCACGTGAAATATTAGCCCAGCTATCTGGCCTATTCTGTTTCCGCCGGCACTTCGCCCTCCCCTGGCGAATTTCGGCTTGCAATCCTCTCTCTCCCGGCGAGAATGGAACGTGAGACTAACCGCGATTTCGGCCGCGCCGGATTGCGAAGGAGCTCCAAATGAAAGTCGCCGCCGTGCAGATGGATATCAGCATTCTGGAAAAGGACCGCAACCTCGCCGCAGTCCTCGAAAGATTGGGAGTCGCGGCGCAGGCGGGAGCGAAGATTGTGGTCTTCCCCGAATGCGCGCTGACCGGTTACTGCTTCGCGAGCCGCGAGGAAGCCTGGCCGCTCGCCGAAACCGTTCCCGGCCCTTCGACGGAGCGCATCGCGCACGCCGCGCGGCGGCTCGGCGTCACGGCGGTCGTCGGACTCCTCGAGCGCGCCGGCGACCAGCTTTTCAATGCCGCCGCCGTGGTCTCGCCCGAAGCAATTCATGGAAGCTATCGGAAGATCCATCTGCCCTGTCTCGGCATCGACTGGCACAACACGCCGGGCGACTTCGGCTTCGAAGTGTTCGCGACGCCGCCGGCGAAGATTGGCGTGAACATCTGCTTCGATTGCAGCTTCCCCGAATCCGGCCGCGTGCTGAAGCTGCGCGGCGCGCAGATGCTCGCGATTCCGACGAACTGGCCCGAAGGTTCTGACACCTGGCAGCACACGCCGGAAGTGCGCGCCACGGAAAATCACTTCCATGTCGTCGCGGCGAATCGCGTGGGCGAGGAGCGCGGGTTCCGCTTCGCGGGACATTCCAAGATCGTGGATTTCACGGGCAAGCTGCTTGCCGAAGGCGGCGCGAGCGAAGAGACGATTCTTTACGCCGAGCTCGACATCGCCGCCGCGGACGCCAACCGTGTGATTCGCGTGCCGGGCCAGTGGGAATTCGATCGCATCGCGGCGCGCCGCCCGGAGACGTACGGCGCGATCACTGAGGCTCACGAGCCCGCGGCCGCCGCGCGTCCGGCGAAAGCGGCGCAGCCGGCGCGGCGTTCGTCCTGAGACGCCGGGGAAAATCTCTTCAGATCGCACCCACCTGGACGCGTTCCGGGCCTTCCTCTTCGCGCGCCGATTTTTTGACTCCGTCGCGCGGCGGGCGCTCGCGCCACCAGGAAGCCAGCGTCGAGCCGGAGATATTCATCCAGGTGCCGAAAATCGCGGGCGCGAGCGCGGCGTTCGTGCTCTTCAGGACGTCGATCGCGAGTCCCACGGCCATCCCGCCGTTCTGCATCCCCACTTCGATCGCGACCGTCCGGCTGTCTGTTTCATTCAATCGCAAGAGACGCGCTCCAGAATACCCGAGCGCATAACCCACCGTGTTGTGAACCACCGCGGCGAAGATGAGCACGAAGCCGACGGAAATCAATTCGTCCCGCGAGTTCGCGGCGATGATGGCGATGATGAAGCAAATGGCGGCCATGGAAACCGCGGGCAGCACGCGGTCGAGCCATTCACGCCGGCGGCGCAGGAAGTGGTGCGCGACGAGTCCGGCGGCGATGGGAAGAATAATCATCTTGATGATGGAGACCATCATCGCCCAGAACGGAATGGGCACGAGCCGCCCGGCGAGGATTTCCATCGCCGCGGGCGTGGCGAGCGGCGCGAGCAGCGTCGAGCAGGCGGTCATGGTGACGGAGAGCGCGACGT
>CAZKXX010000088.1:0-15711 GCA_964556705.1 uncultured Acidobacteriota bacterium
AGGTTCAGTACCCCGGCCGCCAGCGGATTGAGGCCGCCTGCCAAAAGGAAGATTCCCAACAGCACAAGAGCGCTGCGCATGACGCACTCCCGGTGAAGAAGATTTTCGGCGAAGGACCGCGGGTCAGGCGAAGTAGAGCTCTTTTTCGACGGGGATGATGCCCGCTTCGCGCGCCAGCTTGTAGAAGAGGCGAAGGCCCTTGCGGTTCTCCTCGTCGAGAGAATAATCGACGTTTTGGGTCAGGTAAACCTTCACGCTCGGCGGCTTCACGCCGAGCTTGGGCGCGTACTCTTCGGCAATCTCGTCCACGCGGGCCAGGCCGAAGTCGCGCGACGCCGCAAAATCGTTTCGGACGCCCGACAGCAGCTTCTCCTCATGTCCCACCCAGAGCGCGAAGACGAAAGGCAGTCCAGTGAACTTCTTCCATTCGGCAGCGAGGTCGTAGATCTCCGCAACTTCTCCGGCGTAGGAGAGGGCCGGATCGCCGATGACGAGTGCCGCGTCGGCGCGCTTCAGCATGTCGGCGGGCTTCGGCGCCGAAGGGCTGATGGAAATGAAACGGTTGTAGAACTTGCGCATCAGAATCCGCAGCAGCGCCGCCGACGTGCGCGAGGAGTTGTCCACCGCCACGCTGCTCACTTTCTGGATCGGCACTTTGCTGAGCAGCAGGACGCTCTTGACCTCCTCTTTCGAGGCGATCGAAATCCCGGTCAGGATGCGCGCGTTTTCGATGCGCTGGTATTCGATCGAAGGGATGATGCCGATATCGGCCTGGCCGGACCGCACGGCGTCCGCACAGCCCGCCGGCGTCGTGTAGGAGAGCTCGAACTTGCCTTTCTGGTCCCCGTGGACCATTCCCCAGATCAGCGGGACTGTGTTGAGGTAACTGACGACCGAAACCTTGGGCAGGGCCATGGCGATGATTCCGATGCGACCGGGAAATTGTACTGTACTGCCGCGACGCGTCAAGGTAAAGGATAAGATAACGCGCCGGGAAGTCCGAAAAGGGCCCTCAGGCTTTCGGGTGCGTCTTATCGTAAACGTCGATCAACTGCTTGATCGAGACCTGAGTGTACTTCTGCGTCGTCGAAAGGCTGGCGTGGCCGAGCATCTCCTGGATGGCGCGCAGGTCCGCGCCCTCGGTCAGCAGGTGCGAGGCAAAGGCGTGACGCAGGCCGTGCGGGCTGAGTTTGAGGTTTGGCCCGAACTGCCGCACGCGCTGCTTGAGCAGCCGGTCCACCGAGCGCGTCGTCAAACGCCCGCCGCGCGCGTTCAAGAAAAGCGCGGCGTTCCCAGTGCGATTTTCGCTCAGAATCTTCTCGCGCACGGGAAGGTAGGCTTTCAGCGCATCGAGCGCCTTCGCGCCGAAGGGCACGACGCGTTCCTTCCGTCCCTTTCCGCGCACCAGCAGCATCCCTTCGCCGAAGCTCACGTGGCGCAGGTCGAGCCCCACGAGTTCGCTCACGCGCAGGCCCGACGCATAAAGCAATTCCAGCATTGCGCGGTCTCGAACCAGCGCGCGCTCGCCCGACTGCGCCGCCTGCGCCAGCCGGTCGAGAAACGTGTTCATCTCCTCTTCGGTCAGGATGCGCGGGAGGTTCTTCGGCAGTTTGGGCGTTGAGACGGCCGCCGCGGGATTTTCCGCGACGGCGCGTTCCCGGGCGAGGAATTTGAAAAAAGCGCGCACCGCGGAAAGCTTGCGGGCAATCGAACTCTTCTTTTTTTCGTTGGCCAGCAGGTGCGCCAGAAAAGCGCGAATGCGCAGCGCGTCAATCGCGCGCACGCTGACGCGCGCGTCCGGTTTCCTTCCCGTCAGAAAATCGCGAAACTGGACGAGGTCGCTGCGGTAGTTTCGAAGGGTGTGCGGCGAAGCGTTGCGCTCGTATTGAAGGTAGCGGACGTAGCGTTCGATCAGTTCATCCATGCCGGACGTCCGTTGCCGCGCGGCTGCTTTCGGTTTTTGCCGGGCCCGTGACGGCGGGCAAAGGAGACCGAAGGTCCCCGAGCCAGGCGTCGAACTCGGCGAGCGCCCGCTCACACTGCGCCTTCCGCCTCCGCGCGCGGTCGCGCGCCACTTCCCGCGGCGCGTTATCGAGCGGCGGCAGAAGGTCGAAGGCGATGTTCGCCGGCTGATAGTTCCTCGGGTCGGCGTGCGCGACGTAGTGAACCAGCGAGCCGAGCGCCGTCGCGCGCGGCGGCGGGACAAACTCTTCCCCGCGTGCGCGGGCCGCGAGCGCCACGCCCGCCACCCAGCCCGTCGCGATGCACTCGACGTAGCCCTCGACGCCCGAAAGCTGCCCGGCGATGAAGACCTCCGGCCGCGCCCGCAAACTGAGATCCGCCGCCAGCACGCGCGGCGCGTTGAGGTAAGTGTTGCGATGGATCTGCCCGTAGCGCAGGAACTCAGCGTTCTCGAGCCCGGGAATCAGGCGCAGGATGCGCTTCTGCTCCGGAAATTTCAGATGGTTCTGGAATCCCACCAGGTTGTAGCTCGAAAAGCGCAAATTCTCCGGTCGCAACTGCACAACCGCGTACGGCTGCCTGCCCGTACGCGGGTCCACGAGCCCCACGGGTTTCATGGGGCCGAAGCGGAGCGTCTCGTAACCGCGCCGCGCCAGCACTTCGATGGGCAGACACGCTTCAAAGTAATTCAAATCTTCGAACTCGTGCGCTTTGACGGTTTCGGCGCTCATCAGCGCCTCGTAGAAGATGCGGTACTCTTCTTCGGTGAGCGGACAGTTCAGGTAGTCCTCGCCGCCGCGGCCGTAGCGCGAGGCGCGAAAGATGCGCTCCATGTTCAGCGTCTCAGCGTCCACGATCGGGCTGATCGAGTCGTAGAAGGCGAGGTTGTCCGAGCCGGTGATCTCGCTGAGCTGCGCGGCCAGCGCGTCGGAAGTCAGCGGGCCGGTCGAGATGAGCGTCGGTGTCGCGGAAGAAATGGTGGTGAGTTCTTCGCGCCGCAGCTCGATGAGCGGATGCCGCTCGACCGCGTCGGTCACGGCTTGCGAGAAGCGTTCGCGGTCCACGGCCAGCGCGGCACCGCCGGGCACGGCGTGAGCGTCCGCGAGACGGATGAGCAGCGAGCCGGCGCGGCGAAGCTCTTCCTTCAGCAGCCACGGCGCCGAGCCCGGCGTGTTGGACTTCAGGGAATTCGAGCAGACGAGCTCGGCGAGTTGGCCGGTCTTGTGCGCCAAGGTCGAGCGCGCGGGGCGCATCTCAAACAGCGTGACCGGCGCGCCGCGCTCGGCCAGTTGCCAGGCGGCTTCGCTGCCCGCCAGCCCGCCTCCCGCGATGATGACGCGTTGCATCCGGCTTCCGCCCTCAACGCCATTATAGGGGAGAACCGCGTCGAGCGGGCCGCTCGGTTCGTCGTGCGTCCTCACACCACCGCGTGCTCGTACTTGCAGGACTCGTTGGGGCAGTAGCGGACGGGGCCGGATTTCTTGGAGATTTTTTCGAGCAGGAGGGGGTAGCCGCAATCCGGGCACGGCTCGGCCACGGGCTTGTCCCAGGCCGTGAACTTGCACTCCGGGTAGCGGCTGCAACCGTAGAAAGTTTTTCCCCGCTTCGAGCGCCGCACCACGATTTCGCCCGAGCAGCCCTTTTCCGGACACGGAATCCCCAGCGTCTGCCGCTTGACGTACTTGCAGGCGGGATAGTTGCTGCACGCGATGAATTCGCCGTAGCGGCCGTGCTTGCGCACGAGGTGATTGCCGCACTCGGGACACTTCTCCTCAAGCGGCTCGTCGCTGACAGCCTTCGCCGCGCCCTCCTTCATCACGATCTTCTTGGTGTTCCGGCACTCGGGGTAACCCGTGCAGGCCAGGAAGAATCCGAAGCGGCCGCGCTTGACGGCCATGGGCTTCCCGCATTTTTCGCAGTTCTGCTCTTCGACTTCGGGCGCCGCGGGGCCCGTGCGCACGGTCAGTTCGTACTTGGCGGCTAGCTCCGGCGTCGGGTCGAGCGTCCCGTCGCAGTCCGGATAACCCGTGCACGCGAAGAATTGCCCGTTGCGTCCCCAGCGGATGACCATCGGCCGGCCGCATTTCGCGCACTTCTCCTCGGTCGGACGGCCCTCGCCTTTGACGTCGTGCATCTCGCGCTCGGCCAGCGCGAGGTCTTTCTTGAACTTCTCGTAAAACTCTTCGAGCGCCTGCGTCCAGGTCAGCTTCCCTTCCTCAACCTCGTCGAGTTCCTCTTCCATGCGCGCCGTATACGCGACGTCGAAGATATCCGCGAAATTCGTCACGAGGAGGTCCGAGACCAGCATCCCGAGTTCGGTCGGATAGAAGCGCCCCTGATGTTTCTCGACGTAGGCGCGGTTCTGGATGACGGAAAGAATCTGCGCGTAGGTGGACGGACGGCCGATGCCCTTCTCCTCGAGCGCCTTCACAAGCGTCGCTTCGTTGTATCGCGGCGGCGGCTCCGTGAAGTGCTGCTCGGGCGTGACCTTCCGGAGCTTGAGCGTCTCGCTTTCGGTGAGCGGCGGCAGGCGATGCTTTAATTCCTCTTCTTCCGCCATCTCCGCCTTCTCGTCTTTTCCTTCTTCGTAGACGGCGCGGAAGCCGTTGAACTTCTCCACCGAACCCGTGGCCTTCAGCAGGTAGTCGCCGGCGGAGATTTCGATCGTCGTCTGGTCGAAGATGGCGGGGTTCATCTGCGAGGCGACGAAGCGCTGCCAGATGAGCTTGTAGAGCTTGAACTCGTCGGCCTGAAGAAACCGCCGCACGGAGTCCGGCGTGCGAGTCACGTCCGTCGGGCGGATCGCTTCGTGCGCGTCCTGGATATCTTTCTTGCTTTTGTGCCGCACCGGCTCGGCGGGGAGGTAATCGCGGCCAAAACTTTTTTCGATGTAGGCGCGCACGGCGCCGAGCGCCTGGTCGGCGACGCGCGTCGAATCGGTGCGCATGTAAGTGATGAGCCCGACGGCGCCCTCTTCGCCCAGCTCCACGCCTTCATAGAGCCGCTGCGCGAGCATCATCGTTTTCTTGGCTGAGAAGTGAATCTTGCGGACGGACTCCTGCTGCAACGTGCTGGTGATGAACGGCGCGGTGGGATATTTCCGCCGTTCCTTCGTCACCACCGACTTCACCGTGAACCGCTGCCCCTTCAGCGCCTCGGTGTGTTTCGCGGCCGTCGCCTGGTCGGGGATCTCGAGTTCCTGCCCCTGAAATTTCCAGAGCCGCGCGTCGAAGGCCGGAGGGTGTTTGCCTTGCAGATGTGCGTCAATCGTCCAGTACTCGCGCTTCTCGAACGCGTTGATTTCTTTCTCGCGTTCGACAATCAGCCGCAGCGCTACGGTTTGCACGCGCCCGGCCGAAAGGCCGCGCTTCACCTTGTCCCAGAGGAGCGGACTCACCTGGTAGCCGACCAGGCGGTCGAGGATGCGCCGCGCCTGCTGCGCGTCCACCAGCCGCGAATCAATCTCGCCCGGGTTGGCAAACGATTCGCGCACCGCGTCGCGCGTGATCTCGTTGAAGAGGACGCGGTAGAACTTCTTTCGCGACGAGTTGAGCAGTTCGCGCAGATGCTGGCAGATCGCCTCGCCCTCGCGGTCGGGGTCGGCGGCGAGGTAAATCGCATCGGCCTTCTTCGCCGCTTCCTTCAGCTCGTCAATCACCTTTTTCTTGCTGGGAATGATCTGGTATTCGGGCTGGAATTTCTTCTTGATGTCCACGCCCAATTTCTTCTTGGGCAGGTCTTTCACGTGCCCCATCGAGGCCTTGACGATGTAGTCCGGTCCCAGGTAGCGATTGATCGTGCGCGCCTTCGCGGGCGATTCGACGATGACGAGTGATTTAGCCATGTAGAGCTTTCAGCCTTCAGCGGTCAGCAGTCCTTCGTCCTTTGTCCGTCGTCCGTAGTCCGTTGCCAATTTCCGGTTTCGAGTTTCCTCTTCTGAATTCTGCCTTCATAGTTTCCTGATGAAATTCTTTCCCGGCAATTGCCGGATGAGTCCGCGCATTTCGAGTTCCAGCAGCGCCGTCATGACGCGAGGCTGCGGCAGCGTCACCGAAGTGAGGATCGAATCCACAAACAGCGCTTCGTCCACGCGCAGCGCGTCGAACACCGTCTTCTGGTCGGGCGACAGCGTTTCCTCAAAGAGCGAGCCCGCTCCGGGCCCCGTCAGTTTTCCTTCCGATGCATCAGCCGCCGGAAGGAGTTGCATCCGGATGTCGGCGGGAAATTCTTCGATGACGTCCATCCACTGGTCCACGAGCTTTGCGCCCTGCTTGATCAGATGATGCGGGCCGAAGCTTTGCGCCGAGGTGATGTTGCCCGGCACGGCGTACACCTCGCGGTTCTGCTCCGCCGCCAGGCGCGCGGTGATGAGCGAGCCGCTGTATTCCGAAGCCTCGACGACCACGACACCCAGGGACAACCCGCTGATAATCCGGTTGCGGATCGGAAAATTTTCCGGCGCGGGGCCCGTCCCGAGCGGAAATTCCGAAACGATCGCGCCCGATTCCAGAATCCGCTCCGCGAGCTTGCGGTTCTCGCGCGGGTAAATGACGTCCACGCCTGAGCCGAAGACGGCGACGGTGCGCCCGCCGGCTTCCAGCGCGCCGTGGTGCGAGGCGGAATCAATCCCGCGCGCCATGCCGCTGACGATCACCACCCCGCGCTCCGCCAGGTCGCGCGCCAGCCGCCGCGCCACCTGATTGCCGTAGGCGGTCGGGCGGCGTGTGCCGACCATCGCCACGGCGTAACGCGCGAGCACCCCCGCGTCCCCGCATACGTAAAGGACCAGCGGCGCGTCGGGAATTTCTTTCAGCAGCGGCGGGTAGTCCGGGCTCGCCAGCGTCACCACCGAGCACGGGACCTTCTCCGCCGCCTCCATTTCTCTTTCGGCTTCCGTCAGTCCGGCTTGCGCGAAGATAGCCTGGGCCACGGGCGCCGCCAGCCCCGCGCCCTCCAGTTCCGTCAGCGAGGCCATGTACACGGCCTGCGGTGAGCCGAAACGTTCGAGCAAGCGATGCGCGCCGCGCACACCGAGACCGACGACGTTCGCCAAACCGAGCCAAAACTGAACGCTCTCGTCCAACGGGAATCCGTGGCGGCGGGGCGGGCTCGACTCGCCCGCCCGAGGCGGCTTCAACTACAATGGCAAAAATGACGGCGGGGACGCAACAGGAAATTCTAAGGCAGGTTCCCGCAGGCCCTTCGATCCCTCCGGCGCGCGCGCGACCGCCGGCCGGAGAACACCCCGAAAAGAACTAGATCGGCCGGCCGCGACGACGCAGATACCACTCGCCAACGTCGGCCGAAGCGTCATAGAGGATGTCGAAGGTCCGGCGAAAAAAGCGGTCCAGCGCGTCCACCACCCGCACGCCCAGCCAGACCAGCAGGTAGAGCGCGGAGCGCGACGGGTCGCGGAGCGCCCAACGCATCCGAAACGCTCGGCCCTCGTGCCGGTAAACGGCCAGCACCAGACCCAGGTAAAGCAGCGCAGCCGCGGAGGTCACTGCCGCTGCGATGGTCGAAATCGCCGAGCCCATGGTTTCTTTCCCTTCCTCCAACCACTCGCGTGTAACTCGCGTCCACAACATTTAGATGCAGATCGGGCCCCGAGCGATACGCCAGGTCCGCAAGCCCCTGCGAAATCAGGCCTTGGCCAGCAGACTTCCGGACCCGTAGAGTCATCCGGCAGCCGCGCCTTCAATCCTTCGTCGTAAATTCGAAGATTTTCGCCTCGACGAACAATTGGAAGAGGACAGGGTCGAGGAGCTGGGACTTGACTTCCTGGCCGATGATGTCGAGCGCTCTTTCGACGGGCACGGCCTTCTTGTACGGTCGGTCGCGCGCCGTCAGGGCGTCGTAGATGTCGGAGATGGTCATCATCTTCGACTGGAAAGGAATCTCTTCGGACTTCATCTTATAGGGATAGCCGCTGCCGTCGAGCTTTTCGTGGTGGGCGCGCGCGATCTCAGGGATGCGCCGCAGTTCCTTCGTCCACGGAATCTGGTTCAGGAACCGGAAGCTGTGGATGACGTGCGACTCGATCTGGATGCGCTCGTCGGGGTCGAGGCTGCCCTTGGGGATGGTGAGGAAGCGCAACTCTTCCGGGGTGAGCAGCGGCTCGCTGGGGCCCGAGGGCTCCGTGAAGGTCCAGCCGGCGATCTCGAGAAGTTTCTCCGAAGTTTTCTCCGGCAGCACGGTCGGCTCGTTGGCTTGGAGGATGAGTTTCAGGAACTCGTCGAGCTGCTCGATCTCGCGCGTCTGCTCGGTGTCGATGGCTGCCAGCACGTCTTCGACATCCTGGTTGCCCTCGCGCAGCAGATGGTCCACCTTCCTGCGGTAGCCCTCAACTTCCAGAACCTTGCGGATGTACTGGAACCGTTTGCGAATCAGCTCGAGCTGCGACGGATAGAGCTTTTTCGCCTTGACCAGGACTTCTTCGCGCACGCCGACCTTGCCGAAATCGTGCAGCAATGAGGCGTAGCGGATCTCCTGGATGTCTTGCTGCGTGAACCGGATGTCGCGATAAGGTCCCGTCTCACAGCGGTCCACGGCCTCGGCCAGACCCACGGTCAGTTTTGCCACGCGCTCGGAATGACCGAAGGTGGTCGGATCGCGCGATTCAATCGCCGTCACCGACGCCTTCACGAACCCTTCAAAGAGGTTCTGGATGTCGCGGTAGAGCAGGTTGTTTTCCAGGGCCACGCCCGCCTGGCTGGCCAGCGACGCCGCCAGCTCCTGGCTGCGCTCCGAATAGGGAATGACCTCCTGGTGGACCACTTTCGCCGAAGTCAGCTTCATCTCCGGCCGCCGCTTGGCGTTGATGAGCTGGAGCACGCCGATGCACTCGTCCTTCTGGTTCTTCATCGGCACGACGAGCATCGATTTCGTGCGGTAGCCGAATTTCCGGTCGAAGTCGCGGTTCAGCCGGAACGGCAGGTTGCGGATGCGGTAGGCGTCCCTGATGTTCAGGATCTTTCCCGTGGCGGCGGCGTAGCCGGCGATCGAGCGCGTGTCGATCGGCAGCGTGAACTGGCGGAAAGGTACCGAGTGGCTGTCGCTCTGCGTGAGTTTGAAGACCAGGTGCTTCGTGCCGTCCTCGCGCTCTTCGACCAGATAGAGCGAGCCCGCGTCCGATTCGGTCACCTCGCGAGTCTTGGTCAGGATGAGTTCCAGCAGCGCGTCCGTGTTCCGCTCGGCGGAGAGCGCCACGCCGATCCGGTTGACCGTCTCCAGTTCGCCGGCCACCTCGCGAAGCAGGTCGCGGGTCTTGCGGCGGTCTTCCTCGGTGCGCAGGCTCTCAAACGCGTTCTCGACGGCGCTCTCCAGCACCGGACGCGGCGCGTCGGGCGGAAGCACGGCGACCAGGCGGTTCTTCAGCCGCGGTGCGGGAGCCTTCTTCGAAGGAAGAACGTAGATGAGCCGCAGACCCGCCCGGACAGCGGGTTTCTCAAAATTGCGGAGGTCGGCCGGCGTGCCTTGCACGAGCAGCACGCCTGGGCCGTCCAGTTGCGGCTGGCCGGCCCCGTCGCGCTCCAGCTTCACCCGGCGGTAGCCGCCCGGCAGGCGGCTCAGCGACCGGCCCAGCGCGCGCGAGCCGTAGTAGTAGAGGGTTTTCGCCATTCGTTTTCCCCGCCCAATCCCGCCGGCGCGCCAGGCATCGGCCGGCTGCGCCCGCCGCCGGACTCCCCTCCGGCGGAACGGGGTTCGGGGCCCGGGGCCGCCGGCTTGCCGCGCGCCGGCGAAAGACGGGAGGCGTTCCCGCCCGAAAGGGAAGGTCAGGCTCCGGCGGCCCTCTCGAAGCTGCCGATGGCTTTCACTTCGTCGTCGTGGACGTCGAAGACCGTATACAGCTTGGTTATTTGAAGCAGGTCGTGGACCTTCTTCGTCAGGTTGAGAAGCTTCAACTGACCGCCCTGGTTCGAAACCGTCGTGAAGGCGCTCACCAGCTCGCCGATCCCCGAGCTGTCGATGTAGGTCACGTCGGCGAGGTTCAGCAACACGTTCCTGTTCCCCTTGCCCAACTGCTCGCGGATCAGCTCGCGCAGTTGCGTGCACCCTTCTCCCAGTGTAATCCTTCCGCTGATGTCCACGACAGTGACCGAGTCCACCTGCCTTAATGTGGCCTTCATGCTCACGGTCCGTTCCTCCTTGATTGATCAGAGTTGTTCGAGTTCAGCCGCTTCATCAGGACCACCTCGGTCCCGCCGCCCTCCGGGTTCTCCACCCGATACTCGTCCATGAACGTCCGAATCAGGAAGATGCCGCGGCCCGAAACGTTCAACAGATTCTCCTCGGCCAGCGGGTCGAGGACTTTGGAGGGATTGAAGCCCGAACCCTGGTCCCGGACGCGGATCTCCAGCCGGTCCTCGAGAATTTCAAACCTCAGCCAGACACGCTTGGAAGCGTCGTTCTTGTTGCCGTGCCAGATGGCGTTGATCAGCGTCTCGTGCACGGCCATGTCGATCTTGTGCTGGTCGTCTTCGTCGAACCCCGCCGTGCTCGAGACGCGCCGGGTAATTTCTTCGGCGACCTCCACGTTGTTGAGATCGCTTTCGAGCACAACCTCAACGACACTCGTTTCAGCGGCCATTTGGGCGGGGGAAATCCAGTCCCGACATGAAGTTACAATAGGGGCCTCGGAAAGTCAACGACACGCCGCGCTCTCCGCCGCTCCCCGGCGCGCTGAAACTCGCGCGCTTCCCGCTCCACCCGGACTCTCGCCCGGCCAGAACTGGCCGCGCCGCCGGGCGCGCGCGCCGCGCCCGGATTCGTCACCTCTTCAAAGCGGCGTAGAGCATAATCAAACCGACCCCGCCCGTCAACGACGCTTTTCGCTGCTGGGCCAGCCGGATGCGACGCCACGAGATTCCGGCGCCGCGCGCCATTTGAGCGGGCTCGCTGGCTACTTTCTTTCTGGGTGTCCCGGTGTCTTGTGAGTCGATGAGTCATCCTTGAGAATGCGCCGGTAAACTTCATAGTCGCGCTGGAGAAAGCACACGAAGACGACCTTTTCGAGCGAGGGGTTCTCCCCCAGAAACTTTTTCACCTCGCGCACCGCGATGCGTGCCGCCGACTCGATGGGGTACCCGTAGGCGCCCGTCGAGATGCACGGGAATGCCATCGTTTTCGCCCCGTGTTGGGCGGCCAGCCGCAGCGAATTGCGATAGGCGTTCGCCAGCAGCTCTTCTTCGCTGTGGCCACCGCCGCGCCAGACCGGCCCCACCGCGTGAATCACGAATCTGCAGGGCAGGTTGTAGCCGCGAGTGATTTTCGCCTCGCCGGTCTTGCACCCGCCGAGCGTGCGGCATTCCTCCAGCAGCCTCGGCCCCGCGGCGCGGTGAATGGCGCCGTCCACGCCACCCCCGCCCAGCAGCGTCGTGTTCGCCGCGTTCACAATCGCGTCCACGTTGAGCTTCGTGATGTCGCCCCGAACGACCTCGATGGTCCCCATCCTCAACCTCGCGGCTTAACGAAGCGGCGCGGGTCTGCTTTTTGATCCGTGGATTTTCGAGACGTGACCTGGGTCTCCTTTTTGAACCGCGGATTCTTGAATCGCAGACCACACAGGGGCCTTGCTCGACCTAAACCCACGGCTGCAATCCGCTCCGGCTCTGATAATTATAGGCGGCTCCGGACGAAACCGTCGAATCGCTGGAGATGCTGATGAGTGACGCTGTGCAATTCATCGCTGCCGTGCAGGCGGGTGAGACCCGGCGCGCCCGCGCGGCCTGCCCCGCTGCTGCGGACTTCACGCGGTCGGCTTGCCCTCCGCGCTTCCCGCGCGCTTGGGGAGCGGGATTCGGATGAGCACCCAGGCAATCAGGGCGAACGCGGAAAGCGAAATCCAGCCACCCCAGGCCGCGAGGAGCGGCAGTTCATCCAGGCCCGTCAAAAGCTTGGTGAGCGAGGGAACGCCGCCGAGAAACAGAAACGCCAGCAGGATTCCGGTCACGGCCTCGCCGGCAATCAGCCCCGATGCGAGCAGGGTTCCGTCTTCTTCGAACTTGACGTTCTCCTCGGCGCTGAGCCGGCGGCGTGCCGCGACGCGGTCGGCGAGCCACTTGATCGCGCCGCCGACGAAGATCGAAGAAGTCGTCTCGAGCGGCAGGTACATGCCCACGGCAATCAGCATGGGCGACGGCGCCTTGACGAGGACGAGCGCGAGGCCGAAGAAGAGTCCCATGAGCAGCAGCCCCCACGGCATCTGTCCGCCGACGATGCCCTGCGCGAGTTGCGCCATCAGTCCGGCCTGGGGCGCCGGCAGCACTCGCCCGCCGATGCCGCCCGTATCGAGGTTCGCCTCGTGCAGCGCGATGATGGGAGCCATGAGGAAGAACGAGACCACGACGACGCTGACGATTTCGACGAGCTGCATCTTCCACGGCGTTCCGCCGAGAAGGTATCCGGCTTTGAGGTCCTGAATGAGGCTGCCGGAAACGCAGCAGGCGCAGCAGACCACCGAAGCCACGCCCAGCACGGCGGCGACTCCGCCGAGGCCGCGCACGCCGATCGAGACCATCAGCCCCGCGGCGAGCATCAGCGCCGCGAGCGTCAATCCCGAGACCGGCTGGTTCGTCGAGCCCACCAGTCCCACGAGGTACCCGCCCACGGCAGCGAGAAAGAACCCGACGACGCTCATTACCAGCGCGGCGAGGACGGCCGAGCCCCACGCTCCTGTGAAGTGCTGGTAGATGACCGTGATGGGCACGGCAAGCCCGACGATGGAAAGCACAGTCCACTTCAGCGGGATGTCCACGTCGGTCCGCACGCGCACTTTTTCCAGCGCACCCGCGGCGCCGGAAGCGGCGAGCGCGCCGCGGATGGACTGGTAGATGGACTGGCGCATGCTGTAGAGCGTGTACACGGCGCCGACGAGCATCGCACCCACGGCCACCGGCCGCACCACGTTGTACCAGACGGTGAAGCTGACGAGGTCCCAGGGCGCCGTGCGGCCCGTCGTCGCGCCCAACCGTTCGGGAAGTTCCGGGTCGATGAACAACACGAGCGGAATCATCACCAGCCAGGCGATGACGCCGCCCGAGAAATTGATGGAGGCGAGCCGCGGGCCGATGATGTAACCGATGCCGATGAGCGCCGGCGAGGCGGAGGGCGTCGAATAGACGATGCCGCCCGAATAGGCCACGTCGCCGATGGGTTCGCGGTCGTAGCCGAAGTATCCGATGACGGAGCGCGGGAAGGCGAAGAAGCCGCTGACCGTATCGTGGAAAATCTGAAAGCCTTTCGAGTCCTTCAGGACTTGCAGGACCGTGCCGAGCGCCATGGCGCCGAAAATGTACTTCGGCGCGTCAGTCGAACCCTTCTGCCCCGCCTTGACGATTTCGGCGCTGGCGCGGCTCTCGGGAAACGGCAGGTCGGAGTCCACGGTGAGCGGCCGGCGCAGAACGATGATGAAGAAGACGCCGAGCAACCCGCCGGCAATCAGGATGAACGTCGCGGTCCAGAAATGCTCGCGCAGGTCGGCCCAGAGCCGCTCGCCGCCCACGTTGACCATGATGAAGGCGGGAATCGTGAAAATGGCGCCCGCCACGAGCGCCTCGCCCACCGACGCCGCGGTGCGCGTCAGGTTCTGCTCGAGCACTCCGCCGCGGAAGAACGGCAGGCGGAAAAGCGCGATGGCGATGACCGCCGCGGGAATCGTCGCGGCCACGGTCTGCCCCGCCTTCATACCGAGATACGCGTTCGCCGCGCCGAACACCGCCGCCATCACCAGGCCGGCGATCACGGCCTTGGCGGTGAATTCGGGTTCCCTGGATTCCGGGGGGACGTAGGGTTTGAACTCAGGCAAGGCCACCTCTCGAAATCGAACGGGTGCGCTGTCGTGCGGGACCAGAGCTCTGAACTCTCAACCCTCGACGCTGGACGCCAGCCACGCCTCATCCCCGCGCGCCCAGCAGCTCCAGATACCTCCCCACCGCCTCGATGCCCCGATAAAAATTCGGCAGATGGAATTTCTCGTTCGGCGCGTGGAGGTTGTCATCGGGCAGCCCGAAGCCCATCAGCACGCTGGGAATCTTGAGGTGCTTCTGAAAGAGCCCGACAATCGGAATCGATCCGCCCGAGCGGATATAGACGGTCTTCCTGTGGAAGACCTGTTCGAGCGCCTCGGCGGCGGCGGCGATGAACGGGCTGTCGGTGGAGACCACGGAGGCCGGGGCCTTGCTCAGCACGCGCACGGAGGTCACGGCGCCCTTCGGCGTGACCTTTTTCACGAACGACTTGTACTGCCGTTCGATTTCGTTCGGGTCCATTTCCGGCACGAGTCGCATGCTGATTTTGGCCGTGGCCACGGCGGGGATGACGGTCTTCGCGCCCTCGCCGGTGAAGCCGCCGCGGATGCCGTGGACTTCCAGCGTCGGCCGCGCCCACTGGCGCTCGAGCACGCTGAAACCTTTTTCGCCCACCAGCGCGGTGCCGCCGATTTCGTTCTTCAGCATCTTTTTCTCGCTGAACGGGAGCCGTTTCCAAGCGGCCAGCTCAGCTTTCGAGGGTCGCCGGACTCGACGGTAGAAACCCGGGATGCGAATCTTTCCGTCGCGGCCTTTGAGCGCCGTGATGATTTCGGCGAGGGCCTGGAGGGGATTCGCTGCGACACCGCCGTAAACTCCGGAGTGGAGGTCCTGCGCGGCCACGCGCGCTTCGATTTCCGTGTAAACGAGCCCGCGAAGCCCTGTGGTGAGCGTCGGCAGGCCGGGCGCGAACATGTGCGTGTCGGAAATCAGCGCCGCGTCCGCCTTCAGCCGGTCGGGATGCGCTTTCACGTACTCGTCGATGTGCCCGCCGCCCACTTCCTCCTCACCTTCGATGAGGAATTTCACGTTGACGGGCAGTTTTCCGTCGGTGCGCAGAAACCCTTCGACGGCTTTGAGCAGCAGGTACGTCTGCCCTTTGTCGTCCACCGCGCCGCGCGCGTAGATGTTGTCGTTGCGGACGTCGGGCTCGAAGGGCGGCGACTTCCACTCGTCGAGCGGGTCCGGCGGCTGCACGTCGTAGTGGCCGTAAACGAGCAGCGTCGGCCGGCCCGGCGCCTCCAGCCATTCCGCGTAAACCAGCGGGTGACGGTCGCCGGCTTCGATGATTTCGACCTCCTTCATTCCCATTTCGCGAAGTTCGCGGGCGAGAAACTCGGCGGCGCGGCGAATATCCGCTTTGTGCTCGGGAAGTGTGGAGACGCTCGGAATACGCAGAAGGTCTTTCAGCCCCGCCAGGTAGGTATCCCGATTAGAGCGATAAAATTCAAACGTTGCGGTTCCCACAGTAACCCCCATTCTGCTTTGTCAAGCTCGGGAAGACTGAAGCAAACTCCGGAGTCTACACCGCGAGTCGGGCCGCGTCAATTTCACCGCGGCGCAGGGAACCGTGTTCCCCCCTCGAAGCCTGATACAATCCGGCGGGCTTCGACGCCAGGGCCATGAGCCTCGAATTTCTTTCCGCGCTGGAAGAAGACTGGAAACCGGTATCCCGCCAGGCGCTCCTGGCGTGGCTGGTGTTCTACGTCCTGTTTGTCTTTCACGCGCTGGCGGCACGCGGAGGTTTCCTCATCATCGACCACGTCAACCTGGTGATCCACGAAGGCGGGCATCTGCTGTTCGGCGTCTTCGGCCGGACGCTGGGGCTCTGGGGCGGAACGCTGCTGCAACTCATCGTGCCCTTCGCGCTCGCGGTCTATTTCATCTTCCAGCGTCACACCGCGGCTGCGGCGTTCGCCGCTTTTTTCTTCTTCGAGAACTT
>CAZKXX010000089.1:0-15542 GCA_964556705.1 uncultured Acidobacteriota bacterium
AGAGCGACTCTTCTTCGCGCTGCGAGTGTTCGCGCTCCAGACCGATCAGCAGACCCATCAGGAGAACCATCGCCCCGTTGTAAACAATCTCGAGATAAGAGGGCATCAGGGGGTCACCGCCGCCACCGTCACATGGCCGCCCTCGTCCCACCCGGCGAAGTAGAGATCCACTTGAAGGTGAGGAAACTCCCGCAGCAGGTGGTCCCGCGCCTTCCGCAGGTCTTCCTCCTGGCGTTTCGGCATGTCGGCCGTTCGGGAGATGAACTCGGGCAGGTGCTTGTACCAGCCACAATCCTGATGGGCAATCAGCACCATCCGCTTCGGCGCGTGCTTCTCCAGCAGGAACCGGGACCATCTCCACCCGGCCCAGCCGAGCTTCGGCAGGTAACTGGCCAGAACCAGGCACTGGGGCCCGCCGGGAATCGACAGGAGGTCATAGTTGAAGTCGAGCTTCAGATGTTCGTTCAGGAAATCCTCAAGTCCGGCCTGAAACCGATGGTCACTGCAACGGATGACGAGGACTTCCGGTTCCTCAACGTGCAGTTTGGCGGAGGTCCGAAGAGTCATGGGTTCGTGGCGATGGGCAAGGCTCCCGGCCGGCCTTGTCGGCCGGAGTGGGCTGCCGGCCTGCGCAGGGGCGATCTTCTCGTCCGTGGTTTCGCCCACGATGCCGCGAAGTTCGTCGAGCCCCTCCACCTCGGAGGTCCGCGGCGGGGCCGAAACGACTTCCTCCGATTGCGCGCTAATCTAGACCCCGGTTCGAGGGAAGTCAAGCCGCTGCACCTATTGCTCTCTGCGCCCCTTGACTCCCGAACTCTCCCTTGGCGGACTCCTCTTTCCTTGACACTCCCTCGCACCCGCCGATAGACTCGCGCGGACAAGCTGTCAGCGCTCGGCACGGCGTGGCTTGCCGGCACGAGGGGCTGGCAGGTCATCGCTAAAGCGTTCGGAGTCCGCGTGGCGCTTCACTGGGTCGATTTGCTGGTCATCGCAGTGTACCTGGTCGGCGTCACGATTTTTGGCGCGCACTTCCGCAAGGGCCAGCACAACATCCGGGACTACTTCCTCGGCGGCCACCGGTTGCCCTGGTGGGCTATCGCCATTTCCATCGTCTCGGCCGAAACCAGCATCCTCACCATCATCAGCACGCCCGGCCTGGCTTATATCGGGAACCTCGGATTCCTCCAGCTCGTGCTCGGTTATATTGTCGCGCGCGTGCTCATCAGCTTCATTCTGATTCCCCGCTATTTTGCGGGCGAGCTCTACACGGCTTACCAGCTCATCGAAAACCGCTTCGGGCGGCGGATGAAGGTGTTTACAGCGGTCCTGTTTCTCATCACGCGGGCGCTGGCGGAAGGCGTGCGCGTCTTCGCCATTTCCATCGTCATCGAGGTTATTCTGCACACCGGCGTTTTCACGTCCGTGGTCATCATCACGGCGCTGACGCTTTTTTACACCTACCACGGCGGGTTCACGGCGGTGATCTGGACCGACGTCATCCAGCTCATCATTTACATCACCGGGACCATCGTGGCGCTTTTGATGGCGCTCACCATGATTCCCGACGGGTGGATGGAAGTCACGCGCCTCGCCGCCGCCGAGGGCAACAAGCTCGCCGTCTTCAATTTCGATTTCAACTTCCATCAGCCGTACCTTTTCTGGACCGGCCTCATCGGCGGGACGTTTCTCTCCATGGCCAGCCACGGTACAGACCAGCTCATCGTCCAGAGGCTGCTCGCCGCGAAGACGAAGCTACAAAGCCAGGCGGCGATTGTGGCGAGCGGCCTGATCGTCTTTTGCCAGTTCAGCCTGTTTCTGGTGGTGGGTGTGGTGCTCTTCACGTTCTATCGTTACCATCCTCCGGCGGAAGCCTTCTCGCGCCCCGACCAGGTCTTCCCCCAGTTCGTCGTGACTCAGCTCCCGATGGGCCTCGCCGGGCTGGTCGTGGCGGCGATTCTGGCCGCGGCCATGGCCAACCTGAGCGCTTCATTCAACGCGCTCGCCTCGAGTTCTGTGGTGGACTTCTACAAGCCTTTTTTCAAGCCGGAAGCCGACGAAAAACATTACCTGCGCGTCTCGCGGGCCATGACGCTCCTGTGGGGTGTCGTGCTCGTCGTCATCGCCCTGCTCGCGCAGTCCGTGCAGCAGAGCGTCATCGAGCTGGCGCTGACGATCGCCTCGGTGCCCTACGGCTCGATGCTGGGAATTTTCCTCCTCGGCGTCCTCACGCGCCGCGCCACCGGCACAGGAGCCGTCATCGGGGCGATTTCCGGCGTCGCGGTGCTGGTCGGCGTCATGGCTTTTACGCCGGTGGCCTGGACGTGGTATGCGGCGATCGGAACCGTAACCACGTTTACCGTGGGAATGGTCGTCAGTTCGTCAGGAAGAAAGGATGAAGTGTGAAGGAAGAAGCAAGAACCTCTCCGCAGACAGATGCTCCAGTCTTCATCGTAATGTCCTGCGCCCGGCTTTCAGCCTTCAGACTCCAGACTCGGCGGCTCAACGCAAATGACTGAACGTCCCGAACTCGTCCGCGGTCTCGGCATCTACAGCGCGACTTCCGTCGTCGTGGGCACGATGATCGGCACGGGGATTTTCGTCGTCCCGAGCATCATGCTCGGCTACGTCGAAACGCCCGCCATGGTGCTCGTGGTCTGGGTGCTGGCCGGCGTGTTGAGCCTCTTCGGCGCGCTCGGTTACGCCGAACTCGGCGCGGCGATTCCCCACGCCGGGGGTGAATACGTCTATCTGAACCGCGCCTTCGGGCGCCTCGCCGGTTTCCTCTACGGCTGGACGTACTCCCTCATCGCGAAGCCGGCCTCCATCGCCGCCATCGCCACGGGCTTTGCGCTGTACTTCAGCTATTTCTTCCCGAACCTCCAGGAAGTCCTCGGGATGGTTCCTCTCGGCTCGTTCCGTCTCGGCATCACGGGACTGCAACTGGTGGCCGTTGCGCTGATTGCCTTTCTATCCGCCGTCAATGTTCTGGGCGTTCGACGCAGCGGCGTGGTTCAGACCATCTTCACGGCTTCGAAGCTCGCCGTTCTGGGCGTGGTGATTGTCGCGGGACTGCTGCTCGGCGAAGGCTCGTTCGACCACTTCCGCCAGGCGGCGGGAACGGAAGCCGGACGCGGCTTCGCGGCGGCTTTCGGCCTCGCCATGGTCTCGGCGCTGTGGGCCTACGATGGCTGGAACAATCTCAGCATGGTGGCCGGCGAAGTTTCCGAGCCGCAGCGGACGATTCCCCGCGCCCTGATTGTCGGAACTCTCCTCGTCATCGTCGCGTACCTGCTGACCAACCTGGCCTACTTCTACGTCCTCGCCCCGCCGGAAGCCGTCGGGACGCGGACCATTGCCGCGGACGCGGCGCGCCGGCTGCTGGGCGGAGCCGGCGGAGCTTTCATTTCCATCGGCGTGATGATTTCTACGTTTGCCGGGGTGAATGGCTCGATTCTTTCCGGCTCGCGCATCCCCTTCGCCCAGGCGCGCGACGGGCTCTTCCCCGCGGCCTTGGCGCGCATTCATCCCCGCTACCGCACGCCCGCCGTGGCCATCATCGCCCAAGCCGTGGTCGCGGGACTGTTCGCCCTCACCGGTCAGTACGAGGCCCTGTTCACCAAGGTCATCTTCTCGGAATGGCTCTTCTACGCACTGGTAACCGCAGGCATCTTCATCCTCCGGCGCAGGCTGCCCCAGCTCGAGCGCCCTTATCGAACCTGGGGCTACCCGATCGTTCCGGCCGTCTTCGTCGCGCTGGCTTTGCTCCTGCTCGTGAACACTTTCAACGAGCGGCGGACGGACTCGCTCTGGGGATTGGCCTTGATGGCGAGCGGCATTCCCGTGTACTTTATGTGGAACCTATGGCGACGCCGGACCTGAGGCGGGTTCGACGCAGGCTGTTCTCATCGGGCTCCATCGCGGCGGCCACGCTGGTGCTGGCCCTCGGCTTCTGGGCCTCCGCCGCCTTTCCGGGCCGTCCCTTTCCGAGAGCCTCATCCTCGGTTCCCGAACCTGCGACGCGCTTGCGGGAGCGGATCCTCGCCGAGCGCCCGCTCGGGATGTATTACTACACCGACGAAAACCGCTCCTTCGAATCATTGCAGAGCAACCTGCGAGAAATCGGTGTCCTCGCTCCGCAAAGCTTTCGGGTGGACGCCGAGGGGTATGTTTACGGTGAGGTGCCCCCGCGCGCGCTCGACGCGGCCCGCGCCGCCGGCGTGCCCGTCATGCCGCTGGTGGTCAACACGGGCTTCGACCGCGGCGTCGCCTCCGCTCTGCTTCGCGATCCGCAGGCGCGGGACCGCATGGCCATGTACCTCGCCTATCTCGCCGCGCGCGACGGCTACGCCGGCTGGCAGCTCGATTTCGAGCGGCTGGACCCGGCCGACCGGGACCTTTATCCGGAATTCGCCCGCCGAATCGCCGACCGCCTGCACCGGGACGATCGCCTCCTGAGCGTCACCGTCGTCCCCCGCTTCTCCGACGCCTTTCCGGATATTCCGCGCACCGGCCGCTTCTTCACCGGCGAATGGGGAGCGCCTTACGACTTCCGCGCGCTGGGCGCCGCCGTGGATTTCCTGACGTTGATGGCTTACGACCAGCACAACCAGTCGAGCCCGCCCGGGCCCGTCGCCGGCCACGAATGGGTGGAAGCCGCGGTGGAATACGCCGTAGCGCGCGTTCCGCCCGAAAAAATCCTGCTGGGCATTCCCTTTTATGGCCGGGAGTGGATCGACAACGAAGGCAGCTTCCTCTCGCGCAGCGTCGCCCATAGCGACGTGCGGGCGCTCCTCACTCAGCCCGAGGTCAGCCTTTACTGGGACGAACGCTGGCGTTCACCCTGGCTTCGATACCGGGACGATGCCGGCTGGCGGACCATCTGGTTTGAGGACCGGCGAAGTCTGGCGGAAAAGCTGAAGCTTGTGGACCAGTACGGTCTGCGTGGATTTGCCGCGTGGCGGCTGGGCGCTGAAGACCCCGAGTTCTGGCCGGTGGCGGCGCTGGCCCGCTCGAGTCCGCGCGCCGCGCGATAGCTTTCCGGCCCTCGGTCCGTTCCTGGCCGACCCGCACAGACCCGGTTCGAAAGCTTATTTTTTCTCAAGAGCGGGCAGAACGTTCTGGACGATGAGGGCCTCGTAGTGCTTTCGGACCTCGTCGGTGATGGGAGAAGTGGCCAAGGGCCTGTCCTCGGTCGCCTTCAGGTAGAGGTCGCCCCGCTGGCCGAGGGGCCCGGGATCGGTCTTGATGAACTTCTCCAGGTCCATCAACCCGAATTCATAGAAGTCCTTCGGGGTATAAGTTCGCATGTGCTCTTCGGTGATCTTCCCGACGCTGCGAACGTACACATTCAGCTTGCCGAAGGCTCGATTCTTGTCGTACTCCACGCGAAGCACACGCTGGAGTTTTTCGCCGGGGTTCGCCGGGTCCTCGTAAGTGTCGCCGAGCAGGTAGAAGTCCGTCAACCTTCCGCCGTGGTTCTGGTCCAGCCACTGATAAAGCTTGAGCGTCGGGTCATTGGGATTCACGGCTGGGCCGTGTTTTCGCTGGGCCGGAGCACCCACGCTCCCGGCCATCAAGGCCACCACCACGCCGGCTGCGAGAAGGGTCGCCTTCGATGTTCGAACCCGAACGCGTGCGTCCATTGCCGCCCCCAAAAATTACTCCCCCTGAATCTAAGATGCGCGTTGGCTTTCCGGAGTCTTCCACTTCGGGCATGCTTTCCGGAGCCCATACTACTCTTATTGGCACCCTCGGACAATAGGTACGCCGGGAGAAGAGCCGCCCCTCAGGGGTAGAGCAGATAGAGCGCCCGGCGGAGACGAAACTCTTCCAGAGCCTCCTGCCAGAGGTAAACAATCCGGGCGGGATGTTCGCCCGCCTTGATCGCCTCCAGCACCCATCGCGCGCCTACCAGCCGCAGGGTCTTGTCGAGGTCGAATTCATCCGGGAAAAGCTGGTAAAGCGCCGCCGCCAGCCCCACGCCCAGCGCCGCGGCGTCGAGCGCGTTCCGGTCCAGCAGCAGAATGTTGACCCCCTCGCACACCTTGCCCTGGAACGGGCCGCTGCGCGGCGTAAACTTCACGGGAACAAAGCGGACCCCTTGAATTCGGCGCGCGTTCAGGAGTTCGGCCAGCTTCTTCCCGCGGATCCACGGCGCGCCCACCAGCTCGAACGGCGTATCCGTTCCCCGGCCGACGCTGACATTGGCCCCTTCAATCATCGCCACGCCCGGATAGAGCGCGGCCGCCGTCAGGCTGCGCAGGTTGGGAGAGGGGTTCACCCACTCGATCCCTGTCTCATCGAACCAGTCGCTCCTCACCCAGCCCTGCATCTTCACGACGTGCAGCCTCGCGCTGATGTTTCGCTCGCGGTTGAACATCGTGGCGAGTTCGCCGACCGTCATGCCGTGCCGGACGGGCATGGGCATGTAACCCACGAAAGAAACCTGGTCCGGGTCGAGCATGGGGCCCTCGACAGCGACTCCGTTCACGGGGTTCGGGCGGTCCAGGACGTAAAATGGGATTCCCTTTTTCGCCGCCTCCTCCATCGCGTAGGCCATCGTGGTGATGTAGGTATAAAAGCGCGCGCCCGCATCCTGGATGTCGAACACCAGGGCGTCAATCCCTTCGAGCATACGCGCGGTTGGCCGCTCCACCTCGCCGTAAAGGCTGTAAACAGGAAGACCGGTGCGCCGGTCGCGCGTCGAGCCCACACGATCGTCTTCGGTGCCGGTAAAACCGTGCTCGGGGCTGAAGATAGCCCGCAGCGTGACGTTGGGCGCGCGCCGGAGCAGCTCCACCGTGGAAGTTCCCGTCGAATCGCGTCCCGTATGGTTGGTGATGAGCCCGACGCGACGGCCGCTCAAAGGCTTGAATTTCCGGGCCGCGAGAACATCGATTCCCGTCTGCACCTGGCCGTTTCGCGGAGGGGTCAGGCGCCAGCCGCGCGTCAGTTCGTTCAAGCCGGTCAGCGAGCGCCGGCTGGCGAGGACCTTCTCGACCGAGGCCGGGCCGAGCGCCGCCCCGACCAGCGTCGCCAGCCGCGCGCGCAGGCTTCCCACGTCGCCCTTGCCATCGGGATGGACGCGGTTCGAGAGAAGGATGATGTAGGTGCGCGAGACCGGATCAATCCAGATGGACGTCCCCGTGAAACCCGTGTGGCCGAAAGACCCGACGGGCAAAAGTTCTCCTCGATTCGTCGCGTAAGGCGAATCAATATCCCAGCCGAGCGCGCGCTGCATCAGGCTGTTTGGCGGCGCCTGCGGCAGCGTCATTTTCTCAACGCTCAGCGGACTGAGCACGCGCACTCCGCCGCGCGCGCCGCCGTCGAGCAGCATCTGGGCGAAGAGAGCCAGATCGTCGGCCGTCGAAAACAGCCCCGCGTGTCCTGCCACGCCGCCCATGTTGTAGGCCGTCGGGTCGTGCACTTTGCCCCAGAGCATCTCGCCGCTGGTCCCGTCCTTGTATTGCGTCGGCGCGATCCGCTCGCGCAGAGCGGCCGGCGGGTTGAAAATCGTGTCTTTCATCCCCAGCGGCCGGAAGATGTTCTCCGCGCAATAGACGTCGAACGGCTGCCCCGTCACCCGGCGAACCACCTCGCCGAGGGTCTCGAATCCGATGTCGCTGTAGATGAAGCGCGAACCCGGAGGCACCATCGGTGTTTCCCCCACGATCATCTGCATCGCCGTCTCGTAGCCGGACCACTCGGGCTTGAGGCTGAGGGAGGGACGAAGTCCCGAATAATGCGTCATCAAGTCGCGAATCGTGATAGCGGCTTTGCCGTTCGCAGCGAACTCAGGCCAGTACTCGGCGACAGGATCCATCAGTCGAATCCTTCCTTGCTCGACGAGCTGAAAGATGGCCGTCGTCGTGGCGACGACCTTCGTGAGCGAGGCGATGTCGAAAATCGTGTCCTCCGCCATGGGCTGAAGGGTGGGAATTCGCGAGCGGCTTCCATAGGCCTTGCGAAACACCACTTTCCCCTCATGCCCGATGAGGACGACGGCGCCGGGCGCCTTGCCAGCCTGAATAGCCTCCTCGACGATGGCGTCGATGCCGGCCAGCCGCGATTCGTCAAGATCCGGCGCGGCGCGCAGTCCGCTCACGCCCAGGAGGGCAACGAGTACGACAGTTGCGAAAAGCTTCATGATGGGTCCCCTGTTGAATGAAGTAGCCCTCAGCGTTCAGCAGTCCACGGTCGGACTTTCGATTGGATGCTCATCGCCAAATCGAAATTCGGTTCAATTGCTTCCGACTCATCCCGCTTTGCTATATACTGGCGCACCTTTAGTGTCAACGAGAGCTTCAACCGAAGCCGCGCGAGCAGGACACCGATGAAACTCTCAGCCCTCGACTGGTTTTTCGTGGCGCTCTACTTCGCCGCGACGTTCGCCATCGCTTTGTACTACCGCCGGCAGGCCAGCCAGAGCACTTCCGACTTCTTCGTTTCCGGGCGCGACGCTCCCTGGTGGCTGGCGGGGATTTCGATGGTGGCCACCACGTTTGCCGCAGACACGCCACTGGCCGTCACGGGGTTCGTGATCCAGCAGGGAATCGCGGGCAACTGGATCTGGTGGAGCCTGCTGATGAGCGGCATGATGACGGTGTTCTTCTACGCGCGGCTGTGGCGGCGCGCGGAACTCGTCACCGACCTGGAACTTGTCGAAATCCGCTACTCGGGAAAGCCGGCGGCTTTTCTGCGCGGGTTCCGCTCCATCTATTTCGGCGTGATGATGAATGCCCTGATCATCGGCTGGGTCACGCTGGCGATGGTCAAGATCCTGGGCACGGCGCTCGACCTGCCCCGCTTCGAGGCGACGATGGTCTGCCTCTTCGTGACCGGCGTTTACGCCGCGATCTCGGGTGTGCGCGGCGTGCTGTGGACGGCAGTCCTCCAGTTCGTCCTGCCCATGGCGATGGTCATCGTTCTGGCCGTGTATGCGGTCAAAGCAGTTGGCGGCATCGGCGAAATGAAGGCGCAGTTGGCGCTCATTGACGCCGAGCGCGGCGCCGCGCTGGGCGGTGAAGGCTCGATCCTCTCCTTCATTCCCGACTTGGATTCTCCCTGGATGCCGTTGATGGCCTTCCTCGTCTATCTCTTCGTGAACTGGTGGGCGAACTGGTACCCCGGCGCCGAGCCGGGCGGCGGCGGCTATGTGGCGCAGCGCATGTTCTGCGCCAAGGACGAGAAGCATTCGCTCTGGGCGACCTTTTTCTTCAACGTGGCCCACTACGCGCTCCGTCCCTGGCCGTGGGTGCTCACCGCGCTCGCCGCGGCCATCCTCTATCCGCAGCTCCGCCTGCCGGGCGCCGACGCGGAGGTTGGCTACGTCAAGGTCTGGGTGGATTACCTGCCGGGCGCGCTGCGCGGCCTGATGCTGGCCGGCTTTGCGGGCGCGTACATGTCCACCATCGGCACGCAGCTCAACTGGGGCGCTTCGTACATCGTTCACGATTTCTACCGCCGCTTCCTGGTCCGAAACGCGGACGAGAAGCATTACGTGACAATCTCTCGCGTCGCCACGGTCTTTCTGATGGTCCTCGGCGCGGTCGTCGCCGCGCTGCTGGAGACGGTGGGCGGCGCCTGGCAGATTGTTCTCGGCCTGGGTGCCGGCACGGGCGCGGTCTATCTGCTGCGCTGGTACTGGTGGCGCATCAACGCCTGGTCGGAAATCGTCGCGATGGTCGTTGCGGCCGTCGTTCTGTTGACACTTCGGATGTTCTTCCCCGCCGTCGCGGCGGATTTCGCCAAGTCCGTGCTGATGACAGTCGCGATCACGACCGTCGCCTGGATCGCGGCCACGTTCCTCACACGTCCCGAATCCGACTCCGTCCTTGTCAGCTTCTACCGCCGCGTTCGTCCGGACGTGTATGGGTGGAAGAAGATTGCCGAACAGGCTCCGGACGTGAAACCGGTGCGCGAAGCGGGACACAATTTCCTCGACTGGGTGCTCGGCTGCGTGCTTGTTTACATGGCGCTGTTTGGGACCGGCAAGCTGATTCTGGGCTTCCCAGAGGAAGGGCTGCTCTACCTGGTTATCGGGGCGGCAGCGGGAGTGGGAATCTACGTGCACTTCCAGCGACGGGGGTGGGAAACGCTCTCCGGCCAATCCTGAGCGCGGATTCGCTTCCGGCTTCGGCTGGGGCAGGAGTGGGGACGCAGACAATCCGGTGCACTCAACCCCGCGAGTGAAGTAATCTGGTTCTGTGCCAACTCGTCGCGAGCGCGCTACGGAGCGCGAAAATCCGGCCTCGGCCTCCCTCGATACGAAATCCACGCTCGAGATTCTGAGGATTATTAGTCGCGAGGACCGGACGGTTCCCCGAGCCGTGGGCAGAGTTCTCCCACGAATCGCGCGCGCCGTGGAGATGGCTCTCGCCTGCCTCCGGGCGGGAGGTCGCATCGTCTATCTGGGGTCCGGGACGAGCGGCCGGCTGGGGGTCCTGGACGCCGCTGAGTGCCTTCCCACGTTCGGGACGGATCGCGTCGTGGGGGTTCTCGCTGGCATGCCCAAGGCCATGTTCCGTCCGGTCGAAGGGGTGGAAGACAACGCGGGACAGGCCGAGCGTGACCTGCGCCGGTTAGGCTTTTCGCGACGCGACCTGCTGGTAGGGATATCGGCCAGCGGAGAAACGCCTTATACTCTGGGAGGAATCCGTTTCGCTCGGAAGCTCGGGGCGAGGACGGTGGCGGTGACTTCCGTTCCGCGCTCTGCGCTGGCGCGCGCCGCCGACCTCGCCATCGTGACCGAGACAGGGCCGGAGGTCATCACCGGCTCCACGCGGATGAAGGCGGGCACGGCGCAGAAGCTCGTCCTGAACATGCTTTCCACGGCGAGCATGGTGCGGTGGGGGCGTGTCTATTCGAATTGGATGGTCAACCTGCGCCAGGCCAACCGAAAGCTGCGCGGGCGCGCGGAGGCCATCCTGATGAAGGCGGCGGGCGTCTCCCGCCGCGCCGCCGCGCGGGCGCTGGAAGACTCCGGGCGGGACTTGCCGGCGGCGCTGCTCATGCTGCGCAGCGGGGTCTCGAGCCGGGAAGCCCGGCGGCAACTGGCGGAACGGCGCGACACGGCCGCGGTCCTTCGTAAGGCCGGGCCAGCGACTTCGCCGGGGAAACCGCGGCGAGGCAGACGGACTCGACGACGCGCGGCACGCTCCAGGAGAACCCTATGAAGACATCCAAGGCGATTCTGGCTGGCACCATCTACACTCCAACGGAAGAGATCGAAAACGGCGTCGTGCTGATCGAAGGGTATCGCATCGCCAAGGTCGGAACGCGCGAGAAGGTTCGTATCCCGTCCGCCGCTGCGGTCGTGGACAATTCCGACCGCGTCGTCGTCCCCGGCTTCATTGACCTGCACATTCACGGCGCGGCGGGACACGACCTGATGGAAGGGACTCCCGAGGCCGTCGCCGCCGTTTCCACTTTTCTCGCCCGCCACGGCACCACCGCCTATCTCGCCACGACGGTCACGGCCAGCCTCGAGCGGACGCTGCGCGCCGCCGAAGGACTGAGCGAAATCATCCAGGCCGGCTCGCATGGCGGCTCAGACAAGATCCCGGGCGCGCAGCCGGTGGGGATTCACTTCGAAGGCCCGTTCCTGAACGCCAAGAAGCGCGGCGCGCATCCGGCGTCGCAGATCCGCCAGCCTTCGACCGACATTCTGGAGAAGCTGCTGGCCGCGGCCGGCGGGACGGCGCGCATCTTCACCTTGGCTCCGGAGGTGAACGGCGCGCTGGCGGTGCTGGAAAGCGCCCGCAGCCACGGGCTCAAGATTGGGATCGGGCACTCGAACGCCACCTACGAGGAGGCCGAACGCGCCATCGCCGCCGGCGCCACCCACGCCGTCCACGTCTATAACGCCATGCGGCCGTTCGCGCATCGCGATTCGGGGATTATCGGGGCGGTGCTCACCGACGACCGCGTGAACGCGGAACTCATTTGCGACGGCGTGCACGTCGAGCCCACGGCCATCCGGCTGCTCGTCAAGACCAAAGGGCTCGAGCGCGTCATCCTGGTCAGCGACAGCCTGAGCGGCGCCGGCATGCCCGACGGCAACTACCGGCTCGGAAACTTCACCGTGCACGTGGCGGGCGGCGTCTGCCGCACCGTGGAGGGGAATCTGGCCGGCAGCACTATTACCCTCGACGCCGCGGTGCGCAACCTGGCGAATTTTACGGGCCTTTCCTACCGCGAGTGCCTCGCCTGCGCCACGCTCAACCCGGCGCGCGCGCTGGGGATCGAAAAGCACAAAGGCGTCATCGCTCCGGGCGCCGACGCCGACCTCGCCGTGCTTGACCAGAACCACTTCGTGACGCAGACCTACGTCAGGGGAAGGCCGGTGCTTTAGGAACTGAGTCAGTGAATCCGTTTGTCAGTGGGGCATCTTTCTGGCGCCAAGAATTCACTGACACACTGATCCACCGACGCACTTTTTCGGGCGGGGGCTGACCCCGTTCCATCATGGACAAGTTCCTCATCGAAGGGAAACGACCCCTTGAGGGCACGGTGGTCATCAGCGGCGCCAAGAACGCGGCGCTGCCGGCGATGGCGGCGGCGCTGCTGACCGACGAACGCGTCGTCCTGCGCAACGTGCCCCGCGTGCGCGACATCAGCACGATGCGCAGCCTGCTCGACGAGCTGGGCGTGGATTCCTCGGTCACTCACGAGGAGCACGGGAACCGGGTGGAAATCCAGGCCCGCGCGCTGCTGAACCCCACGGCGCCCTACGAACTGGTCAAGCAGATGCGCGCCTCGGTGCTGGTGCTGGGGCCGCTCGTGGCGCGCTTCGGCCACGCGCGCGTCTCGCTTCCCGGCGGGTGCGCCATTGGCGCCCGCCCCATCAACCTGCACCTGCGGGGACTGGAACGCCTCGGAGCCTCGCTCAAGATCGAGCACGGCTACGTGGAGGCCCGCGCCGAAGGCCTGCGCGGCGCCACCTTCTGCTTCGACACCGTTTCGGTGACGGGCACCGAAAACCTCATGATGGCGGCCGCCCTCGCCGAAGGTGAAACGGTGCTGGAGAACGCCGCTCGAGAGCCTGAGGTAGTTGACCTTGCCGAGTTGTTGAAGGCGATGGGCGCTGCGATCGAAGGGGCGGGGACGGAAACCCTCCGCATCCGGGGCGTCGCGCGGCTACACGGCGCCGAACACTCCATCGTGCCGGACCGCATCGAAGCCGGGACATTTCTCGTGGCCGGTGCAATGACGCGAGGCAACCTGCGCGTCACGAAGACCCGACCCGCCCATCTGACCGCAGTGATGGCCAAGTTGGCGGAAGCGGGCGTCGAGACTCGCGTTCTGGGCGAGGAAGAGGTCGAGGTTTCGCCGGACGGCGCGCTGCGCGCCGCCGACGTGACGACACAGGAATACCCGGGCTTCCCCACCGACATGCAGGCCCAGTACATGGCGCTGATGACGCAGGCGGAAGGAACTTCCGTCATTACGGAGACGATTTTCGAGAACCGGTTCATGCATGCGCTGGAGCTGGTGCGCATGGGAGCGGAAATCGCCGTGGAAGGGCGCCGCGCCGTGGTGCGCGGCCGGACCCCGCTGAGCGGGGCGAGCGTGCAGGCTTCAGACCTCCGCGCCAGCGCCTCGCTGGTCCTCGCGGGACTCGCGGCGGAGGGCGAAACCCTGATCGACCGCGTCTATCACATCGACCGCGGGTACGAACGGATTGAAGAAAAGCTTTCTCGTCTCGGCGCGCGCATCCGTCGCGTTTCAGGAGCCTGAACCCCACTCAGCCTCGGACCGCCAAGCTCATTCCGTAGAGGACAATCGCCAGAACGCCCAGAGCCGCCAGTGCCTGCCGGTGCTCGCCAAGCCGGGCGAACGCGGCCAGCGTGGCGAGGATGCGCGCTACGGGCGTCAGCAACAGCACGACGAGACCGAGCTCGGAAATCGTCCCCGCATCCAACTCCACGAGGTGCGAAAGAAGCTGAGGAAAATCACCGAGCCGGTGGGGCGCGGTGAGCGAGCCGCCGGCCACCAGCGCCAGCGCAACTCCCGCCGCCATCAGAAGCGCCGACACCAACGCTCCATAACGGAGGACAAACGCCACCCAGCGAAATTCTCGCTCGCGCGCCGGGATGGTTGAAGCGCCGCTCATGGGGCGTAACTCCCGAACAGTGCGCGCCAGACCATCATGGCAGCGAAGTAGAAGACCAGGACAGAAAACAGAATCATGAGACGACGGCCGGGGGTCCGCCGCATGAGGTGGGAGCCGAGCCAGGCCCCCGCGAGCACACCCACGGCAGTCGGAGCCGCAATCAGGGGGACTACGTCACCGCGCGCATAGTAAACGAAAGCACCGGCGGCGGCGGTTACACCGATCATGAAATTCGAAGTCGCCGTCGCCACTTTGAAGGGAATCCCCATCGTCAGGTACATCAGCGGGACCATGACGATGCCCCCGCCCACGCCGAGCAGGCCGGAAACGACCCCCGCTCCACCCGACCCTACCATGGCCAGGGGAAGGCGGCGCGTTCGGTAATTCCTCGGGTCCTCGTCGTCTGGAGACTGCTGTGCGCGGCGGCGCAGCATTGAAATTCCCGCGCCCGTCAGGAACGCGGCAAAGATCAGCGCCAGGGCCTGCCGACTGAGCAGTCCGGCGACGAGCGCGCCGACGACCGCGCCCCCTGTCGTGGCCAGCTCGAGCTTGACACCCAAGCGCACGTCACACAGCCGATCTTCCAAGTAACTGGCCGCCGCACCCGCCGAGGTGGCGATGACGCAGCACAGGCTCGTGCCAATGGCCTGGTGAATGGGAACGTGAAAAAAAAGGGTCAGGACGGGCGTGAGGATGAGCCCGCCTCCCACTCCCGTCATCGCTCCGACGCCGCCCGCGGCGGCCCCGACGAGGACAAGTTGCAGGGTGCTAAGCCAATTGAGTTCCATCGGCAATCGAAAGGCCGACCGTCAGACCGACAGCAAGCTGAACAGCTCGAAAATCAGTGGCCGCCGGGTTGCCGCGCAATCCGGACCGGAACTCGGAAGCGCTTCGGCGGATTTGAGCATCGAGCGTAAGAAATTACGGAGGGCAGGCAAGACTTGATAAGGAGCGAAAAAGAAATGGGCGGGTTCCGAGCGCGATGCGCTCGGAACCCGCTTTATCAGTCAAGTTGGAAACCGCGAGTTCAGCCCGAGATTAGTCGCAGGTGCCGCCAAAGTCGGTTTGGTAAGGGCTGACGCCCGTAATCGGTTCGAGGGCGTCGAGCGCACAACCGACCGCGTTGGCGGTTGCCGTCGCCTCGTTGGCCGCCGCCGTGGCCGCATTGGCCGCCGCCGTCGCCGCGTTCGCCGCCGAGACAGCCTGTGCCGCTGTGGCATTGGCTGCCGCCGCCGCGTCCCGAGCGTCCCCGGCACGCGAAATGGCCACGCTGGAAGTCACGACGCTGGTCGTGGAGGCGGCAACGGATCCGACTTGAAGAGCCGTGCTCGCACCGCTCGCACCGCCAGCCGCCGGAGCCGGGGCTCGCTGGGCCTGGGGGGCAATCGTGATCGTCTTGCCCTTGGCCACGTCCACCGTCGAGCCGTTC
>CAZKXX010000090.1:0-15425 GCA_964556705.1 uncultured Acidobacteriota bacterium
CATCACCTACGGGACGAACAACGAGTTCGGGTTCGACTACCTGCGCGACAACATGAAGTTCGCGCTCGAAGACTGCGTGCAGCGCGAGCACCACTTCGCCATCGTGGACGAAGTGGACTCGATCCTGATTGACGAGGCGCGCACGCCGCTCATCATCTCGGGCGCTTCCGATGAGTCCACGGAGAAATATTACCGCTGTACGAAAGTCATCCCGCAGCTCGAGCCGGGCGTGGACTACGAGGTGGACGAGAAGCACCGCCAGGCGTCTATGACCGAGTCCGGTATTGCCAAGGCTGAAAAGATTCTCGGACTCGAAAACCTCTACGACCCGGCGAACATCGAGTACATCCACGGCGTCTATCAGGCGCTGCGCGCCCACACGCTCTTCCATCTCGACAAAGACTACGTCGTCAAAGAAGGCCAGGTCATCATCGTGGACGAGTTCACGGGACGCCTGATGCCCGGGCGGCGCTGGAGTGACGGCCTCCACCAGGCCGTCGAGGCCAAGGAAGGCGTCAAGATCGAGCGCGAGAACCAGACGCTCGCCACCATCACCTTCCAGAATTATTTCCGCATGTACTCCAAACTCGCCGGCATGACGGGCACGGCGGAAACCGAAGCGGCGGAGTTCGAAAAGATCTACAAGCTGGAAGTCGTCGTCATCCCCACGAACCGGCCCCTCATCCGGCACGAGCACCCGGACGTCGTCTATCGCACCGAACGCGAGAAGTTCAACGCGGTGATCGAAGAAATCCGCGAGTACCACCTGCGCGGGCAGCCGGTGCTGGTGGGAACGATTGCGATTGAGAAATCGGAGAAGCTGAGCTCGGCGCTGCGCAAAGCGGGCGTGGTGCCGCAGCGCCTGCAGGAGCTGGCGCGCGCGGCGGGGCTGGAAGGCCCGAGGCTCGCGAAGTGGGCTGAGCAGCTCGCGGCGCAGCACTCAGAGGCTGTCGCGTGGCTGGTGCGCGCCGGCGTGACCGCGTCGGAAGTCCGCCAGCTGCTCGCCGAGGGACGTTACCGCTCGCTCGCCGCCGGCGCCGGCGCTCCCGGACCCAACGGCACGCGCGCGCAGTTTCTGGCCGCGGTGCTGAAAAAGGGCCGGCCGAATTACGCGCACCGCCCGCCGCCCGCGCCCGAAGAAGCGTTCGCCGGGCCGCTCGTCGCCCTGGCGCAGGGCGTCGAGGAAAAACACCTGCCCGTGCTCGATTACCTCATCGAAATCGGATGCCCGCCGGCGCGGTTGCTCGAAGTGCTCGAGGCGCGCGAGATGCGGCACAACGTGCTCAACGCCAAACAGCACGAACGCGAAGCGCTTATCGTCGCGCAGGCGGGTCGCGTCGGCGCGGTGACGATTTCCACCAACATGGCCGGCCGCGGCACGGACATTCTCCTCGGCGGGAATCCCGAAACCATGGCGCGCGAGGAGTTCCGCAAGAATCCCGAAAAATACCGACAGGACGGAATCGATCCCGAGCCGCCCGAGCCGCCGCCGCCGGGTTCACCCGAGGAGTTGTTCCAACAGTACGCCGAGGCCTACACGACGTGGCGCGAAAACTGGACAGCGTTCATTCGAAAGTTTAAGACAACGACGGATGCAGAGCATGACCACGTCGTTGAACTGGGCGGTCTGCACATTCTCGGCACGGAGCGGCACGAGGCGCGGCGCATCGACAACCAGTTGCGCGGGCGCGCCGGACGCCAGGGTGATCCGGGCTCCTCGCGGTTCTACCTTTCGCTCGAAGACGACCTGCTGCGGATTTTCGCGGGAGAGCGCATTTCGAAGATCATGCACAAGCTGGGCATGGAAGAGGGCGTGCCCATCGAGTCGAAGCTTATCAGCAAGCGAATCGAGGCGGCGCAGAGGACGGTCGAAGCGCAGAACTTCGAAGCCCGCAAGCACCTGCTCGAATACGACGACGTGATGAACAAGCAGCGCGAGGCCGTTTACGGCCTGCGCCGGCAGCTGCTGGAGGGCGCGGAGCAGAAAGAATACATTCTCGACAGCGCCGACCGCGTCGTCGAATGGGTCGTCTCGACGTTCTGCCCGAAAGAAGTCCATCAGGATGAATGGAACCTCAAGGGGTTGTACGCCGAGTTCTGGAACCGTTTCGGCGTCGATCTGCGAAAGAGCGATCTGAAGTTCGACCCGAAGTTTCTCGACCAGGTCACGGAGAAGATCCGGCAGATCGTCCGCGAACGCTACGAAGAGCGCGAGAAGGTCTGGAGTTCGGAACGCATGCGCGTGCACGAGCGCATGATCATGCTCCAGGTGGTGGACCAGCAGTGGAAGGACCACCTGCTGGCTATGGACCACCTGAAAGAAGGGATCGGGCTGCGCGGCTACGGGCAGCGCGACCCGCTGGTGGAGTACAAGAAAGAATCGTTCCGGATGTTCGAAGCGATGATGGACCGCATCGAGGACGAGACGCTCCGCTACCTCTTCCTGATGCGCACGCCCGACGAAGAAGAGGAGATGATCCGCGAGTACCAGCGGCGCAAACGGCGCGAGCAGGCGCAGATGCGCTTCATCGGGGCGGGCGCCACGGAGAAGCCGCAGCAGGTCATCCGCAAGGAAAAAGTCGGGCGCAACGATCCCTGCCCGTGCGGCAGCGGAAAGAAATACAAGAAGTGCCACGGCGCACCGGGCGCGCCGCCGCTGGGCGGCGCTTCCGGCGGCGCGCGGCCGAGCGCGACGACGTAAGCGAGATCGCCCTTCATGCCTCCCCTCGTCCGAGGGGCCCGCCCTGTGGCCGTCTGCCGGCTCGCGCGGCGAAGTTGAAGGACCCTCTTCCGCTCCCCAGGCGGTCTGAAGTAGACTGCACCGGGGAATTCACTCCAGAGGACGAAAGCCTGCGGGTTTCGCCGGCCCGCCTTGCCGAACTTCTGCGCGTAGGGCCGGGTACGAGACGATCTCAAGGGAGGGATGCCGATGCGTTTCCGAGGTTTTCGAAATGCGCTCGCCGCCGGAGTGGCGTGCGCGCTCTGGTTGATTGCGACGGGTTGCAGCCGATCGACGGATTCCGGCGGCCCATCGGACGAACTGGGGCACACCACGCGAGACGGGCGGCTTTCGCCGTGGCTCAACAACCTTGGAAATTTCAAACGCGCTGTGACAACGAGTTCACCGGAGGCGCAGAAATTTTTCGATCAGGGCCTGACGCTTTACTACGGGTTCAACCACGCCGAAGCGGAACGGTCGTTCAAGGAAGTGGCGCGGTTGGACCCGAATTGCGCCATGGCCTACTGGGGCCAGGCCATCAGCCTGGGACCGAACATCAACGACCCTTGGCCCGACCCGGACCGCGAGAAGAATGCGCACGCGGCGATTCAGAAAGCGCTGGAGACGAAGGCCGGCGCCAGTCCCCTCGACCAGGCGCTGATTGACGCGCTGGCCACCCGCTACGCCGAAGGCGAACAAGTGGACCGCGAAGCACTGAACCGCGCCTACGCGAAGGCGATGGCGGGCCTTTACAGTAAATTCCCCGATGACCCCGACGTCGGCGCGCTTTTTGCCGAAGCGGTGATGGATACGATGCCGTGGGACTACTGGACGAAAGACGGCAAGCCGCGCCCCGGGATGGAAAAAGCGCTCGCGGCGCTGGAGAAGGTTATCAAAGACGTTCCGGGCCATCCGGGGGCGCACCATTTCTACATCCATGCCGTCGAAGCGTCGAAGGACCCCGACCGCGGAGTCCCGAGCGCCGACAAGCTCGGCGGGCTGGTCCCCGGCGCGGGGCATCTGGTCCACATGCCGTCGCACATTTACATTCGCGTCGGTCGCTACCAGGACGCTGTGGAGTCGAACCTCCGCGCCATCGCCGCCGACGAAGACTACATCACGCAATGCCGCGCGCAGGGGATTTACCCCGCGGCGTACTACCCGCACAACATCCACATGCTCTGGGCAGCGCTGGCGATGGCGGGGCGCCGCGACGAGGCGATGGAAGCCGCGCGGAAAGTGGCGTCGAAAGTGGACGACCACGCGCTGCACACCGAGGGGTTCGCCTTCGGTCGCCTCCTGCGCACGATTCCGCTGATGTCCATGGCGCGCTTCGGGCAGTGGGATGACGTGCTGCGCGAGCCGGCGCCTTCCGACGAGTACCCTTTCATCAAAGCGATGTGGCACTACGCGCGCGGGCTGGCCTATCTGCGAAAGGAGAGTCCCGCGGAGGCGGAAGCCGAACTTGAAGCGCTCCGCGCCATTGCCGCCAAACCGGATTTGGGCAAGATGAAGATTTTCGATCAGAACGCGCTTTCGGCGCTGGTCGAAATCGCCACGAGCATTCTGGCCGGAGAACTCGCCGCTCAGCGCGGCGACCGGAAGACGGCGATTGCGGAATTGCGCAAAGGCGTGCGGCTGGAAGACAATCTCATCTACGCCGAGCCGCCGGACTGGTACCTGCCCGTTCGGCACTCGCTCGGCGCGGTGCTGCTCGAGGCCGGACGTGCCGCCGAAGCGGAGAAGGTCTATCGCGAAGACCTCGAGCGCCATCGCAATAACGGCTGGTCGCTGTTCGGGCTGGCCAAGGCGCTCGAAGCGCAAGGGAAAAACGACGAGGCGGCCGACATTCGCGCGCAGTTCGAGAAGGCCTGGGGGCGCTCGGACGTGAAACTGATGGCGTCGCGACTCTGATCACGCCGGTGCCTGCACAACAACCGACTGAATTATGCGGAGCTGAGATGCGACGACGCGGATTTCTGAAAACAGCGGCGCTGGCCGGCGCCGGTTTGCTGACTCACCGTCTGCCGCTCCAGGCTGCCGACGCCGAAATCGAGATCAGTCCCGGTGAGCTCGGCCCGGAAATCAATCCGCACCTCTACGGGCATTTCATCGAGCATCTGGGCGGCGTCATCTACGACGGCATCTGGGTGGGGCCCGATTCGAAAGTGCCGAACGCCGGCGGCATCCGCAAGGCGTTCGCCGACGATATGAAGCGCATCGGCGCGCCGAACCTGCGCTGGCCGGGCGGGTGTTTTGCCGACGGCTACCACTGGCGCGACGGCATCGGCCCGCGCGAGAAGCGTCCGAGGACGTACAACTTCTGGGAAGCGCGGATGCCGAAGGGGATGCACCACACAGAGCCCAATCAGTTCGGAACGCATGAATTCATGCAGCTGTGCCGGCTGGTGGGCGCCGACCCGTACTTCGCGGCGAACGTGGGCTCCGGAAGCCCCCGCGAGTTTCACGACTGGGTGAGTTACTGCAACGCGCCCGCGGGCACGCTGAGCCTGGCTGACGAGCGCGCCGCGAACGGCGACCGCGAACCTTTCAACGTCCGTTACTGGGGCGTCGGCAACGAGTCCTGGGGCTGCGGCGGAGAAATGAAACCGGGCGAGTACGCCACGCTTTACCGGCAATTTATCACGCAGTTTCCGGTTTACACCGAGCCGTTCTTCGTCGCCACCGGCCCGCGCGGCCACTCTCAGGACATGGACTTGGACTGGACGCGAGGCTTTTTCGCGGGCTTGCAGGGCCATCCGCGCTCGCGTGTCCACGGGCTGGGACTGCACTTCTACACGGATTTCCGGCCTACCTCGGTGATTCCGGAAAAATCCACGGCGCGGGAGTGGTACGCCGTGCTCGCCAAAGGCCTGCTGATGGAACCCATCATCGAGAAGCACTGGGCCATCATGGGCGAGTTCGACCCGGAGCACTTTACGAAATTCGTGATTGACGAGTGGGGGACGTGGTACGCGACGGGCGCGCTGATCGCGCCCGGCTACATCCTGAGTCAGATTATCACGCTGCGCGACGCCGTCCACGCCGCGCTGACCTTCGACGTTTTCAATCGCCACGTTGAGAAGATCGCCATGGCGAACATCGCGCAGACAGTGAACTGCCTGCACTCGCTCTTCCTGGCGCACGAGGACAAATACACTCGCACGCCGGCCTACTACACGTTTGAAATGTATCGCCCGCACATGGGGGCTCGGCGCGTGCCGCTGCGCATCAAGATTCCAGAACTGACGGTTCCCGTGCTCGAAGGGACGGCCAAACTGCCGGGGCTTTCCGGCTCGGCTTCGATTCGTGAGAAGCGTCTGACGGTGACGCTGACGAACCCATCACTCGACGCGGCGGTGGCGGCGTGGATTCGCCTCGCGGGCGGGGCCCGCGTCACCGAAGCGCGCGGGAGCGTGCTGACGCACGAGAATATCGCCGCGGCCAACACCTTCGAGAATCCTCACAAAGTCGAACCGGCGAAACTTTCCGTGAATATCTCGGGAGGCGCGGCCCAAGTGACGATTCCGAAGCAGGCTGTGGTGGCGCTGGAACTTTTGATTTCCTGATTTCTAAAAGCCCGCGCGTCTCGCGCTGCGCCGGGCGCTCAAAGGCGCTTCACTTCAAATCCCGCAAGATTCTCTCCGTCGAACTTGAACGACACACCTTCGCAGAGACCGATCTCGCCGCCGAGTTCGGCGAGGTCGTAGCGCGGGCAGGCGTGGAGCGCCGCGGCTTCGAGGATGCCTCCGTGCGAGACGATGAGGGCGCGCCCTTCCTCCGGCAGCTTGCGCGCGATGCGCCGGACGGCGGCGAGAAACGTCTCACCCTGGAGCTTCAGGTAGTTCAACGCTTCGGGAATTTCCCAGCAGGCGGCGAGCGGCGTGACACCCCGCTCCTTTGAGACTCTGCTCACTTCCGCGTCAAACGGCTCCCAGGGGTTGACCGCCGTAAAGGCGTCATCGAGTTCGTAGCGTTCAAACCCGAAAGCTTCCAGCGTTTCGCGCGCGCGTTCCTTGGGGCTGGAAATGACCAGGTCGTAGCTCGGCGCGAGAAGCGGGCGGGCCTGGCGCGCCAGTTCCCGCCCTTCCTCGCTCAGGCCTTTGCCATCGCCGCGTTTGCTGTGGCGGAAGACGTCCACGAACTTCATAACGACCAAGTGTAAAGGGTAAAGTGTGAAGTGTGAAGGGTGAAGTATGAAGGAGGAATCCAATCCTCTGCGGTCAACTCCCCGGTCTCACTTCGTTTGGATCCTGTCCTTCGCTTTCGTCTTGACAATGATAGCGGTGATGATGGAAATGAGCTCTTCTGTTTCAGCCACCATCGATGTCAGCCGTTCCTTCGGCAGTATCCCCGATTCGCCAAGCAGCCTGAGCCAGTACCGGCTCTCTTTTGCTTCCTTTTGAGCGAGTCCGTATTTGTGAATGAAATCTGCGCGGCTCTCAGCCGCTTGGGCTTCTTCAATGTTCGCGCCCACGGACGTTGCGGAGCGCAAGTACTGTCGGCCGATTTCCCATCCGGCACCGTCGTTCCCTTTGCGAAGGGCCTGATAAAGCTTGATGGCACGCAAAGCATATGCGAACACCCTCTCGCGAATGTTCCAGATCTTGTTCTTTTCAGGTTTCACACTTCATCCTTCACACTTCAGCCTTTACACGTTACTCTTCATCCTTGCGACCCAAAACGCTTCGCATCGCCTCAAGGTACTTCTCACCCGCCACAGCAAGGACATCGTTGTGTCCCGCGCCTTCGACGCGAAGAAAGCGTTTGGGCTCGGGCGCGGCCTCGAACAGACGCTCACCCATGGCGAAAGGGACGACCTCGTCGCGGGTCCCGTGAATAATGAGCACCGGCGCGCGCACGCTCGAGATTTTCCTGAGCGAATCGAAGCGGCTTCGGGGAATATACCGGAACAGCGGCAGGAGAAACATGCGCCGGGCCATTTCGGGGGCGTTCGTGAACGTGCTTTCGAGGATGAGGGCGCCGCAGGGCTGGCGCGCCGCCAGGTCCACGGCCACGGCTCCGCCCAGCGAGTTTCCATACAGGATGACGTCTTCGCCACGGAAGCCGCCCTCCTCCACGAGATAACGGTAAGCCGCGTCGGCATCGCGATAGACGCCCGCTTCATCCGGCGAGCCTTCGCTCTTGCCGTAGCCGCGATAATCGAGCGCGAAGAGGTTCAGGCCCAGAGCCGAGAACTCCTTCAATCGAGGCAGGCCGTATCCGATGTTTTCCGCGTTGCCGTGCAGTAACAGCATGACGCGGCGGGAATCCGGGGCCGCGACGAAGAAGGCGTTCAGCCGCACGCCGTCCGACGCCGTAAGCCAGACCTCCTCCGCCTCAAGGCCGTAGACGGCCGGGTCCGCGAAACCCTGAGGGAATTTGGGCGGAAAGAAGATCAACCGGTTTTCGATCAGTCTCAGCGAAATCGCCATAAAGACGAGCGCGACCGCGACAGCCAGAAGCATATTCAAGACACGTCTTCCCCGGCTTGGGAGCATCACTGTGCCCGTTTCCCCGGCTTATTCTCCGTCGGGCGCAATCACCACGAAAGCGGATTGTCCGCCCCGGTTGACGCGCAACAGGACCTCGCCCGTGACCCGCGCCGCAAGCCGGTTGAAGTCCTCAACCGAGGTGACCGAGTCGCGGTTGATACTTTCGATGACGTCGCCCGGGCGCAGTCCGCGCCGCGCCGCGGGGCTCTCGGGATCGAGGTCGCTGATCACCACGCCCTGCGTTCCGCGCGGCAAACCGAGTTGGCGCAGGATTTCCGGCGTGAGTTCCTGCACGAGGATTCCGCGCAGCGTTCCCGTCGTGGGAGCGCCGCCGGCCAACTGATCAGGAAGCTGGCCCAGCGTGACCTTCACCGTCATCTCTTTTCCGTCACGCAAGATGCCCAGCGTCACCGTCGTTCCCGGCGGAGTGCTCGCCACTTGAGACCGCAGGCGCGCCGTGCCGGTCACCGGCCGCCCGTTCACGCTGCGAATCACGTCTCCCTGCTTGAGGCCCGCCTTGTCCGCGGGCGAGCCAGGCTCAACCTGGTTAACCAGCGCGCCGGCCAGGTCCGGCACCTTGAACTGCCTCGCCAGGGCAGGATTCAGGTCGCCCATCGTAACTCCCAGGTACCCGCGCGTCACCTGACCGGTTTTGATCAGACTTTCCATGACGTGGCGGGCGAGGTTGGAGGGGATGGCGAAGCCGATGCCGTTCCAGCCGCCCTGCCCGCCCGCCCCCTGGGCCGCGCTCAGAATGGCGGTGTTGATGCCCACCACCTGTCCGCGAACGTTGACGAGAGGGCCGCCGGAGTTTCCGGGGTTGATGGGCGCGTCGGTCTGAATGAAGTCTTCGTAAATTTCCAGGCCCAGTCCGGAGCGTCCAATCGCGCTCACGATGCCGCGCGTCACGGTGAAATTCAGTCCGAAGGGATTTCCGAAGGCGAGCACCGTGGCGCCGACGTGGAGCGAATCCGAGTCGCCCCAGCGCGCGGCGGGCAGGTCTTTGCCTTCGACTTTCAAGACCGCAAGGTCGGTGCGCGGGTCAGCGCCCACGGGCTTGGCCCGGAAGGTCCGACGGTCCTCGAGCATGACTTCAATCTCCGTGGCGCGCGCGATGACGTGATTGTTCGTTACGATGTACCCGTCGGGAGAAATCAGCACGCCCGTTCCGAGGGAATGCTCGCGGTGCTCTCGCGGGATGCCGTAACCCGGGCCGAAGAAGTCTTCGAAGAAGCGGCGGAAAAAGGGGTCCATGAAAAAGGGAGATTGCTGGACGCGGATGGCGCGCGTGGTGCGGATGTTGACGACTGCGGGCGTCACGAGTTGCGCGATGCGCTCGAAGGCGCGGTTCTGGCGCTCGAGCGCTTCGATTTCGGCGCCTTCCAGCGCGCCCTCGGCGAGCGCGAAGCCCGCCGCGCGCCGGCTCTCGAGGTAGAGGACTCCCGCCAGCGACAGGCAGACCAGGCCGATCAAGACCAGGCTGAGGCCGAGGAGATTTTCTCGAAGAAATCGTCTTGTTTCCGGACGCATGATGACGTTCCTCCTGAGGGTGTGGCCAAACGGCACGCGAGCCGCCTGGTCGGCGGAATCGATCCGCGGGGGCCGGGAAGGCTCCCGCCGGACCGCCGCCGAACCCTGCCTTCAATTCTATAGGGATGAGCCGGAAGAAGGAATCAGCGGGTGCGCTTCGAACAGGTCCATCATTGCCTGGACGACGTGGGGGTCGAAGACGCCCTTTTCCGCGCTCTTGCGCATCTCGCTCAGGGCGACCCGGGCGTCCCACGCTTCGCGGTACGGCCGCCAGGAGGTCAGCGCGCTGTAAGCCTCGGCCACCGCGGTGATGCGCGCGCCGAGGGGGATTTGCTCGCCCGAAAGCCGGTCCGGATATCCCGTGCCCACCCAGGTCTCATGATGGTGTTCGACAATTTCGAGCAGTTGCGGGTCCACGTAACCCAGCCGCTTCAGCGTGGCCACGCTTTCGTGGACGTACCGTTCGAGGATGCGGGTTTCCTGCTCGCTCAGGCTGCCCGTCCGGTTGAGGATGTGATGAGGAATCGCTTCCTTCCCGAGGTCCTGAACGTAGCCGGCCAGAAGGAGCGTTTTCTTCAGCTCTTCGTTCAGATGGAGACGGTCGGCGAGGGCGTAGGAAAGCAGCGCCGTCAGCCGGCCGTGGCCGACCGAACCGTCCAGGGCCTCGACCGAAAGAACCACATCTTCGGGCACGTCCACCTGGGCAAAGGCGTCCCGGTACTTCTGCACCAGCGAGGGGGGAAGGATAGCGGGGTTCAGGCAGCGATCCTTCAGCGCGATGACGTCATAGACGGCCACGCGGCGCAGCTTGCCTTTGAGCTGGATCTTCTCGAATTCGTCCTTCTTGATGTTGGCGTCGGCGTAGGCCAGCTTGATCTGCTTCGATTCCGGGTCGAGTTCGAGCGCGCGCTCGAAGCAGCGGATCGCGGCCGAGGCGTCGTGGAGCTCGAAGTGAGTCATGCCGAGGCTGTAGAGCAGTTCGGGCGATTCGCCCTCGCGGCGAATCCGCTCTTCCAGGGCCGTCTGCTGATCGAGCAGTCGCTGATCGCTCTCCCGGCTCAGCCCGTGACTGCGCAGCTTTTCCGCGACAAAAAAGGGCTCGACGGCTCGCATCGTGGGCTCATCAATGTAGATGCGATCCGGCTTGCAGATTTCTTCGAGCCGCTTAGCGACGTTGACGCGGTCGCCGAGAGCGCTGTAAGCCTGACGGCGCACGCCGAACATGCCGACGACGGTGCTGCCCGTCGCGATGCCGATGCGCAGCCGCCAGGGAAGCTTCAGTTTCTGGACTTTCTCCTGCATCTTCCAGGCCGCGAGCCCGGCGAGCAGGGCGTGACGGTCATAATCCACGGGCGCGCCGAACTCGACCATGACCCCGTCACCCATATACTTGTCAATGTGCCCGCGGAACATCTCAATCACCGGTTCCATCTGGCCGAAGAAGGAGTTCAGCTCTTCCAACACCACGTCGGGCCGGTTGCGGTCCGAATAGTTCGTGAACCCCGAAAGGTCCGTGAACATGATGCTGATGTCGCGCTTTTCGTAGCGGAGTTTTCCCTCCGTGGCGAGCTTGGCGACCACGGGGTCCATCGTCTGGTAGAGCGTGCGCTCCACCTTCTCCTTCATCTCTTCAAAGACGCGGGTCCGTCGCAGCTCCTCCAGCAACTGCCGAGTCTCTGCGAAACCTCTCACCAGCCTTTCCTGGAGAGAACCCACGGCGGCGCTGGAAAGAATCAGGAACCCTCCCCAGATGCCGACGAGCAGGAGCGCGTCCAATCGCGCGCCCAGCACCGTGAACGATTCCGGATCGCGGTAAGCGAGCAAGACCATCAGGAGGATACAGAGTGTGGCGCCCAGCACCGCCTTCCGCTTTCCCAAAAAGTAGGCCGCGGCGAGGACCGGCAGATAGAAGAAATTCAGAAACGCGATGCGATTGTAGGGAAAGAGGAAGAAGACTGCGGCCACAATCAGCGCAATGAGGATGACGAAGATCGTTTCGAGGTGGCGGGCGAAGAGGGAGCGGAGGCGGTCCGGCCACGAGCCGGTCAGGACGGTGGGCAGGGCCTGCTCGGCCGCCGGGTCAGAGTTGGGCCGTGAGTCGGACATCTTCTTCTTCCGGAGTCGCGCTTCTTCAGCTTCCGCGCCCCGCGAGTTCGGGAAAATCCCGGAATCGCGACCTCAGGGCAGGTTCATGAACCCGTATATCTTCCGCGTTCCTCCGGGAGTGACTGAAGCTCCCCATCGGCACTCCGCCCGCTGCTCGATGTTCTGTCCGTCACGAACGTGCGGACAGGTGAAGACGACTTTTTCGCCGACTTGAAGCTCCATGGAGAGAATCACCGCGAAACCGCCGACCGAAATATTCTCGGTCCTGGTCGTTTCTTCCTCGCCGCGCTCGCTGCGGATGTAGATGGGGAGATGCAGGGGCAGGCGTCGATGCTTGCGCGTGTTGACGACGCGCTTCTGCCGGACTTCGAGGGGCGGCGGAGCGACGTCGGCAAAGGGCGGATAGTTTCGGGGCCGGCGGGTCACGTCCGCGTAGGTCCAGTACGTGGGCTTCAGACATCGCTCGCAGTTGCGGACCACGATGCCCGTGGCGTTGAGGACTTCGGCTTCCATCCACGTGATGGGCCACAACACCTGGCGCGCGCAGATTCGGCACTCGAGCAGCGCGCCGGCCTCGGCCTCCTCCGGCTCGCGCGGCGAGGGCATCTCCACGCCCCAGACGTCTCGCCCTTCCTCGATACACTCGACGCCCCACTCCGACAGTCCCCCGGCTTCGATCCGGATCGGTCCGACGATGCGAAAGTCGGCCTCTGCGTAACTCTCCAGGTTCACGATTCGGATGACGTCGTCGGGAATCAGCCAGGTCTTCAAAGCGATTCGCGCGCCGTAAGGACTGACCGCGGTGCTGCGGGCATCTTCCTGAAACCGTCCGCGGTTTTCGTCGAATCCGTTGACGCGGATCGGGATCTGGGCGCGGACCTGCTCCGCTGCGCGCGGTTCGGGCTGGCCGGGCGAAGATAAAGGTGTCTGGCCCACGGCGCCCTCATCTTACTCCACCGGCATTAAGGCTGGTCAATAACTTTTCAAGGAGCGACATCGGGGAAGGGCAGCGCCGGCGGTTCGGGCCGGCGCCGCCCCCGCGCCCTTCAGAATTTCGGCCGCGTCACGCTGATGATGCGAGGGCTGAACAGCGACCCGCTCTGGGTTTTGGCGGCCAGGTCGTAGTGAACCGAGTAGTTCCCCTGGTCAACGACGTTCTTGGCGAGGATCGCCCCGAAGAAGGCTCCCTTGCTGCTGGCTCCTCCGCCCGATAGCCGCGCGCCTCCGTTCGGGACGCTGACGAGGGCCACAAGCTTCGACTGGCCCGTCAGGTCGAGCGCCGTGCTCGATGTTCCATGGATGTTGATCTTCAGGTAGTCCGGCGCCGGGGTGCCGGGAGACGCCGGGTTGTAGTTCAACTCCGAGGTCCCCCCCATGTTGACCCGCGTCGCAACATTCATGACCATGGAGGTATTCGTGTTCGCCGGCGGTCGCGGGTTGTAAGTCCCTGCTGCCGTGGTCAACGGCATCGCGGGCGCTGAGGCCGACATGTTGATGAACCCGCCCGAGCCGACGACGATCTCGTTGGCCGCCACGTAGGTCGGATCTGTCAGTCCATTTCCCGGGGCGATCAAATTGATGGTGGAAGTGGTTCCCTGGTTTTGGCTCGCGGAAAGTTCCCCGAGCAGGTACGGGTCATCCGAAGTCCCGGCCCCGTCAACCCCCGCGCAGCTCCCCGTGTAAGCGTACACACCACTTTTCTCTTCCACTCGATAAGAGACGGCGTAGGCTGTGAAACCCGCGGGACAGGCCGAAATCCCGGCGGGAAGAACCGGCGGGACCGTCACCCCCATGTGGATATCCACGACGCGGGCAATCCTCGTCCAGCCGCCCGTACTGCCGGACGGCGAGGTGATGTCCATTGCGGTGGCGTTCGTCGGCGTGTAGCCCCAGGCTGTCATGTCCGGCAAGGGAGGCTCCGGAATCGCCGGGCCGGGAAGGACCGAGCCGCCGATGCCGGAGTCCGTCCCCTGGAAACCCGTGTTGCACGAAGGATCCGTACTCTGGTTCGCGTACGTGACGTTTCCCCCAATGGTGACGGCCGCGCCGTTAATGGTCACCCCGCCGTTCGAGCCGACTCCGGCGCCGGAAAAAGAGGCGTTGGTGGTGGACGTGCTTGCGGTTACACACGCAGTCGTGTCGGTGCCGCCATACGATCCCACTGACGAGTTGTAGCTGTCCGTGCAGGTGCTGCCGCTTAACGTCGCATTGCACAGGCCGTAGAGCGCGCTGCCGAAATAGGGCACATACAACGGCCCGATGGTCGCCACCATTTCGACGGCCGGCGTGGCTCCTCCCCCCCCGATGTTGCTGTTCCAGCGGCCGCGGGAAGTAATGCGCCAGACTTCATAGGTCTGGCGGCAGACCCCCAGATTCGCCATCGCGTCGCCGCAACCCGAGGCCGGAACGCCGAAGAAGGCGTTGTTGACGGTGTGATATTCGAGCATCTCCGCCGTCACCGTAAACGTCCCCGTGCCGCCGCGGCCATCGGCGATGGTCTGGTTATTCATGGCGGACACCCAGTTGGCGATGACGTCCGTGCCCCCGGTCACGGCCTGCGGGGGATAGCGGCTGGCGGAGGTGCTCGTTCCGAGCGTCACCGCGCCGGCCCCGCCCGTGCAACCCGCGAGGCAGTTGACCACCGATTCGTCGGTGAAATACATGTCCACAGGATTGGCGGCGTACTTCGAGGCGCGATAGTAAAGGCCGGTCGAGACCTGACCCGGCGGCAGCGTCGCGTAGCTGGAGCTGGAGAGAAAGTTCAGGGCCCGCTGGATGCCCGCCTGGGCGACGAACTCCGCCTGGCTGCCGATTCGGTAGTTGTAACTGGCCAGCGTCTCGGAACGCGCGCTGAAGACCATGGCGGCCGCCAGCGTGGTCAGGACCAGAATCGCCAGCATCACCAGAATCAAAGCGACACCGCGCTCGGAAGTCCTTCGTGGGTCCCTCATTCGTCGTAACATGGATTCAACCTCCGCTTTCCACCCGGGCGCTTCCCCTCAGGGCAGCGGCAGAGTGTTGCAGACTCGATTCGGCGGCGACCCGGTGCACTGGGTCGGATCCGTCGGGACGGCCGGCAAGAACATGGAACCGCCACTCCTTGCGATTGTCAGCGCGTCGTTCACGTTGCGGGGCACGATGTGCGTTTGAAGGCGCTGCACGCGGCGAGTTCCCGTCTCCGGGTCCACCTGCGCCTGCTGGACGGTCAGCGTCAGGCGAACGTCCAGCACGTAGGTCTGGAAGAAGGGCCTGGCCGGCGTCTGAGATGTGTCGTAGTTTCCGTAGGTGTTCACCTTGAACCAGATGGCCGGAACGCCGTCCGCGTTAAGAACCGGGGGAACGTAAGTGGCCGTGGAATAATCGATCGTCGCGTTCACAGGTGTCGTGCCGCCCGCCGTCTGGTCCGGCGCGTTGTACACCGTCCACTGGTTCCAGGAGGGCGCCGAGCCGGGCGACCCGGTCACCGTGGCACACGTGCCCATGATATTTGAGACCAGCGGCGACACGGTCGCCCCATCCAGAGCTGTCACGCGGCTGGTGGGAATCCGAAACACGCCCGTCGAGGGGTCGGCCAG
>CAZKXX010000091.1:0-15353 GCA_964556705.1 uncultured Acidobacteriota bacterium
TCCTTCACGGACGAGAAAGCGGAAGAAGCTCCTGACCGACACCAGGTGCCGGGCCACCGAGCGCGGGCTGAGCCGCCGGTCGTAAAGGAGGGCGAGAAATTCGCGGATATCTTCGCGTCGGGCCTTGACCAGCGGCCTGCCCCGACGTTCCAGAAATGCCCCAAACCCCGCCAAGTCGCGAGCGTAGCTTTCCAGCGTGTTCGCGGCCAGTCCCTTTTCCACCCGCACGAAGTCCAGGAAAGCGTCAATTTCCGGCTCGCAGGCTGACTCGGGTCTGGGCCGGACCCTGCTGTCGGGCTTGGGTGGGCGGGCGGGAGTCAAAAGGTCCCCCTCAGGGCTGGGCTGGGAGGCAGGAGCCGGGCCCCACAGAAACCTCTGCTCGTTTTCCAACTCCCTGCTAACTCCTTGGATTGCTTGCGGTTAGGAAAACTATTCAAGGGCGGCGCTCCGGATGGTCGCCGAACCGGCCCGACGGGCTACATCGCGGGCCTATCCTAGCACAAGCCCGGTCAGACCTCCAAGAGGCTTTTGGTGCCCGGAAAAACGCAGGGTCAAGGGCCCAGCGCGAACCGGGCTAGGTGCCGATGGGAGGCAGCTCGAGTTGCTGGTGGATGGCGTAGAGGGCCAGTTCGAGGCGGTCCGAAACGCCTACCTTGTCGAAAATCGTTCGCAGGTGGTTTTTGACCGTTTGCTCGGTAATCTTGAGGTGGGTGGCAATTTCCCGGTTACGCCAGCCTTGGACGAGGCAACTGATGATGGTCTTCTCGCGGCGCGTCAGTGTCTCAACCGGGCGGAGGACCGGTTTGCCGGTTGCTTCGGCGGATTCCCGTGCCAGTCGGGTCAGGCTTTTCTTTGGAACCCAGAGTTCACCATCGCGCACCTTGCGCGCGCACTTCACAAACATCTCCGGCTCAACGCTCCTCAGGATCACGCCGGCCGCCCCGGCGCGAATGCAGCGGTCCGCGGTCTCTTCGGAAAGCGACGAGGCCGAGACCACGATGCGCCCGCGGCTGTACTCCTGACGGAGTTTCGCCACAAACTGTTCGGGGGAAGCGCCCATTAATTCAAATTGGACGAAGATGACATTCGGTTTGAACTTGTCGGAAAGGCCCGCCACCTGGTCCCCGTTCTCGGCCTGCGCGACGACGCGCAGGTCGTCTTCCACCGAAAACAGTTTCTTGAGCCCCAGGCGGAACACACCCTCCGAGTCGGCAATCAGGATGCGGGTTCGCGGCTTGGGGCGGGCTTTGGCGGGCACCAGTCCAGACCTCGATCAGGGATCCCGGCGTGCCGCCGCCTGAAGAGGCGCGGTCCCAGCGCCTGCCAGTCCCTTGTCGAGTCGGAAACTCGCTCGGTCGTTCCCCGATGGAAACTGGAAGTCCGAGTCAGACAAACGCTGGAAGGATGGTGCGGCTCCCCCAGCCAGGACAGGACTAGGCCGGACGCGAAGGCACCCGGAAACGGTAATCGTCAATGATCGCTCCGATGCCGGGCGTTGTACCGGGCCCGGATTGCCGGACGACGCGGGCCCGGCACTCGATTTCCACCGGGACCTTCGTGAGGTTGGAGGGGAGCTTGACGGTGACCGTAATGGGAGTCTCGTGTCGCAGCCGCACAGGGACGGACAGGAAAAGCCCATTACCGCTCATGACGGAGGTCTTGCCTTCCGCCTGGCGAACGTTTCCTGCGCGATCCTTCCAGCGCACTTGCGCGGGAAGTTCGACGGGAATTCGAATGCCAGTTCGCAGGTAGTTCATGGCGCCGTCAGCCGGTCCCTTCCAACACAATCCGACCGACCAAGCTTAACGCGATTCGGTTCCGAGTTCAAGTTGCGGATTCCAAGAGGTTAACCGCTGTCAAAACAGGCGGCAGGGCCGGGAACGAAGCGGTCTCTGGCAAGGCTTCAGCGTCCCGGCCCCCTCCCTCCTCCATGACAACCACAACTGGGTCTGTTGCTGCTGAACCCGCCGCGAGTTCAGCGGACCGTCGTCCAGCCCCGCCGTGTTGAATCTCTCACAGGCCCAGCGTGCCGCCTGTGCGGCGGGCTGCTGACCAGAGGTTTTATCTCCGGGAGTGTCGCTCGAAAAGAGCACTCCTGTACCAGTACGGAGGTACCGGGTGCCCAGGGGGTTACGGAGGGTTGCGGCGCGGTTCCGGAAGGCACCGGAGGACCGGACGGAGCTCCACCGGCCATTCGGGGATTGCCGCGCGTTCGCGGGGCTGCTACCCTCTTGGCGCGGCGCCACATTGCGCGCTGCGGATTTCCACGAAGGATGCCCAGTCATGAAATTGGCAGAACTCTCGGCCCAGCTCGGTTGCAGGCTCGAAGGCCCTGGCGACGTCGAAATCACCGGCGTCAAGGGCCTCGACGAGGCCTCTCCCACGGAACTGACGTTTCTTTCCAATCCCAAATATCGGCGCAAGCTACAGACCACGCGGGCTGCGGCCATTATCGTCGGGCCAGACGTCCAAGCGCCCGGGCGGACGCTGGTCCGCTCCGAAAACCCCTATCTGACCTTCGCCAAAGCGCTCGAAATGTTCCATCCGCCCGAGCGCCCGCCGGCCGGCATCCACCCGACGGCGGTCATCGCGCCCGGAGCGTAGATCGGAGCGAACGCCTCCTTCGGTCCCTACGTGGTCGTCGAGGACGGGGCGGAAATCGGCGAAGCTTGCGTGCTCAAAAGCTTCGTGGTCATTTATCGCGGGGCGAAGATCGGGCGCCGCTTTTTCGCCCACTCGCACGCTGTCGTGCGAGAGAACGTGGTCATCGGAGATGACGTGACGCTACAAAACGGTGTCGTCGTGGGCGCGGACGGGTTCGGCTTCGCCAAGCAGGCCGATGGCTCGTACTACAAGATCGTTCAGACGGGGCCGGTCGTCATCGAAGACGGGGTGGAAATTCAGGCGAACAGTTGCGTGGACCGCGCCACGGTGGGTGAAACGCGCCTGCGCCGCGGCGTGAAGGTGGATAACCTCGTCCAGGTCGGCCACGCCTCCGACGTGGGCGAAAATACGCTGCTCTGCGGACAGGTGGGGCTCGCGGGGAGTTCCAAGATCGGCAGGAACGTGATTCTCGCCGGGCAGGTCGGCGTCGCCGGACATCTCACCATCGGCGACAACGTTATCGCCACGGCCCAGAGCGGTATCCCCAACGACGTCGAGGCCAACCAGGTCATCTCCGGCTACCCTGCCATCGAGAATTCGCTGTGGCTGAAATGCTCGGCCGTTTATCGCAAGCTGCCGGAAATGTATGAGGCATTCAAGAAAGCGAAACGACTTCTCGAAAGAGCGTCGGAAGCGCGGTAGGAGTCGGCCGCAGGCCTATGTCCCCTCCGATTCCCCCAAAGGCAATTCATCGGGCGAAAGGCCCTTCAGAACTGCCGCGCGCACTTCCCTGCTCAACTTCTCGCGGTCGTCGAGCGTCAGGCCTTCGGTCGAGATCGCGTCGTGGACGGTAATCCGCATGCGTCCGGGGCGGATGGCGGGACTGCCTTTCTGCATAATCTTGCTGCTGCCGGACACCGAGACCGGTACGACGGGCACTCCGGCCTTGATGGCCATGACGAACACGCCCTTCTTGAACGGTTGCAGCCGGCCGTCGCGGCTGCGCGTGCCCTCCGGGAAGGCAATGAATGAATATCCATCCTTCAATTTGACGACCGCTTCCTCAACGGCCTGCACCGCTCGTTCGCGATTTTTCCGATCCACGGGAATGAATCCGCGCATGCGCATGGCTCGGCCGAGAATCGGGATGCTGAAAAGCTCTTTCTTGGCCAGCGCCAGCATGGGCGGCAGGACGGCAAAAAGCGCGGGCGGGTCCGCGTTTCCCTGGTGATTGGGCATGAAGACGACGGCGCGGTCGCGCGGGATGCGTTCCAACCCCTGGATGTCCATCCTCACGCCCGCCAGCCACACCACCAGCCGCACGCACCGGATGGCGGTGCGATACATCGTATCCGTTTCGCGCGCCAAAACCGAGTAAACCAGAAGCAGAGGAAGGAGGATCAGGATCAGCAGAAAGGCGACGGCGGTCACCAGGGCGGCGCGAATCATCGTTCACCTGCTGCCACGGCCACGGCACCCGTCAGGATTCCGCGACGAACCGCGCGCTCCAGCGCCGTAGCGTTGCGCTTCTCTTCCACTTTGTAATGGGTCACTTGCGTCCGGCCGACGACGAACATCAAGTCGAACTCGCGATCGCCGCGGCGGACGCGCAATCGAACGGTCTGCCCGGGACGCAGGCGTGACAGTTCCGGATCCGGCCAGCGAAGAACGGTATGGCCATTCAGAGCGGCCAGTTCGTCGCCAGCGGCGAGCCCCGCCCTCGCGGCCGGGCCTTCCGGGTCCACAGAGTCCACCGTCGCAGGACCGTCGAATCGACGCGAGGCTGTGAAGCCCGCCGACGGCCGCTCCTCCGTCTTTGTCTCGAGCGCCAGACCCGCATAGCCAAGATAGGTCGCGTAGTCCAGGTCCCGCGTTCCCTGAATGTAATCACGGAAGAAATCATCGAGCGCCTTGAATTCGGGCGCCACTCGCCGGAGGGCATTCAGCAAATCGTCGTGAGTAAAGAACCGCCCCTTCCGCCCGAACTCCTCATTCAGCAGCCTCAGAACGTCGTCTAAACTTCCGCGGTTCTCGGTCGCGTGACGAAGCGCGAAGTCGAGGAGGAACGTCACCAGCGCGCCCTTGTTGTAGTAGGAGATGCTCCGCTCGGCCCGGCGGTAGTCAGGATACCTCTCCAGCCAGGCTTCCAGGCCCGACTGTTCCACGCTCAGCGAGCGGCGGGCGGGGCGCCCTTCGAGGTTGGAGATTTCGGCCGCCAGTTGGCGATAAAAATCCCCGGAAGAAATCATTCCCGCGCGCAGAAGGACATAGCGTTGATAGGCGCTGACCAGACCCTCGGCAAACCACAAATCGCGCGTGTCGTTGCCGTGAATGTAATCCACCGGCTCGAGGCGCGAGGGGCGAAGCCGCTTGACGATCCAGGCATGCAGGAACTCGTGCGCCGCCAGCGCCTCGAAACTCTCCCAGGTGAATTCCGCGGAGAAATCGAGCGCCGTGGCGTCCCGGTGCTCCATGCCGGCGCCGCTGGCGCCCGGGCGGAAATGAATGAAGAAGGTGTACCGGCGGTCGGGCGAGTCCTGCATCAGCTTCATCGTGGAGCGAACGATCTTACGCAGCGAGTTGACCAGCCGTGTCTCATTGTATGACTGGCCCACGGCGTGGACGACGGCCCGGTAATGCGCGCCGCCCTCCACAAAGGGATGCTCTCGGACCGGCCCGGCCTCGACGGGGCTGTCGGCGAGCTCGTCGTAATTCGCCGCGTGAAACTCGCCGTCAACTTCTTCCAGAGCCGTCGCGAGTTTCCATCCCCACGGAATTTCGAAGCGTACGCGCGCCGGCCGTTCACGCTGGTCGGGAAGATAGAACAACACCATCGCCGGGTTCAAAAACGCATGTTCGGAATTGACGACGCTCGAAAACGGTCCCTCTTCGTTCGCATACACGCGGTAGCGGATTTCGAGTTCCCCACAGGCGCGCTCTCCGTTCTGCCAGGTGTGGAGGTCGAGGCGGACGAGTTCGAGAGGCGCGCTATCGCAGTGCGCCGCCAATTCCTCCACGTTGCGGATGAAATCGCGAATCTGGTAAAGCGCGTTCCAGGCGGGAAACTGGATCCGCGTCCCCGGTCCCGCCTGCGGAACCGTCATCGTCACGCCGGCTCGGTTCGTGGCGGGCGCGCGGAGGTCAATCTTGTAACGAACCGGCAACTCCGCGCCCGCAGCCGCCCCAGCCAGCGCGACGAAGGACAGCCATCGTGGCAGGAGCACTCGCAGAAACCCTGAGACAAGGCCGTTACGGCACGTCCGGCCCGCGGCGCGCGTCCAGGGGATTTTGAGGGTGATCATCCGGCAGTCCCGAAGCTGAATTCTCTTGCAACCTGCCAAAACTCGTCCCTATGATAGCAGTTCATGGCTTCGGGGCTTTCGCCACAACTTTTCAAGGCTGACCTGCACGTTCACACCCTGCATTCCGGGCGCGCGAAGCATTTGCGCTTCCTGCGCTGCCGCGACTGCTATTCACGCCCGCTCGACGTCTATCGCACAGCCAAAAGCCGCGGCATGGACCTGGTCACCATCACCGACCACGATTCCCTCGACGGGTGCCTGGAACTTCTCGACCGGATGGGAGACCTCCCGGATTTCATCACCGGCGAGGAGGTCACCGCCTGCTTCCCGGACTTCGGCCACGAGGTGCACATCGCGGTTTACGGGCTGAATGAATCGCAGCACCGTGAAATCCAGGAGCTGCGGGCGAACGGCGAAGAACTGGTCCCTTACCTGCGCCAGCAGGGGCTGCTTTTTGTCATGAACCACCCTTTTTACGAATTCAGCCGCCTGGACCGTCTGCACGCCTATGCGCAGCGCATGGCGGAACTGTTCGACGTCTTTGAAATCCGGAATGGGACTCAGGCGCCCGAACACAACGCGCTGGCCGTTCGCTGGGTCGAACAGTTCCGAAACGGCTTAAACGGCGGGCGGCCCGCGGGAGTCGTAGCCGGCAGCGACTCGCACACGCTGCGACGCATCGCGCAGACGTACACGGCGAGCCCAGCACGCACGCGAGAAGGGTTTCTGGCCGACATCCGGGCCGGGCGGACGATGGTCTTCGGCCGGCATTCCACTATCCTCTCGCTCGCTGGAGACATCTATGGCGTCGTCCTGCGCTATTACCCCGCCGTGTTCGAGTGGCGAAACGGCGAGTTTCCTCCCCAGCTCCGCTTGAAGAACATCTTCCTGAGTCTGGTCGCCATTCCCTTCCTGGTGACGCCTTACATCGTCGCCGTGCGCCACTCGGTAATTGAGCGGCGGCGGATGAACCGATACACTCGAGCCTTCTTCCCGGAAGACGCGCCGGCCTGGCCGGGGGATATTTCCCCTGAAACCTCGCCGTGACCCCCCTCCCGACCCACGGCCCTTACATGGGCGCGGATTCCTTCCCCTCGGCTGGACGATAGAACCTCCAGCGGTAGAGCGCCGCACCCGCGACGATGGTCAAAAGGCCCAGGCCGGATTCCCGGGGACGCAGAAATAGCGTATAGAGCAGCATCCAGGTGCTGGCGCCGACAAAGAGCGCCGGTACGAACGGATACGCCCAGCTGACGGCCCGCAGCTTTTTCCAGTCCGGGCGGCGTCGCATCCGGAAAACTCCGGCTGTCGCGAGCGCGGCCGAGAGGATGAGCGCGAAACCGATGTAATAGATGAGCTGTTCGAACGTGCCGGTCAGAATCATGAGCGCCGCGACGGCGGTTTGATACCCGATGGCCTGCGCGGGCGTTCCCCACTTCGCGTGCAGCTTCGCCGCGCCCGGAAAGAAGCAGCGGTCCTTCGCCATGGCGTAATAGACCCGCGGGCCGACCAGCACCATGGCGCTCACACAGGAAAGAATTCCGGCGGCCATCATGCCGCTGAACAGGTCGCCGCCGCGCTCGCCGAAGAGCGCCGTAGCCGCCAGAGCCCCGACACGAACCACGCCCTTCATGGCCTCGAGCGGCACGGCGTAAAGGAAGGCGGCGTTCAGCGCCACGTAGAAGAGCGCCACGAGCGCCGTGCCCGTCACCAGCGCCACGGGCAGCGTCCGTTCCGGCGTTTTCATTTCTTCGGCCACGTAGCTCGCGGCGTTCCAGCCGCTGTAAGCAAACATCACGAAAATGAGGGAGACGGCAAACTGCGCGCCCACGCCGGTCGCCGAAGTGCGCTCGGCGGTCTGCGCGAAATGGGACCAGTCGCCGCTCCCGGCCACAAACGCCAGCGCCAGGAAGACGCTGAGCACTCCCACTTTGACGGCGGTGAGGAAAGTCTGCAAGCGCGCGGCCGCCTTGAGCCCGGCGACGTTGATGGCCGCGAAAAACAGGAGGACCCCCAGGGCGAGCAGCTTTCCGCCTCCGACGTGGAACCCCTGCGTTGATTCGTTCGCCGCGGCGGGCGACAGGCTGGGATAGAAATGCCCCAGGTATTCGGCGAAAGCCAGCGAGCCGGCGGCAATCGGCGCAGCAAATCCGGCGAAGAAGGAAATCCATCCGCTGATGAAACCCCACAGGGGTCCCCAGGCTTCGCGCAGATAAACGTACTCGCCGCCGGAGCGCGGGAAGTTGATGCCCAGTTCCGCGTAACTCAGGCAGCCCGCCATGGCGACCAGCGCGCCCGCCAGCCAGATGCTCATGACGAGCGCGGGATCTCCCAGGTCGCCGGCGAGGAAGCCGGTGGTCGTGAAAATTCCGGTCCCGATCATGTTCGAGACCACGAGCGCCGTGGCGCTCCAGAACGTCAGTTCGCGGCGAAGGGTGGCCATGGGGCTCGACTCCCGGGTACGGCGGGCCGGCGCGCGCCGGCCGAATCCACCAGCCTAGGGGTCAAGCGCCTTCTCCGCAAGCCACTTTTTCATGTCAGGGGTAACCCGACTCGACAAATTCACGTCAGAGCAAGTAAAATGACCCGTTCGCTGAGAGGAGCCAATGGCACATCCCAATTCCCGAGTTCCAGTTCTTTCCCTCGTTGCACTCTTTTATCTGCTGGTGGTCGCATCCCCGGCGCCAGCCCAGGAGGTCCCGCCCCCCGGACCCGACGCGCAGAAAGACCGCCTGGCGCCCTTCGTTCCGTCGCCGATGAAGGTGGTGGAGGAGATGCTGAAACTCGCCGGCGCCAACAAAAGCGACCGGGTCTATGATCTCGGTTCCGGTGACGGGCGCATCGTCATCATGGCGGCGGAGAAATTCGGCGCGCAGTCCGTGGGCATCGAACTCGACGAGACCCTCGTCGCCCAATCCCGCGCGCGCATCAAGGAACTGAAGCTCGAAGACCGCGCCCGCATCCTGCACGGAAATATCTACGAAGCGGACCTCAGCAAGGCGACGGTGGTGACGCTCTACCTGCTGACCAGCGTCAACGAGCGCCTGAAGCCGATTCTGGAGAAGCGGCTGCGCCCGGGAACGCGCGTGGTCTCGCACGACTTCCAGGTTCCGGGGTGGGAGCCGAAGCAAACGGCCCACGTGACCTCGGAGGCGGGCGTCACACACACCATCCATCTTTACGTTCGTTAAGGCGCCCTTGGTGACCGGCCCGGTCCAGCCGCGAACGCTCTTTGTGCTGATGGCGCTCGGGTGGGCTGTGGCCGGGTGCGCCTCGAACCTGCGACAGGCCGGGGCGCTTGCGCCCACGCTTCCGGCGGTCGCGGAAAGCGAAGAGGAGCGCCAGGCGCGCGAGCGCATGGTGCGCTCGCAAATCGAGTCGCGCGACGTGCGCGACGCGCGCGTGCTCGAGGCGATGCGCCTCGTGCCACGCCATCTCTTCGTTCCGGCCGAAATCCGCCGCCACGCCTACGCCGATACGCCGCTCCCCATCGGACACGGCCAGACGATTTCCCAGCCCTACATCGTCGCCTTCATGTCGGAGGCGATGGAGTTGAAACCAACCGACCGCGTGCTGGAAATCGGGACAGGTTCAGGCTACCAGGCGGCCGTGCTCGCGCACCTGGCGGCGGAGGTTTACACGATCGAGATCGTCGAGCCTTTGGGGAAACAGGCTGAAGGGTTGCTCGAGCGGCTGGGATACCAGAACGTTCGAGTGCGGATCGGGGACGGCTACCGCGGGTGGCCGGACGCGGCGCCGTTTGACGCGATCATGGTGACGGCGGCGCCGGACCACGTGCCGCAGCCGTTGATGGACCAGCTTCGAGAAGGCGGGCGGCTCGTCCTGCCGGTCGGCCGCTTCGCGCAGGAATTGATCCGAATCCGCAAGGAACGCGGCCGCACGCGGCGCGAGACGCTGCTACCCGTGCGCTTCGTTCCCATGACGGGTGAGGCGGAAAAGAAACGCCCCTAACCGCGCCAGGAATAAGTTCCGCGGGCCACGAGTGCCGCCGGCCCGGTGAGCGCCACTTCGCCGCGAGCGGGCCATTCCACTTCGAGCTTTCCCGCCGGCGTACGAACGCGCACCTTGCGGCCGGTGCGCCGGTTGAGGATGGCGGCCACCGCGGCCGCGCACGAGCCCGTTCCGGAAGACATCGTCTCTCCGACACCGCGCTCCCAGAACCGGACTTCAATCTCCCGCCGCGAAATTACTTTCACAAATTCGACGTTCGTGCGGCGCGGGAACAAGGGATTCATCTCAATCTCGCGGCCCAACCGCGACCAGTCGATTCCGCCGAAGTCGGCCACGAAGATCGAGCAATGCGGGTTCCCCATCGACGTGACGGTGACGGGAAGAACGCCGCGATGCGTGCGCAGCGGGAATCCCAGGATCGGGCCGGCCGAGCGCGTTCCCTTGAAGGGAATCTTGCGGGCGGCCAGGATCGGGGCTCCCATGCTGACTCGGAAAACCCATTCGGCGCCGCCGCCCCCCTTCAGGCGAAGTGTCTTGGTTCCCGCCGCCGTCTCGATGTGAAATTCACGTTTCCTCATTCCCTCGAAAAAAAGAAACGCCGCCGCGCAGCGGACGCCGTTCCCCGACATTTCCGCTTCGCCCCCGTCGGCGTTGAAAAAACGGACGCGCGCGTCGTGAGACTTCTCCCGGGGGGGCGAAATGACGAGCAGGCCGTCGGCACCCACGCCCGTGTGCCGCTGGCAGATCGCGATGGCAAATTCGCTCAGCGCCGGCGGCGTCTCCCGCGCGTTCACGGCGAGGAAGTCGTTCGAAAGCCCGTGCAGCTTCGCGAATGAGATTTCCCTGATTCGCCTCATGTCACCGCCCACGTTCTACTTCAGGTATTTGCCCACCAGCAGCGCCAGCTTTTTCTTCACCCGAGGCGAGATTGACTTGGGGTCCGACTGAATCGCGTGCGCGAGCGCCGAGCCGCACTTGCACTTCCGTTCCCTGGGCATGGCGCCGACTGCGGCGCGGACGATGGCCTGCGCGTTGCGGATGTTTTTGGTCAGGTATTCGATGACCTGCGTCACCGTGACCGCGGCGTGGCCCGGGTGCCAGCAGTCGTAGTCGGTGACCATGGCGAGCGTGGCATAGCAGATTTCCGCCTCGCGCGCCAGCTTCGCTTCCTGGAGGTTCGTCATGCCGATGATGTCCATCCCCCACTGGCGATAGACGTTCGATTCGGCCCGAGTCGAAAACTGCGGGCCCTCCATGCAGAGATAAGTCCCGCCGCGATGGTGGGTCACGCCCACCTTCCCACACGCGCCCGCCAGCGTCTCGACCACTTCGGGGCACACCGGGTCGGAAAAACTGATGTGCGCCACGATCCCGTCGCCGAAGAAGGTGTCCGGGCGGTGCCGCGTGCGGTCGAAAAATTGCGAGGGCAGCGCCATATCGAGCGGCCGGTACTCCTCCTTGAGCGAGCCGACGGCGCTGACGGAGATAATCCGCTCAACACCCAGCTTCTTCAGGGCGTAGATGTTGGCGCGAAAGTTGATTTCCGAAGGCAGAATCAGATGCCCGCGGGCGTGCCGCGCCAGGAACGCCACGTCGCGCCCGTCAAGCTTCCCCACGCGCAGGGCGTCCGAAGGCTTGCCCCACGGCGTCGTCACGCGCACTTCCCGGACGCGCTCCAGGCCTTCCATGTTGTACAGACCGCTTCCTCCGATGATTCCAATGTCCACTTTGCCCAAATTCGTCTCCTCCGTTGCAGGTAGGTTCAGGACTCACACGGCCGACACGCGGCCGCTGCGCTCCGCCAGCTTCGCCCAGGCAACTTGCGGATCGTGCGGGAAAACCACCCAGGCTTGCTCGCGCGCCAGACGCGGCAGCACCCGCTTCTTCTGCTCGAGGGTCTCGAGCGGCGCGAGATCAAAGCTCATCATCCAGGGGTAGGCGAGGTGCGCGCGCGTCGGCGCAAGATCCGAGATGAAATACACCTGCGCTCCCTCCGAGGTCACGCGGACGCACTGCATGTCCGGCGTATGCCCGGAAATCACCTCCACCGAAATGCCGGGCAGGACCTCGGCGTCGCCCTCCAGAAACTCCGTCTGCTTTTCGGCGCCCGCGAAAAAGTCCTCGAAAAAGCTGCCGCGGTCCCGCTCCGTGGGCCGGCAGGCGTGCTCCCAGTGCGCCCGCTGGATCAAATAGCGCGCGCGAGGAAAAGTGGGCACCAGCCGCGTTCCTTCACGGCGCATATTCCACCCGCAGTGGTCGAAATGCAGGTGCGTGTTGATGACGATGTGGATGTCTTCCGGCGCGAGGCCGTGGCGTTTCAAATCGTCGAGCAGCGTCGTCGTCTTTTCCACACCGTAGATGTCCGCGTATTTCGGCTCGAACTTGTCTCCGATACCCGTCTCAATCACCACGTTTTCTTTTCCCGTGCGCACCAGCAGGCACGTCAGGCCCAACCGGATGCGGTTCCGTTCATCGGCAGGAATGGCGCGCTCCCACAGCGTCTTCGGCACCACGCCGAACATCTGCCCGCCGTCGAGGCGGAAGAAGCCGTCCGAGAGCGCTTCGACTTCGAACCGGCCGACCTTCATGGTTCCTCAACCAGTTCGATCAGTACCCCCGCGGTGCTGCGGGGATGCAGGAAGGCGACGCGTGTGTTGCCGGCGCCCACGCGCGGATCGCGGTCCACAAGTTGAATTCCGCTTCGCTCAAGCTCCGCGAGCTTGTTCGCAAGGCCTGAAACCTGAAGCGTCAGGTGGTGAATCCCAGGGCCACGCTTTCGAATGAATTTGCCGATGGGAGAGTCCTCTTCAGTTGCTTCCAGCAGCTCCAGTCGCGCGCCTTCGAGTTCAAACACGGCGACGCTGACCTTCTGCTCGTTCACGGTCTCGCGCGCGTCAGGGGGCTTTCCCAGAACCTTCTCAAAAATCGGCAGCGCAGCTGCCAGGGACTCCACAGCGATGCCGATGTGATGGACTTTCACGTCACCCTCTTTTGCGTCTTGCGCCCGAGCAGGCCGCGCGTGATGGATTCGACCGCCGAGTGGGGGTCCCGGCGGAGTGAGGCGATCTCTTCCACGTATTCCTCGAGGCTCGATTCCGCCACGCCCTGGAGAGCCTCTTCGAGGAGCCGCTGGCGCAGCAATTCGACGAGGCGCGTCCGCGCCCGCTCCTTGCGCCTCCGTTCGGCGAGCGAATGCTTCTCCTGAAACTCGCGAAAGCGCGCCAGCGCCTGGTCAAGCGCCTCCATTCCCTCACCGGTCGTCGCGATGGTGCGCACAACCGGCCGCTCCCAGCCGTCCTTGCGCGGGGAGATGGCGAGCATCGCGTTGATTTCCTGCTCGAGCCGCTCCGCGCCCGGCCGGTCGGCCTTGTTGATGGCGTAGATATCGGCTATTTCCATCACGCCCGCCTTAAACGTCTGCACGTCGTCTCCGAGTCCCGGAGCGAGCAGCAACACGATCGCGTCGGCGTACTGCGCAATCTCCACTTCATCCTGACCGACGCCGACCGTTTCGATCAGAATCACCCGGCAGCCGGCGGCGTCGAGAATCGTGGCCGCGTCGTGGACGGCCGGCGACAGGCCTCCCAAATGCCCTCGCGTCGCCATGCTGCGGATGTACACGCCTTCGTCGCCGGCGAGGTTCTGCATCCGGATGCGATCGCCCAGGATGGCGCCGCCCGTGAAGGGGCTTGTGGGGTCCACGGCGATGATGCCCACGCGCTGGCCGTGAGCGCGGTATGCGGCGGCGAGCTTTTCAACCAGCGTGCTCTTCCCGGCCCCGGGCGCCCCCGTCACACCGACCAGAAAGGCGCGCCCGCTTTCCGGAAAAAGCGCTCGAATCAGCGCCCGGCCTCCGGGACGTGAATTCTCAATCGCACTGATGGCCCGTCCGACGGCTCGCCGGTCGCCGGCGAGGATTTGCTCCACCCACGTCTTCGTCGAGTCGGACATGCTGAGCCGCGCGCCGGACCGGCCCGATCAAAGGGTTCTTTCCCGCGCAAACTCGTTAGGCTATACCACAAGCCGCAAACGGTCAAGGAAACGCAGGCCCCGCACGCCGTCTGTGCTAAGATTTGCGCATGAGTCAAAAGCCGTACCTTTCGCGTGCTGCCGCGTTGGGTCTCGCGGTGATCGCGGTTTGCCTCGCGGGCGCGGCTCGCGACCGCACTCCCGCGGCCAAGACCGGCGGCTTCAGCGTTCTCACCGGACGCGAGGGCTGCCAGGTGGAACTCGATTCAGCTCCTCTGGGAGTGACGGATGCAACGGGCCGGTTCGTCGCCAGCGAGGTTGAGCCGGGCGATCATTACGTGCACGTGGCGTGCGCGGGAAGGCGCGACGAGGACATCCTGATTACGCTCTCGCCCGGAGAAACCGTCGAACTCAACGTGACCGAGTCAACCACTCCGCCCGTCAGCGAGGAAGGCTTGGCGGTTGCCGAAAGGCAGCTCAAACTCCGCCAGCACATTCGCGAAGCGGTGGAACTCCGCGCGAGAGGACGCATCGAGGAAGCCGTCCGTCACCTGCGGGACGCGCGCCGGCTCGATCCTGAAAACGCGGACCTCCACCGCGAATTGGGGATCACTTTTCTTCTCGCCAAGGACTGGAAACGCGCGCGCATCGAAATGCTCGAAACCATCCGCCACAGTCCCGATGACGCCGAAGCGCATAACGGGCTCGGCTACGCTCTCGAAAAGATGGGGGACCTTCAGGGCGCTATCGCGGCGTATCGGGAGGCCGCCAAGCTGGAGCCCGATCACGGTTCCTACCGGCGGCAATACCTGAACGCGATGGCCAAGTGGGTAGCTCAACAGGCCGAGGAAAAGAAAAAATAACTTTTATCCTGCGACCTTCTTCTCGGCACGTCCCGCGACAATTTCCCGCAGCACCTTCAGTGCCCGCTCGCAGCCGGTCCGGTCCACGTCGCAATGCGTGACCATACGCAGCGTCGTGGGCGTGACCCCGTTGGCCAAGACACCTTGAGCTGCGAGCCTGCGGGAGATTTCGAACGAAGTCAGTCCGCTCGCCTCGACGTCGAAGAAGAGGATGTTAGTCACCACTTTGGCGGGATCAATTCGGATGCCGGGAATTTCGGCGAGTGCCTCGGCAAGGAAGCGGGCGTTTTCGTGGTCCACGTGCAATCGCCCGGGTGACGCCTCAAGCGCCACCAAGCCGGCTGCGGCGAGAATTCCCGCCTGCCTCATCCCGCCGCCGAGCATCTTGCGCGCCTGCCGCGCCTCCTCGATGAACTCTTTGCTGCCCACAAGCATTGAACCGACCGGGGCGCCCAGGCCCTTGGAAAGGCAGAACATCACAGAATCAAATTTGCGGGTCAGCGCCTCCACCGTCGAGCCGAGCGCCACGGCGGCGTTGAAAATGCGCGCGCCGTCCAGATGGACGGGCACGCCACGTTCGCGCGCGCGGTCGCAAATTTCGTCTGAAACTTCGAGGGGGTAAACCGTTCCCCCGGCCAAGTTC
>CAZKXX010000092.1:0-15339 GCA_964556705.1 uncultured Acidobacteriota bacterium
AGACGAGAAACCCGCCGTAACCGTGAATGCTCCACCGTTGCCCGCTGCCGAAAAAGCGAAGCGCGAACGATTTGAGTTTGGCGGGCAGATCCGCTTCCGGCCTGCGGTCCGCCAGAACCTCGACCTCGATTCCTCAAACTCCGACGCGCGGAACTTCGTCGGCCAGCGGCTGCGTTTTCAGGTGCGCGCGCGCGTGGATGAAAACGTCGAGGCCTTCGTTCAGCTCCAGGACTCGCGTCTCTGGGGCGAGGAGCAGTCGCCCACCTCGCGCGACGGCTTCACAGACCTCCACCAGGGCTATCTTCAGGTGAAGGACTTTCTCAAGCCCGGAGTCTCGATGCGTGTGGGCCGCCAGGAGTTGATTTACGGAAACGAACGGCTGGTCGGCGCCTTCGGCTGGGACAACATCGGCCGCTCGTTTGACGCCCTCAAACTCGGCTACGCCACAAAGACCTGGTGGGCGGATTTCCTGCTCGCCAAGACGATCGACCGCCGGTCCACCGGACGGGGCGACCGCGACCAGTATCTGTACGGCGTTTACAGCCGCTTTTTCGCCGACCGCCCGCAATACCTGGAAATTTACGGGCTGCACTTCCGCGACGGCCTGCGCCTGCCGGGCGAACTTGTGGCGCGCGGCCCGAGTGCGACCGAAATCTTCACGCTGGGCGCGCGCAGCGCGGGAACGTTCGGCGACGGCTACGATTACGAGCTGGAATTCGCCAATCAGTTCGGTCACCGTGCCGCGGACTCGCACCGCGCCCGAGCCTTCGCAGGCCGATTGAACAGAACGCTCGACGAAAAACTCAAACTGCGTGTTGGATTCGAGTACGACGTCGCCAGTGGCGACAGCGACCCCGCCGACGGACGGTCGGGCGAGTTCTTCAATCTTTTCCCCACCAACCACCCGCTGTACGGCTACGCGGACCTGATGGGCTGGCGCAACATGCAGGATTTCCGGCCGCATTTCTCCTTCACGCCCGTCGGCCCGCTCAGTTTTGACGTGGACTACCACCGCTTCTATCTGCTTCAGGGGCGCGGCCCGTGGAAGAACGCCGGCGGCGTGGTTTTCGGTTTCGATCCGACAGGGCAGTCAGGCAAGCACGTCGGTGACGAACTCGATTTCACCGCTGCCTTTCCGCTCCAGAAACACCTGAAGATTTTGTCCGGTTACTCGATTTTCTGGCCGGGTGAGTTTGCCCGCCGCACGCGCGGCCCGGACAAACAGCACTTCTTCTACCTTCAGACGCTGCTCAATTTCTGAAACCGGGGCGGGCTGCCAGCCCGCCCCTCAACCTCACCGTCTTTCATTCCTCGCGGAACGGACAAACTGTCCCTCCCGAAATTATCGTTACGTTTCCGCGGAATCTGCATTTCTTCCGATGAGGAAGAAGAAATGCGCGGAGCACGGCAGGTCGAGGCGATGTGGTTGGAATTGCTCAGCCGCGTTCGTCGCAGCGGAATGCTTGAGACGCGGCCGGTTGAGCCGGGCTACGACCTGGTTGTGCGAAGAGGGGAGGCCGACTCGTCCAGCCCGCGCGGCGATCTCTCCGCACTCGAGGAGATAGTGCCCAACCTTGCGCGCACTCGAGCGGTGTACCTGAACTCGCAAGCTGAAGTTGGTTGGCCGGGCCTTCCGACGTTGCGCGACTGGGCGGGCACGATCGCGGAACCCATCGAGTCCGGCGCCGTGCGCGCGTTTGCCGTGGTGGACCCCGAAAAGTTTCGCGAGCGCGTCGCAGAAACGCTCCGTCAGCAGGGGTGGAGAGTCGAACACGCGGACGCCGAACTTCGAGTCCGCAACGGCGTTTTCACGGAGCGCGTGAACCTGGTGAGGGAAATCGTGCGCATGGTGCATTTGCGGCAGGGCATGAAAGAGGCCGCGGCGGCCGTCGCGAACCGCTTGAAGGCCGCGTTTGTGCGTGAAGCCGCCTTTTATGTCCGTTTCGAAAGGCGGTTCCGCGACTTCGATCCCGATGTGTACGACCACTATTTCGTTGCCTATCCCTCGGGCTGCTGCCTGGCGTTCGGATGGGATTACTGGCAACTCGCGGAACTCTCGGACGGGGAGGCCGAAATGCGATTCGCAAAAGGGGCCGAGGATTTTGAACGCCTCCTGCCGGTCGCTCGCGACGGTCTCCCGTCTTCAGGACGCGGCACCGTGTGCGGCCGCGCCTGAGCGGAAAGAACGAGGTGGAGAATGCTCGATGGAAAAATCAGTCTGGTGACGGTGGAAGGGAAGGGGCGGCAATTCGTGGCGCGCTCGGGCAGCGGACACGCCGTGGTGATGGACGACGCCGAAGGCGCAACGGCGCCCAAGCCGATCGAGTTCGCGCTGCTGGCGCTCGGCGGGTGCACGGCGTTCGACGTCATCAACATTCTGCGCAAGAAGCGGCAGCGCGTGACGGGCTACGAGATCGATCTGCGCGCCGAGCAGAACCCGGAGCCGCCCAACGTCTTCACGCGCGTGGAAATTCGTCACAAACTGCGCGGGCCGATCGATCCTGAAGCTGTCCAGAGCGCCATTCACCTCTCGGAAACCAAATATTGTTCCGTCGGGGCGATGGTCGCGAAGACGGCGAAGATCGAGTCCACCTTCGAGATTACTCGCGAGGAAATCACCGAAACCCCCGCCGAGGCGGCCTGATGAATCGCCGATTCCTGATTGCCCTCATCACCCTTTTCGCACTCGCGTTTGGCGCCCGGGGACGAGCCGAGCCCGCTCAAGGGATGACCTTGCGCGAAGCGGTCGCAGTGGCGCTCGAGAAGAATCCTGCCGTTCAGGCCGCGGACGCCTACGCGGAAGCGGTCGAACAGGGAATCGCCGAGGCGAAGGCGGGCCGCTACCCGCGCCTGGACTTTTCCGAGACGGTGATGCGCGGAAACAATCCCGTGTACGTTTTCGGAACGCTGCTGACGCAGCGACAGTTTGAATCGCGCCACTTCGCGCTGAATTTCCTGAACACGCCGCCGCCGCTCAATAATTTCCGCACACAGTTCAGCGCGCAAATGCCGCTTTACGATTTCGGCCGCACTCCGGGCCGGGTGAAGGACGCGCGACTGGACGCGGAAGCGGCCGCCGCCGGACGCCGCCGCACGCGGCAGGAAGTGATTTTCCAGGTGGTCGGAACTTACCTGAACGCGCTGCTGGCGCGCGAAGGCGAGCGCGTGGCGCTGGCGGCCGTTGAAGCCGCCGAGTCCGATCTCCACCGCGCCCGGGCGCGCGAAGAGCAGGGGCTCGCGGTCTCCTCCGACGTCCTGAGCGCGCAGGTGCAGCTTGCTCAGGCGAAAGAGGACCTGATCCGCGCCCGCAACGGCGTGGCGCTGGCGTGCGCCGCGTTCAATGTGGCGCTGGGACTTCCCGAAGATGCAGCGACGGAAATAGCCGGCACGCTCGAAGAAGCGAGGCTGGAAGCCGGGACGCTCGGAGACCGGCAGGCGCGCGCGCTCGCCACGCGTCCGGACTTTGCGGAAGCCACGCTCGGCGCCGAACGCGCGGCGAACGGAACGCGCCTGGCGCGCTCGGAATTCCTCCCCAAGCTGGACCTCTTCAGTTCCTGGGAGCAGGACAACCAGCGCTTTCTTTCACGCGGCGGAAACAATTGGACGGTCGGCGCGAGCCTGAGCTTCAACCTTTTTGACGGCGGCGCGAACCGCGCGCGGCTGGCACAGTCCCGGGCGCGGGAGCGGCAGGCGCGCGCCCGGCGCGAGCAGATGGCGAACGGTGTGCGCTTACAGGTGCGAGAGGCGTTTCTGAATCTCGACGCGGCACGACAGAGGCTGGAAGTTTCGCGTGAGTCCGCCGCGCAGGCGGCTGAAAGCCTGCGTATTCTTCGGGACCGTTACGAGGCGGGCCTTGCCACCATCACGGACGTCCTGCGTGCCGAGACGATGCACACTTCGGCGCAGAGGAATTTTCTGAACGCACTCTTCGATTACCGCATTGGCTTTGCGGCGCTGGAGTTCGCCACGGGCGAACTGGGGCCGGACTCGCCGGCCGTCACGCGCTGAAGCGAAAACACCGAAGACGAGGTTTTGCAGACCATGAGGCAGAAACGAACGATTCGAGCGGCTCTCGCGACGGCGGTGGTGGCCGCGCTGGGACTCGCCGCGTGCGGGTCCGGCGAGGAGACCGCGGGTCCGCCCGCGGAAGTCGTGAGCGGCGTCACCCTCGAAAACGTCAAGCTCCAACCGGTGACGGACTTTCACGAAGCTGCCGGAACGGTACGCTCGGCGACCGTGAGCGTCATCGGCGCGCAGATTGCCGCAACTGTCCGAGAAATCCGCGCTCGCGAGGGCGAGCGCATCCGGGCCGGCCAGGTCCTGGCCGTGCTCGATGACCGCACGCCGCGCGCCCAGCTCGGAGCGGCGCGGGCGGGAGTGGAAGAAGCCGCGCAGGGGCTTGAAGAAATCGAGCAGGCGCTGGAAGGCGCGCGCGCCGAAAAGGCGTTTGCTGAAGCGACGTACCGGCGTTATCAGGGCTTGCTGGAAAAGAATTCGGTGAGCCGGCAGGAGTTTGACGGCGCCGAGGCGCGCTACCGCGCGGCCGCGGCGAATGTGCGCGCGCTCGAAGCGAAGAGCCGGCAGATCGAAGCCCGGCAGCAGCAGGCCCAGGAGCAACACTCTTCTGCGGAAGCGGTCTTCAGTTATTCGCGCGTCGTTTCTCCCCTTAACGGCCTGGTGACCGCCCGGAATGTGGACGAAGGCTCACTCGTCATGCCCGGCGCGCCGCTCTTTACGGTCGAGGACGAGACCCGCTACCGCTTCGAAGCCAACCTGCCTGAGCAGTTCCTGGGCGTCGTGAAAGTCGGCCAGCCCGTTTCCGTCGAGGTCGGCGAAACGCGGGTGGAAGGTCGCGTGGGCGAGGTGGTTCCCGCGGCGGACGCGGCGACGCGCACGTTCCTCGTCAAGCTCGACCTGCCGCGCGCATGCGCCTGCCGTTCGGGGCAGTACGGCAAGGCGTTTTTTCCGGCCGGCGAGGCGAATCGCATCGTCATCCCGCGGGGGGCGATTGTGGAATACGGCGGGCTGGAAGGCGTTTTTGTCGTGACCGCGGATCAAGTGACGGAATATCGCCTGGTGAAGAAGGGGAAAGTCGTGGGCGAAAGCGTTGAGATCTTGTCGGGTCTGGCGGACGGCGAGCGCATTGCGGTGGCTCCGATCGAGCGGCTTCGCGACGGTGTGCGCGTGGAGGCGCGATGAAGAAGCTGGGACTCGCCGGGCAAGTCGCGCGCTACTTTATTAATTCGAAGCTCACGCCCCTCATCGGGGTGTTCGCCATTCTTCTGGGCGTCTTCGCCGTGTGGCTGACGCCGCGCGAGGAAGAGCCGCAGATCGTCGTCCCGATGATGGACGTCTTCGTCGAGATGCCCGGGGCGACGGCGAAAGAAGTGGAAGAGCGCGTCATCACGCCGATGGAGAAGCTGATCTGGGAAATTCCCGGCGTCGAGTACATCTATTCGACGGCGACGCCGGGGCGGGCGATTTCCATCGTTCGCTTCAAGGTGGGCGCAAACGAGGAAGAATCGGTCATCAGGCTCTACAACAAGCTCTATTCCAATTTCGACCTCATCCCGCCTGGAGTTTCGCAGCCGCTCATCAAGCTGCGGGCGATTGACGACGTTCCGGTCCTGACGCTGACGCTCTGGAGCGACCGCTACGACAGCTTCATGCTGCGGCGCGTGGCGGCGAATCTGGAGAGCGAAATCAAGAGCATCGAAGACGTGTCGGTGACGTCGCTCATCGGCGGCGAGCGGCGACAGATTCGCGTCGTGCTCGACCCGGCGCGCCTGGCGGCGCTCGGCGTGGCGCCCGCGACGGTGGTGCCCCCGCTCGCGCGCGCCAACCGGCGGCTGCAAGCCGGCGAGTTTGCGGCGGCAAACCGCCAGTTCTTCGTCGAAACCGGAGAGTTCCTGGAGACGGCCGACGATGTGGGCCGCGTCGTCGTGAGCGTTCATGGAGGCCGGCCCGTTTACCTGCGCGACGTGGCAGAAGTGCTGGACGGCCCGGCCGAGCCCGCGAGCTACGTCCTGTTCGGGCACGGGCGCGGCGCGGATGAAAAGCGCGAAACGGTTTCCGGCGAGTTTCCGGCCGTCACGGTCACGGTGGCCAAGCGCAAGGGCAAGAACGCGGTCGTCGTGGCCGGCCGGGTGATCGAGAAAGTGGAAAGCCTGCGCGGCTCTATCGTTCCCGCCGGCGTTGAAATGACGGTGACGCGCAACTACGGCGAGACGGCGCAGGAAAAATCCAATGAGCTGCTCAAACACCTGATGATCGCCACGTTCGGCGTGACGCTGCTGGTGGCCTTCGCGCTCGGCTGGCGCTCATCGATCGTCGTGCTGGCCGCCATCCCGGTGACGCTGGCGCTGACGCTGTTTCTCTATTTCCTTTACGGCTACACGTTGAACCGCGTCACGCTCTTCGCGCTGATCTTCTCCATCGGAATTCTGGTGGACGACGCCATCGTGGTGGTGGAAAACATCGCAAGGCATTTCAACTTGCCGGAAAACAGGGGCCGTCCCATCGCCGATGTGGCCGTGGAGGCCGTGGACGAGGTGGGGAACCCGACTTCGCTCGCCACCTGGACGGTGATCGCGGCGATTCTGCCCATGGCGTTCGTGGGGGGGCTGATGGGGCCGTACATGCGCCCCATTCCCGTCGGCGCGTCGGTGGCCATGCTGGTTTCGCTCTTCATCGCTTTTGTGATTTCACCCTGGGCGGCGCTGCGGATGCTGAAAGGCGAGAAGCATTCGTATGCCGCGGAGGGAGCAGAGGGCTGGACGACGCGCCTTTACCGCCGCGCCATGGAACCGCTCATCCGCGAGCCGCGCAAACGCCTCATGTTTCTGGCCGGCATGGTGGCTTTGCTGCTTCTGGTCCTGGCGATGCCGCTGCTCAAAATCGTGCGCGTCAAAATGCTTCCCTTCGACAACAAGAGCGAGTTCCAGATCATCGTGGACATGCCGGAGGGAACGACGCTCGAACACACGGCGCGCGTGGCGCGCGAACTGGGGCGGCGAGCGGCCGAAGAACCCGAGGTGGTGAATTACCAGGTCTATGCCGGGACCGCCGCGCCCTACAACTTCAACGGGCTTGTGAGGCACTACTTCCTGCGCCGCGCGGCGCACGAAGCCGACGTGCAGGTGAACCTGCTGCCCAAGCACGAACGGGACGCGCAAAGTCATGAGATCGCCAAGCGGGTGCGCGAAGCGCTTCAGCCGATTTCGGAAAAGCACGGCGTCCGAATGAAGGTGGCGGAGATTCCGCCCGGCCCGCCGGTCTATCAGACGTTGATGGCGGAGGTGTACGGGCCGGAGTACCAGCAGCAGATCGAGGTGGCGCGGCAGATCCGCGAAGTGTTCGAACGCACGCCGGGCGTGGTGGACGTGGACTGGACGGTCGAGGACGAACAGCCGCAGTTCCGTTTCGTCGTGGACAAGGAAAAGGCGGCGCTGAACGGCGTGGGCGCCGACCAGGTCGTCGAAACGCTGCGGCTGGCGCTTGACGGATCGGTGATCGGGCTCGCGCACCAGCCGAAGGAAAAGGAAGACGTCCCCATCGTCGTCGAAGTGCGGCGCGCCTCGCGAAGCAGCGTGACGGACCTCGCGGCCATCCGCGTCGTCTCCGCGAGCGGGATGCTGGTGCCGCTCGGCGAACTGACGCGAATCGAGGAAGGCGCGATCGAGAAGGCGATTTATCACAAGAACCTCAAGCGCGTGGTGTACGTCACGGGAGATGTGGCGGGCGGCGAGGAAAGCCCCGTGTACGCCATCCTCAGCCTCACGAAGGAACTCGACAAAATTCAGGCGCCGGGCGGCTATTCGGTCGAGCGTTACTCCACCGCGCTGCCTTTTCTCACCGACCGCGTCTCGATGAAGTGGGACGGCGAGTGGCACATCACGTATGAAGTCTTTCGCGACCTCGGTTTCGCCTTCGCGGTCGTCCTCGTCCTGATTTACGTGATCGTCGTGGCGTGGTTCCAGTCGTTCCGCGTGCCGCTGGTCATCATGGCGCCGATTCCCCTCACCCTGGTTGGAATTCTGCCGGCGCACGCGATGATGGGGGCATTCTTCACGGCCACGTCCATCATCGGCTTCATCGCCGGAGCAGGAATCATCGTGAGAAACTCAATCATCCTGGTGGACTTCATTGAACTGCGTCGCAAGCAGGGGATGCCGCTGGAGGAGGCGGTGGTGGACGCGGGAGCGGTCCGCTTCCGGCCCATGCTGCTGACGGCGGCGGCGGTGGTGGTGGGCGCCTCGGTGATTCTGTTTGACCCGATTTTCCAGGGCCTGGCGCTTTCGCTGATGGCGGGCGAAGTGGCTTCGACGTTCCTTTCGCGCATGGCCGTGCCGGTGCTTTATTATTTGCACGCGCGCGGCGAAGCGCCGGCGACGCCCGGGGCGGAAGCTCAAGCCTGACGCGGCGCCGCCGGGCTCACAACATCTTCTGGAGGATGGTCATGGACCTGAATCGCTGGCTCCGGTTGATTGCGGGACTCTTCGTGATGGCCACGGTGGCTCTCGGCCACTTCGTCAGCCCGTGGTGGTTTCTCTTCACGGCGTTCGTGGGACTGAACCTGTTCCAGTCGGCTTTCACGAACTGGTGCCCGATGATGACTTTCCTTCGCAAGCTGGGGGTGAAACCTTAGCGCGCGGGCTCAGCCTTTCCGCGAGCCGCGTTGACGCGCTGAGGTCTGCGTGATAGCTTCGGTTTGCGGCGCCCGCTGGAGGGTTGCGCGGGATTTTGTCTGCCGTTCGAGCAGAGACCGCGGCGCGCGTGCTGACCCGCGGACCGAACCCGGATGGTTTCTGTTGTCATTCCGACATACAACGAAGCGGCGGTGATTTCCGAGACGTTGCGCCGGGCCGCAGCGGCTCTGAAATCCACAGGCGAACCCTACGAGCTGCTGGTCGTTGACGACGGCTCTCCCGACGAGACGGCCGACATCGCGCAGCGCGTGGGGGACGAATTTCCGGTGCGCGTGCTGCGCCGCGCCGCGCGGCAGGGACTGGCGACGGCGGTGCTCGAGGGCTGGGCGCTCGCCCGCGGAGATTTGCTGGGCGTGATGGACGCCGACCTCCAGCATCCGCCGGAAGCCCTGCGCGACTTCGTCGAAGCCGCGAAAAAGCCGGAAGTGGACCTCGTCATCGCCAGCCGTTACGCGCGAGGCGGGACTTCACGCGGCCCGTGGCTGCAACGGATAACCTCGCGAACCGCGATCCATCTGGCCTCCTGCGTTCTCCCGCTGACGCTTGCCGAAGTCACCGACCCCATGTCGGGAATGTTTCTCGTGCGCCGCTCGGCGATTGAAGGCGTGCGGCTCAGCCCGCTCGGTTACAAAATCCTCCTCGAAGTTCTCGGCAAGGGGCACTATCGGCGGCTCGCCGAAGTCGCCATCGTGGATCCCGGCGGAGACAGCTCGAAGCTCGGACCGCGCCAGGCGCTGGAATACGTCTGGCACCTCTGGCGGCTGGCGGGCTCGACGGGTCAGCGCGCGGCCTGGGCGCGTTACGCGCTCGTCGGTCTGGCCGGCGCGGCGCTGGACATTGCCCTCGTTTATCTCCTCTCCGTGCGGCTGGGCTGGCCGCTGGTCCTCGCGCTGGCCGTGGCAATTCAGACCACGCTGCTCAACAATTTCTTCTGGAACGAAACACTCACGTTCCGGCCGGTGCGCGACAAGCAGGAGCGCGACGGAACCCTCCTGTCGCGCCTGAAGCGATACGAATGGACGTGCCTTCCGGGCGCGCTGCTGAACGGTGTGGTCGTGCTCGTGGCGGTGGCCGCCGGCGCGCAGGTTCTTCCCGCCGCCGCCCTCGGAGTCCTCGCGGGCGGCTTCTGGAACATGGTTTTCCGCCTGCCGAGAATCTGGAAGGTCTGGGGCTCGCATCGCCCTCCCCAGCGCGAAAACGCGGTCTGACGGCGCCCGTCACGTGCCGTTGGGATTGGCCGGAGGACTTTCAACGGGCCAGCGCGCGCCGGTCGCGCACATCGCGGCGAGCAGCAGCACGGCGAGCAGGGAGACTGCCGCTCCTTCCTTCAATCCTCGTTGCCGGTAGAAGAATCGCAATTCGTGTTCGCCCGCCTCGAGGTGGACCGCGCGGAAGAGGTGATTGGCCCGCAGAATGCGCACCTCGCGGCCGTCGGCTTGCGCGTGCCAGTTCTGGTCGTACCGGTCCAGCAGCACAACGTATCCGGGACGCGTCAGCTTGGCGCGCAGCGTGACTTCGTTCGGATGGTGACGGACGAATTCCACCTGCCCGGGACTTTCGGGACTCTCCGAGGAGGTGGCGGGAAAGGCGTCTGCAGCGAGGATGACTTCGCGGTGGGGATCGAACTCGGGCGAGGAGAGAGTGGCGAGGGTGCTGAGCGAATCGGCCGAGGGGCGCGCCGAGGCGACCGCATAGGCGCGCGGAACGAAGCAACGGTTCTCGTATAGCGCGCTGGGCTGCGCCGAGCCGTTGAAGACCGGACCGATCTCACGAAGCGTGTCATTCGGGCGCGGTGTCCAGAGAATCTGGTAGCGGACGTTGGTCCGGCCGAGCAGGCAGTCGCCATCCTCGGCCTCGGGCGCGTAACGGACGATGTAAAGCCAGAACTCCTGGAGGGCTGGCGGGATGGTTCCCTCGACGTCAAAGTTGAGACTGCCTTCGAGGCGCGCCAGCATCGACGAGCGGGCCAGCACCAGACGGTCGCGAAAAGCGATCTGAGCGCGCGGCGGCAGGCGGGCGGCTTCCGGAAGGGAATCGAAATTGAGAAAATCCTGGGGAGGAATCCTTTCCACCCACGATCGGTCATTCTTGGGGATGCGATTCAGGAAGCAGTAACGGTAAGGCTGGTCTGACGTCTCGAAGGAATCGAGCACCGGAGGGCGGAAAGCGTAGAAGCTTTTGGGCACCGTCGGGTTCACGGAATACGTTTCGGCGGCCAGCTGAACCGCGCCGAAAATGGCGAGAGGAAGCAGCGCTCCTCGCGCCCAGGTTTTTCCTTTTTCGAGACTCACCAGCCACATCATGGCGCCCAGCGAGAAGCCGAGGAGGCCGGGTAGATGGATCTTCAGGAAAGCCACCAGATAGCGCGCCGCTTCTTCGACCTGCACGGCCGTTATGGTGCTTTGCAGAGTCCAGAGGACTCCGGAGGCCGGGCGTGCTATGAGCGCGGGAGCGATAAAACTCACGACGAGGACGACCCCGGAGAGAGCGGCGAGGCAGTGGAGGGGAATCAGAATTTTCCTTCGGTTCGCGTGGCGAGACGCGCGAATGTCACCGAGCGCGCCGTAACCCCAGCCCGCCAGCAAAGCGCAAAGCAGCGCGATGGGCACCAGCAGCTTGACGGGGAACCGCACCATTCCCAGGAGCGGATTGAGAAGATAGGCGAAAGGAAAAATTGGTGTGAATTTCCCGAAGGCGAGCAGCAACAGGATGAGTGTGGCCGCGGCGAGAAAATGCACGCGACGGTCCGGCGCGAGCGCCCAACCGGCGAGGCCCAGAAACAGGGGAATAAATCCGATGAAAATCGAAGGAAAGTACGGGCCGTGGGGTCCGTTCAGCGCCCACGTCCAAACCGTGGGAGCATCGATCGCGTCGCCATAAAATCGCGGGAAAACCGCTTCCAGCAGGCCCGAGGGATGGAACGACCAGAACGCCGTCTCCATGAAGGGAAGGCCCTGCACGCCGCGGCGTGAGCTTTGCAGCAGGTCGGCGGCGGGGAAGAGCTGGACGGACGAGAGCGCGACCATCAGAATGCCGACCGCACCGAAGGCCATCACGATCCGCCGGTTTTCGATTCCCAACGGGCGCTCGAGGCTGCCGCGTTGGAAGAGCGCATACGCCACGGCCAGGCCGAAGGTCGCGACCAGCGTGAACGGCTCTCCCGCCAGAAACTGCAACGTAAAAACAACCGTGAGCGCGGTCCAGGCGCGCGCGGAACAGGAGTCCAGCGCGCGGTCCGTGGCCAGCAGCGCCCAGGGAATCCACGCGGCGGCGGCAACATGGTTATAGAAATTTCCCAGTGAAAGCACCGGGCCGCTGAAGAGGAAGAAAAAGGCCGCGAAGAACGACGCCGCGGGCGACTGCCGCCAGCGCCGCGCGAGAAAATACGCGCCGAGGCCCGCCAGCCCGAAGTGCAGAAGGTAATGAAATGTGTAGGCAAAATCCAGGGGCAGCACGGCAAGCAGGAGCGTGTCCGGATAGAAGAGCAGGAAATTGGGGTTGGCGAGAACCGCCTGGCCGTAATTCAGATAGGGATTCCAGTAAGGCAATTCGCCCTGCTGGAACATTTCCTGTATGAACTTTGCATGCGGATAGGTGTAATTGAAAACGTCGCGGTAATAGAACATCTCCGTAGTGAAGATGACCTTCCAGAATATGCCCGTCAGGCAGGCGAGCAGGAGAGCCAGCATCGTCCAGTCCGCGCGTTGAAGGCCCGGCCCGGAGGACTCCCTCGGCAAATCTGTTTGGGGGACTTCGAGCCGGGTTGCCGTCCCGTCGCTTATTTCACGATCCATTCCGCACCAGAGGATTTTCCTGCACGCGTAACCGCCCGAAGTCGCGGGATTTTATCAAACCTCTTTGCTCCCGGTCGTGGCGCCCGGCTCGCGGGCTGCTCGAGCAGCGAGCAGAGAGTAGCCAAGCGCCGCGGTGGTGCTGATGAGGCCCGCCTGAAGCGCCGTCAGTCCATGGACCGCGTCCACTTCCGGCAGCCAGCTCATCGCCACGGCCAGAAGCGCGATTCGGGCGAATTTCTCCGAAGGCAACGGCGAGCCCGCCTCCGGAGCGCCACGCAGGACCACAGCGGCCGCCGGCGCCAGCAGAATCAGGCTTTGCAGATAGACGTGCGGCGCGGCGAGCAGGCTGACGAGCAGGGTGAGCGCCCACTGGCATCCGAAGCGAAGTTCGTTTGAGCGCCACGGGCCGCGCCATGCCAGCGCGAGAACCACAAACGATCCCGCGACGAAGACCAGCGCCAGTGTTTCTGCCGTCGCGCCGCCGCCCAGCAGACGCACGAACAACCCCCGCCAGCTCGGCATGCCCCGCAGGTTCAGCTCCGATTGCGCCGGCGTATAGCTGCGCGCCGCCTCCAGATTCAGGGCCACGTAACGCTCAAATCCGTCGGGTCCCACAACGGCGAGCGAGATAAGAAGCAGCACCGCTCCGCCCGCGAGACACGGGCCGACGACCCGCCAGCGGCGCTTGGCGGCGAGGACCAAAAGCGGAAGGAGAAATAGTTCCGGCTTCATCATCAGCAGGGCCAGCCAGATTCCCGCCCGGCGCTCGCGATCGGCAAGAAGGTCGCGGAAGAAGAGCCCGGCGACGAGGAGAAGAAGCGCCGAAATGTTTCCCCATCGCAGGTTGTGGTAAGTGGGCTCAAAAGCCAGAAACGCCGCGATGAACAGCCCGCTGGCCGCCAAGTCGAGCCGCGCCAGGCGCGTGAGCATCCTCAGGCCGGCGAGGAGCAACCCGAGAGAAAAACCGCACCACAGCGCGTAAGCGGACATCAGCGGCAGGGAAGCCAGGGGAACGAAGAGCAGGGCGAACGCCGGAGGATTGAAAAAGAACTTGGTGTGCCCCGACGCCACCTCAGCGATGGTGGCGGCCTGAAGTTCCTTGGAATAAAGCTCGCTGCCCCTGCCGTCGGCGACGATGCGCCCGGCCGAGTAAAAGACCTTGAAATCGGCAATGGGGGCGAAGCGTTCGGCCTCCAGAGCCACCCACGCCGCGGCAGCCACAAACACCGCGAGACAGAGCGCGGCGCTCCATTTCAAAGTCCCGTTGGGCGGAGAAACGATCATGGGATTGAACGCGCCGAAGGTTCTTCGACAGGCGCTTCCGTCGCTGATGAATGATCCCTTCGATTTTCCCGCACGAGACGATGGGCGAGCCACGCGCAGGGAACTGCATAGAGAGCGCCGAGAATCAAATCTACGATGTAGTGATGCCCGCGCACCACCGTCGCCAGCCAGACCGCCGCGGCATAGAAGGTCACGCGCCGCCGCGCGCCGGGCGAGGGCTCCACCAGGCACCACAGGAAAATCGGATAAGCGCCATGCAGCGAGGGGACGGCCGCAAACCAGTTGGGGTTCGCCGCCCACAAGCGCTCGAAAAGAGCGGGAGGGTTCATGCGATAAGGGTCCAGCCAGGCGAGCGACGGCGCGTCGAATCCGAAGTAGAACACGTACCAGGGCGGCGCGACGGGATAGAGAAAGTAAGTTGTCAATGCGAGCGCGTGAAGAAGCGTCAGCCCGACAACAAATCTTCGAAAGCGCGGCGGGGTGGGGGGACGCCACCACAGGTAGAGCATATAGCCGGGGACGACGACGAAGTGGGACCAGTAGATGAGATCCGCCACGGTGTTGACGGGTATTTTCCAGCGGGACTCTTCGAGCAGGCTGAGGAAGTAGATGGCCGGGACTTCGCCTCCCGCCATCCAGCCGAAGACCGTTCGTTCCAGCTCATAAACTTCCCGGATCGTGACGCGGGCGACGAGTTCATCGGCAAAGCCCCGCATGCCGTCGTAACCGATCCAGAAAAGCAGAAGGGGAAGCCAGTCGAGGAGAAACCGGCGGGCGTTCTCGCGGCCCGAAGCGGCCAGGCCGACGACGATGGCGCCTACGCAGAGATAGCGGAAGGCGACGCCGTAATAGACGAAGGCGACGCTCACGTAGGCGGCGATGCCGAAAATCCACAGCAGCTGCCACAGGTTCAGCCCCCAGAAGACGCTGCGTTCGGATGTTCGCATCGTGGAAAGCCGGACCCTCCGGCACGGGGATGCCTTCCGTTCGACCGCAAGACTGAGGAATGTTGCCAGGTGCGAACGCCGCCGGCCCCGGAAACAGCATGAGAAAAGCGCCGCTCCTGCCCATTCCGCCGAGCGAGCCGGCGCGCTGCGGGAGCCGCGTTCAATACTGCGAGAAAAGTTCGCCCCACCCGGTCTTCAGCGCCTCGCGCACGCGCCCCCGCCCGACGACGTTGTACCAGTACACGTCGTGGTAGAGGATCGACGCGGCGTACGACCACGGCGCGATCGCCGTGCGCAGCAGAAATTTCTCAAGCGGCTTGAGCGGTCCCCAGTAAATGAGCTTCTGGCCGCGGCTCGCGAAGGTGTCGCGCAGCCCGTTGAACTGGAAATTGACGCCTGAGACGTCTTCGCCGACAACTTCGATTTCGCGCACGTCCCCGCAGCCGAGTCCCGCTTCGTGCGCGAGACGGATGAATTTCACGGAGAGCGGGTCGAAGCCCATCATCTTCGCCGCCACCGCGTCGATCGCCACCTGGTCGCCGCTCGCCAGAATCACGTTCTTCACGTGCGGCGTCATGCAGCGCGGCCCCGGCCCGTCGCCCGCGA
>CAZKXX010000093.1:0-2404 GCA_964556705.1 uncultured Acidobacteriota bacterium
AACCGCCGTTGAAGCGCCGCGCCCGGGCTGGCCCCTCATTCCCCTGCCACTCGAGGGCGTCTCGAAGATGACGAATCGGCCGAATCCGCCGCTTGCTCCGGAACCGGGCGTGGAAACGATCCGCCATGAAATGGAAGCCCTCGAGGGGCGCGACTTCCAGCTTTGGTCCATCGGCCTCCTGCTGCTGGTGGTGGTCGCCGCGGGCTTCCTCTCGCTGATCCTTCCCAATCTCATGTGGGACCTGGGCGAAATGCGCCTCGACGGCCGCTACGTCCCCCAACTTTTCTTCGGGTTCATTGTCCTCGTGGCGCTGTTCAACATCTACGCGCTGCAACAGCGGCGCTCGCTCCGCGCCACGCGGGCGGAACTGTTGAGGCAACTGGTCCGCAGTGAGACCGCTGAGCACCTGGCGCTCATCGATCCTCTGACCGAGGTCTTCAACCGCCGCTACCTGGAAAAGATTCTCCCCAAAGAAATCAAGCGCGCCGACCGCCACAGCGAGAGCCTGACGATGCTGATGATTGACGTGGACGGGTTCAAGGCCGTGAACACGCGGTTCGGGCACGTGGTGGGCGACAGGGTCCTCAAGGAAGTCGCGCAAATCCTGAAGAACACTTTCCGGACTTCCGACACCATCATCCGCTACGGCGGCGACGAGTTCCTCGTCCTTCTCCCCGAAGCCGACGAGGAACACGCGCAGATCGCCGTGCGCCGGCTCCAGGAGCGCGTGGACCGCTGGAACCAGGCAAACCCCATCCCCGGCTACCGCATGTCCCTCAGTTGCGGAACCTCGGCCTACGCCAAAGGCGGCCGGGCGGAAGAAGTTCTTGCCTCCGCGGACCAGCGCATGTACGAGCAGAAAGAGCGGGCTCACCAGGTGGACGTGCAGCGAACGCTCTCTTGACCGTCTGGGGCGGCTGGCAAGGCCCTGGTCGGGGCCGGGTCGCGTCCGAGCCGCCGCGCCTTCGCGCGCTTCCCGCCGTTTGAACATCTCCTGCCGGACGGATATAATGTGCTATTTGCGCATGACTGCGCGGAGCGCGCTGTGGGCTTACCGTGAGGCGGTGGCCGCGGCGGCGCGCCGAAAATCCTCCAGGCAGCGGACTCTTGGGCGACTCCGGCAACCGAAGCGAACGGACGAGCAGCGTGGTGAATGGCGCGCCGGAGGCGGCCGCGTCTCCGCCGGAGGCGCAGGTCTCCCCTGTCGAAGCGGCGCGCGAGTCCTTCCCCGAAGCGATTGTGGTTCGCGGCGCGCGTGTCCACAACCTCAAGAACCTCGACTGCGAAATCCCCCATTACAAGCTGACCGTCGTGACGGGCGTTTCCGGCTCGGGCAAGTCGAGCCTGGCGTTTGACACGATTTACGCCGAGGGCCAGCGGCGTTACATCGAGTCGCTCTCGGCCTACGCGCGGCAGTTTCTGGAGCGCATCGAAAAGCCCGACGTGGACGGGATTGACGGCATCGCGCCCGCCGTCGCCATCCGCCAGAAGAACACGACGCGCAATCCGCGCTCGACCGTAGCGACGGCGACGGAGATTTATGATTACCTGCGGCTGCTTTTCGCGCGCATCGGAGTCACCCTCTGTCCCGACTGCGGCGAGGTGGTCAAGAAAGATAACGTGGACGAAATCGCGGACCGCGTGACAGCGCTCGAAGCGGGCCGGCGATTCTACGTGCTGTTTCAAATCAACCCGGACGTTGGAGAAGGCGCGCGGAGTGAAGCGGCCCCGAAGCGAAGCCTGCGGCGCGGCAAGCGAGCTGTTGCGGCGGCCTCGCCGGCAGGTGGCGGTGCGCAAGAGCCGCTCCGGCGCGTCCCGGCCGCGACCGCCAAACCCTCGCCTCCCGACGAAGCGCTCAAGCCGCGGCTTTTTTCGCTTCGCCAGAGCGGGTTCAACCGGCTTTACCAGGCGGGCCGCGTGTTCGAGTTTTCGACGCCCGAGTCGCTGCTGGAAATAGATTTTGCGAAGCCCGTGTACGTGCTCGTGGACCGCCTGGCGATCGGCGCGGAAATCCGCCAGCGGCTGATTGATTCCGTCGAGCTGTGCTACCGCGAATCGGGCGAAGCGATTCTGGAGTTTGTCCAGCCGAACGGCGGCGCGGCGCCGGAGCGTCTGGTCTTCAACGAGCGCTTCGAGTGCAAGAAGTGCCGGCGCGTTTTCGAGTCGCCCGAGCCGCGCCTGTTTTCGTTCAACAATCCTTACGGCGCCTGCCCGCGCTGCCAGGGCTTCGGCAACACGATTGACTTCGACCTCGACCTGGTCATCCCCGACAAGAACAGGACACTGGCCGAAGGCGCGATCGAGCCGTGGACCAAGCCGCGCTATCGCGTCTGGGCGAACGAAATGCGGCGGCTGGCGCGAGCGAAAGGCGTCCCTCTGGACGTCCCTTACCACAAACTTTCGG
>CAZKXX010000093.1:2414-15011 GCA_964556705.1 uncultured Acidobacteriota bacterium
GGCGGCCGAGCGCCGCTGGGTGCTGGAAGGGGACGATGAGTTCGACGGCGTGCGCGGCTTTTTCGATTATCTGGAGCGCAAGAAGTACAAGCTGCACGTCCGCGTGTTTCTCAGCCGCTATCGCGGTTACGCGCTCTGCCCGGACTGTCAGGGCGGGCGCCTGCGCCGCGATGCGCAGTACGTCCGCGTGGAAGGGAAAAGCATCACGGAAGTCTGCCGGATGTCGATTCGCGACGCGTACGATTTTTTCAACGCGCTTCGCCTTTCTCCGTTCGAGCAGGCCGTGGCGGAAAAAATTCTGGAAGAAATCCGCTCGCGGCTCAAATACCTCAACCAGGTGGGGCTGGAATACCTGACGCTCGACCGGCTGGCCTCGACGCTTTCGGGCGGCGAATCGCAGCGCATTCAGCTCGCCACATCGCTCGGGTCGAACCTGGTCGGCGCGCTCTATGTCCTCGACGAGCCTTCCATCGGCCTCCACCCGCGCGACACGAGCCGGCTGATTGAAATTCTCCAGAGCCTGCGCGACCTGGGAAACACGATCCTCGTGGTCGAGCACGACCCGGAGATGATGCGCCACGCCGACCACATTCTCGATCTGGGTCCGGGCGCGGGGGAAAACGGCGGCCGCGTGGTCTTCGCGGGCGACCTGGACGGTCTGAAGGCGGCGCCGCACTCGCTGACGGGACGCTACCTCGCGGGCGAGCTGGAAATTCCCGTTCCCGCCGAACGGCGCAAGCCGGGCGCGCGCTGGCTGCGTGTGCGCGGCGCGCGCCAGCACAATTTGAAGTCCATCGACGTCGAAATTCCCCTGGGGCTGATGGTTTGCGTCGCGGGCGTTTCGGGCTCGGGCAAATCCACACTCGTCCACGACGTGCTGTACAACGCGCTGATGTCGCGCCGGGGCGTGGCGGCCCCGCGGGGCGGGGCGAAATTCGAACGGCTGGAGGGCGACGGGCACCTGGCGGGCGTCGTGCTCGTGGACCAGTCGCCTCTCGGGCGCACGCCGCGCTCAAACCCCATCACCTACATCAAGGCTTTCGACGCGGTGCGCGAGCTTTTCGCCTCGACGCCGGAGGCGCGCAAACGCGGCTACACGCCGGGATATTTTTCCTTCAACATTCCCGGCGGGCGCTGCGAGAGCTGCCAGGGCGACGGCACGGTGACCGTCGAAATGCAGTTCCTGGCCGACGTCGAGCTCGTCTGTGAGGAGTGTCGCGGGCGGCGCTTCAAGTCGAGCGTGCTCGAGATCGAGTACAAGGGAAAAAACGTTTACGAGGTGCTGCAACTGACCGTGCGGGAAGCTCTGACGTTCTTCTCCGGCGTCCCGAAGATTACCAACGCCATCCGCGTGCTCGACGAAGTGGGGCTCGGCTACCTGCGCCTCGGTCAGTCGGCGACCACGCTTTCGGGCGGAGAAGCGCAGCGCGTGCGCCTGGCCGCGCACCTCGTTCACCAGACGAGCGAGAACACGCTTTTCATCTTCGACGAGCCGACGACGGGCCTGCACTTCGACGACATCAGCAAGCTGCTCGGCGCTTTCCGCAAGCTGCTCGAGGCGGGCGCGTCGGTGCTGATTATCGAGCACAACCTCGACGTGCTGAAGACGGCCGATTGGATCATCGACCTCGGCCCCGAGGGCGGCGAGGACGGCGGCTACGTGGTGGCCGCCGGGCCGCCCGAAGTCGTGATGAAGAATGCCCATTCCTACACCGGAAAGTTTCTGGCTCGGCATCTCAACTTGACCGGGGGCGCCGGTGGCCGGCGGACGGCGAAGAACTGAAAAGGCGTCTTGCGGTCGCGCGGCAGGCCTGCTGGCGTTCGCTCTGGTCCTGGTGACCGCGGGCGGACTTCACGCAGGCGCTCAAGCGGCCGGCGAAAAGGAACCGCCCGCCCGCTCCGTGGACGACCTGCTGCGCGATGCCGACGCCGCGCTCGACCGCGAAGATTTTGCCGCCGCGGTCGAACCGTTGCAGAAAGCGCTGGAAGCGGCGCCCGATTTGGTTCCCGCCTGGTTCAATCTCGCCTTTGCGCTGACGGCGCTCGATCGAACCGAGGAGGCCGTCGAGGCCTACGGCAAAGCCCTCGAACTCACTCCCGAACTTTTCGAGGCGCGACTGAATCTGGGAATTCTGCTGCTCGATACGGGCCGGGCCGAGGCCGCACTCGAGCATCTGGAAGCCGCCGTTCAGCTGAAGCCCGAGCACGCCGCGGCGCATCGCGCGCTGGGCCGCGCGCTCGCGCGCGCCGGGCAGGCGGAGGAAGCCGAGCGCCATCTGCGCCAGGCGCTGCGGCTCGACCTGGACTGGCCCGAAGCGCGCACCGACCTGGGATTCCTGCTTCTCGCCGCGAAGCGCTATGACGAAGCCGGAAAACAATTCGACCAGGCGCTCGCGATCAGTCCCAAACTCGCGGAGGCGCTTCGCGGCCTGGCGCAAATCGCAAGCGAGCAGAACCGGCCCGAAGAAGCCGCGAAACACCTCGAAGCCTATCTCCTTCTCGCGCCCGGGGACGGCGCGGCGCGGCTGGACCTCGCGCGCGTTTACACCCGGCTCCAGCAGTTCGAGCCCGCGCTCGCGCAACTGGAAACGCTGCGGCGGGCCGAGCCGGAATTTCCCGGGCTCGCGGCGGCGCTGGCGGCGGCCTACGCGCGCGCCGGGCGCGTCCAAGAGGCGGAGCCGCTCTTTCGCCAGGCCCTCGAGCGCGACCCCGGTGACTCCGACCTGCATCGCGCGCTCGCCGAGACGCTCCTCGACCAGGAAAAGTTCGCCGAAGCTGAAGCGGAATTCCGCGCCGCCGTCAAATTGGACGCGCGGAACTGGGAAGCCGTGTGGGGTCTGGCGAACACGCTTTATCTTCAGAAGCGCTATTCGGAGGCCGCACCGATTTTCGAAATCCTTTCCAGACGCCCCGAAGCGCCCGCCGGAGTTTTCTTCGTTCTCGCCACCTGTTACGACCACCTGAAAGACCTGGAGCGCGCTTTGGCGGCCTACGAACGTTTTCTGAGCCTCTCTCAGGACCAGAGTCCCGACCAGGAGTGGCAGGCGCGCCAGCGCGCGCGTTTGCTGCGGCGGGAATTGCGCAAGTAGTGCGCCGGGGCGATTCTCAGCCCGCGCGGATAACCTCTGAATCGGCAGCGGCCTCAAAAATTGCAGGAGGTCGCGCGCGCGGTATTGCCCGAAATCTCGAAGCATGGCCCTCAAAATTCGTATAATAGTTATGGGCATGAGACGGTTTTTAGCGGCGACAGCGGGAGTGGTGCTGGGATGGAACGTGTTCCTCTCTTCCGCTCCGCCCCTTTCGCCGGCCCCCCGCGACAGCGAGGAAAGCCTGCTTCGCCGGATCGAGCAGCAGAACAATCCGGTGAGGAAGGCGCGGCTGGAAATCCGTCTGGGACGCCTGCACCTCGAGGAAGCGGTGGCGGCCCTGGAGCGCGGCGACATCGAAAAGGTCTATTCGCACCTCGATCGCTACCTCGAAGTCATGCAGGGTTCCTGGACGACGCTCAAGAACTCCGGCCGCCAGGCGTGGCGCCGTCCGGCGGGATTCAAGGACCTGGACATCGCGCTGCGCCAGGACGAACGCGCGCTTCAGGACATGCTGCGGCGCGTGCCCTACGACTATCGCGGGCCGATCGAGGAGATTGCGGCCAAGGCCGAAGCGCTGCGCGCTGAAGTTCTCGAGGCGATTTTCCCGCGGGAAGACAAGCGGAAGAAAAAGGGCTCGGCGATTCCGAATGAGGCGCCGCAGGATGCGGCGGAGAGAGTCCGATGGGCGTGAACGTCCGGCAACTCGGCGCGACGATGTTCTTGCTGGCGCTGGGCGCGGCCCCGCTGAGCGCGCAACAGCGCCACCTGCTGACCTCCGCCGAAGAGGACAAGATTCGCGAAGTCCAGGACCCCGGGCAGCGCATCGAGGTCTATCTCGAATTCACGCAGGAACGGCTGACGCGCTTCCAGGACTTTCGCAGCCGGCAGCACGACCCCCGCTACGACTACGGGACTTTTCTGGACGAGCTGCTGGACGAATACATCGGGATCAACGAAGAAATCAAGAACTGGATCGAATTCCAGTACACGCGCGAAGGCGACATGCGGCGCGGGCTGCGGGCGCTGCTTGAAACAGGCCCGCAGCAGCTTGCGTTCCTGCGCGGCGTCGAGGAGTCGCCCGACCCGCTCGCGCCGCGCTACCAGCAGACGCTCCGCGAGGCCATCCTGCACCTCTCCGACACGCTCGACGGCGCCACCGTCGCGCTTGCCGAGCAGGAAAAGCTGTTCAAGGAGTTGAAGCAGGAAGAGAAGGAACTCAAGCAACTGGCCAAGGAACGCGCCAAAGAAGAAAAGAAACGCACCAAGGAAGAAAAGAAAGTTCGCAAGCGCGAGGGCAAAGGCCGCGCGCCCGGCGAACTGGAGGACTAGCGAACCTTGAGCCTCACGCTTGAGTCACCGCCGCGCCAGCTTGCTCTTGCCCTTCCACCTTCCGCCGTTCCCGAGGCGCTATTCGCGCGCGTCTTTCGCCGCATCGGGCTGCGCCGGCCCGAGCCGCGCTTCAGCGTGCGATTTCGTCCGTTCGCGGGCGTGCGCAGCACGATTCATCTGCGCGACGGACGCGCCGAGGTCGAAATTGCGGACGTGCTGGAGGACGCGCCGCCGCTGGTGATGGAGGCGCTGGCGGAAATTCTGCTCGCGCAGGTCTTCCGCCGCCGGCCGTCGCGCGAGGCGCGCGAATGTTACCTCGCGCACATCTTCAAGCCGCACGTCCGCGAGCGGATTGACGAAGCGCGCCGCCGCCGCGGGCGCAAGCGGCTGCTTCCCGCGCAGGGCGAACACTACGACCTTCAGGAAATTTTCGCCAAACTGAACCGCCGCTATTTCCGCGGCGCGCTCGGCGGCCTCCGCATCGGCTGGAGCCCGCACCGCTCACGCACCGTGCTCGGCCACTACGACGCCGCGCACCGCACCATCACCATCAGCCGCCGGCTCGATTCCGCGCGCGTCCCGCGCTTTCTCGTCGAGTTCCTGGCCTACCACGAAATGCTGCACGCGCACTTTCCCGTCGAGCGCCGCCGCGCGCGCCGCGTGGTCCACACGCGCGAGTTCCGCGAAGCGGAGCGCAAGTTCCCCCGCTACGAAGAAGCCCGCCGGCGATTGAAGCTGGCCTGTCCGTAATTCCCGGAAGAAGTCTGCTGGCATTGCGTTACTGCGTCCCGCGCCCGCGCAATACCCGGCCCGGCTTCGCGCCGGTGTGCTCGCCCTTTTCGAGCACAACCGTGCCGTTGACGATGACGCAGGCATAACCCGTCGAGTACTGGTTGGGATTTTCGAAGTCGGCCCGGTCGGCAACCGTCGCGGGGTCGAAGACGACGATGTCGTCCGCGAGCCCGGGCCGCAGCAGGCCGCGGTCGGTGAGGCCGGTAATCTGCGCGGGAAACGACGTCATCTTGCGCACGGCGTCGGCGAGCGAAAGGACTTTTTCCTCGCGCGTGTAGCGTCCCAGAACACGCGCAAAACTGCCGTAGAAGCGCGGATGCGGCTTGCCGATGAACGCCATCTCGGGGCTGACCGCGGAGCCGTCCGAGCCGATGCCCACCCACGGCTGCCGCATCGCGAGGCGCACGTCGTCCTCGCGCATTCCGAAATAGACGGCCTCGGCCGCGCCGCCTTCGGAAATCAGCAGGTCGCAGAGCGCGTCCACGGGGTCCTGGCCCATCAGCCGCGCCACGTCGTCCATGCGCTTGCCTTCGTACTTTTTGTTTTCGGGGCGCTGGAGCGAGGCGACGAGCACGCCGTTCCATCCGCCGACGTGCGCTACGTGATTGTCGCGCCAGCCGGCGACGCCCCTGTCGATCAACTTTCGAATCTGCGCGCGCTCTTTCGGGTCTTTGAGCAGCGCCACGCGCTCTTCGAGCGAGCCTTCCAGGTATTTCGGCGGCAGGCAGATTTCCAGGCCCGTCATCGCGGCCGTGTAGGGATACTGGTCCGCGGTGATCGCCACGCCGCGGTCGCGCGCCGCCTGAATGAGCTCGATCTGCTCGCCCATCTTGCCCCAGTTCGCGTGGCCGAATTTCTTGAAATGGAAAATGTGAGCGGGCAAGCCGCCTTTTTCCGAAATCTCAATGGCCTCGCGAATCGCCTCCAGGCTCTCCGCTTCTTCGGAGCGGATGTGGCTGGCGTAGAGGCCGCCGTGCGCGGCCGCCGAGCGCGCCAGCTCGATCATTTCCCCGGTCGTGGCGTAGGAGTTGGGAGGATAGAGCAAACCGGAAGAGAGACCGATCGCGCCTTCGCGCATCGCCTGTTCGATGAGCTGTTTGATTCGCGCCAGCTCCTCCGGCTTCGGCGCGCGGTTCACGTTTCCCATGACGCAGTTGCGCACCTGGCCCGAGCCGACGTAAGAAGCGACGTTTACCGAAATCCCCTGTCGCTCGAGGCGCGCGAAATATTCGCCGAGCGTCGTCCAGTCGCGTTTCAGTCCGTAACGGCTCAAACCCTTGTCGAAATCGGGCGCGGCGGGACCGAACACCGGCCCCGCGGATTCCGACTCGCCGAGGATTTCCGTCGTCACGCCCTGGCGGATTTTGCTTTGCGCAGCGCCGTCGACGAGGAGCGTGTAATCGGAATGGCTGTGCAGATCGATGAAGCCCGGGGCGATCACCAATCCCGTGGCGTCAATCACGCGGCGCGCCTTCGCGCCGGGCAGAAGGCCCACGTCGGCGATCCGGCCGTCCTTCACGGCCACCGCGCCCGGAAACCACGGGCTGCCCGAGCCGTCGAGAATCTGACCGCCGGTAATCAGCAGGTCGTATTCGGGCGGCTCGTCGGCCGCGCCCGAAGCGAACGCGACTCCCAGAACGCACGCGGCGAAGAGGAATGATGCGGCGAGAACCTTGCGAGGAGAATTCACGATGTCAGCCTCCTTTGAAGGGTCGTGCGAGCCCGGCGCGTCGAGGCGGGGAATTATACGCCCTCGATGTTTCACGTGGAACATGGCTGAAAAGACTCGCCCGCTGCTATACTGGCGGGCGGCGCCAGGACGGGACGCCGGAGGCGGGCATGAACCTCGTGAAGGTGCGCACATTCAGCGGGCCGACGGCGCGGATGGAAGCCGACCTGGCGCGTAATCTGCTCGCCTCGGAAGGCATCGAATGCATGCTCCCCGGAAACATCGCCGCGCAGACGATTCCTATTTTCGACGTGGACCTGCTTGTCCGCGAAGAGGACGCTGAACGCGCCACCAGCCTGCTCGCCGAGTATCTCGATTCGAACGGCCCGTTGCCGGAGGAATGACGCGCCCTCAGCGCGAGCTTTTGCGGGACTTGAGCTTCTTTTCCAGACGCTCGATCGCCTTGTGGACGTCCCTGGCCTCTTCCGCGTCCTTGGTGGAAGGAAGCAGGTCGAGGTGCTTGCGGTAGTTCTCCAGCGCCTTTTCCCGCAGCCCGATCTTTTCGTAAACGCGTCCGAGCCCGAGAAACGCGGGAGCGTAATACGGGTCGAGCTCCGCCGCTTCCTGATAGCGGCTGAGCGCCGCGCGATACCGCTTGCGGCGGAAATAGTAATCGCCCACTTCCACCGACCGCCAGGGGGGCGCGGGGACGTAACGGTAAGTTTCTTCTTCCTCCTCTTCGGCGCGGGGCGGGGGAGTTCGAGGGACGTCTTCCTCGACGGCGGCAAGGCTCGCCGCGAGGCCGAGCGAAAAGAAGAGCAGCGCGACTCTCATTACTGGAATTTTCTCCCTCGCGCGCGGGCGCTGTCAACGCCGAAGGCCCTCCCCTTCCGCGCGCTTCGTCCCTCGGCGATAATGGAATGAAGAGGAACCGGGCGTGAACGAATCGCTTCGCGACAAAGCCGAGTCCCTCCCCGCGCTTCCGGGTGTTTATGTCTTCAAAGACGCGGAGGGCCGGCCGGTGTACGTCGGCAAGGCCAAATCGCTGCGCCACCGCGTGCGGTCCTATTTCCAGGACGCGCGGCCTTCCGATGAAAAGCGCGACCGGATGCTCGAGTCGGCCGCCGACCTCGAGACGATCCTCGTGGACAACGAACGCGAGGCCATGGCGCTCGAAAACAACCTCATCAAGCGCTTCAAGCCGCGTTACAACGTGCTGCTGCGCGACGACAAGAGCTATCCGTATTTGAAACTGACGCTCGGCGAACGCTTCCCGCGCGTTTACGTCACGCGGCGGCTGAAGAAAGACGGCGCGGCTTACTTCGGCCCCTATTTTCCCGCCAGCCTCGCGCACCGGCTGGTGGACCTCATCCACCGGCGATTCAAGATTCCCTCCTGCTCTGTCGATTTGACGCGCGACCACCCGCGCCCGTGCCTTCAGTACTACATCCGGCGCTGCCTCGGGCCGTGCGTGGAGGGACTCACCACACCGGAGGCCTACGCCGAGAGCGTGCGCGACGTGCGCCTGCTGCTGGAAGGCCGGATGAGCGACCTGGTGCGCGACCTCCACCAGCGGATGCTGCGCGCCTCGGAAGCCCAGCGCTTCGAGGAGGCGGCGCGCTACCGCGACCTGGTCTCCACCGTCGAGCAGGTCCGCGAACGGCAGAAGATGGCCGCGCACGGCGGCGGGGACACCGACGTCTTGGGATTTCACCACGAAGGCGCGCAGGCCGCCGTCAACCTCTTCCACCTGCGCGGCGGCCGCGCCGTGGACCGCCGCGAGTTCTTCTGGGAAGACCTCGAGTCGTTCGATCCGCCCGAGTTCTTCTCGGCGCTGCTCAAGCAGATCTATCTCGACCAGCAGTACCTGCCCGGGGAAATCCACGTGCCCGTGGATTTTGAAGACCGCAAGACTCTGGAGGAACTGCTGAGCGAACGGCGCGGGCAGCCGGTGCGCATCCTCAGCCCGCAGGCGGGGAAGAAGCGGGCGCTGCTCGAACTCGTGGCCCGCAACGCGCGCCATTCGTTCGAACGCCGCTTCCGCGTCCTTAAACCCCAGGCGCGCGAGATTCTCGAGAACCTCGCCGACGTGCTCGACCTGCCGAGCCCGCCGCGGCGCATCGAGGCGTTCGACGTCTCGCACATCCAGGGAAGCGACGTCGTGGCCTCGATGGTCGTCTGGGAAGGCGGGGGAATGAAGAAGTCGGATTACCGGAAGTTCATCCTCAGGGACCTTCCGCGAAATGACGATTTCGCCAGCATGCGCGAGGTAGTCAGGAGGCGCTGCCTGCGGCTGAAAGACGAGAAGCAGCCGCTTCCGGATCTGATCCTCATCGACGGCGGCATCGGCCAGCTCCACGCGGCTCGGGAAGCGCTCGAGTCGCTCGAGATCATCAACCAGCCTCTGGCCAGCATCGCCAAGAAAGAGGAAACCCTCTACGTCCTGGGCCGCGAGGACGAACCGGTCGTGCTGGACCGGCACTCGCCGGCCTTGCACCTCGTCCAACAGGTTCGGGACGAAGCCCACCGGTTTGCGGTCAGCTTCCACCGCCAGCGCAGGAAGCGCAGGGAACTGACCTCCGACTTGCTGGCGATTCCAGGAGTGGGGGAGAAAACCGCCCGCAAACTGCTGGCGCATTTCGGAAGCGTTCGAGCCCTTCGGTCATTATCCGTGGAGGAATTGAGCCAGGTTGTGAAGCCAGGGCAGGCGCGGCGGATTCTGGACCACTTCGGGCCCTTAAAATAAATAAACCGTCCAGACGGTATATAAATAATCTTTTACTTGTGAATAACTTTTGGATTGAATCGTCAAAACCGATGGTTTAGGATATTTTTTAGGTGGAGTTTGGAGGTAAGCCATGGCAGATTGCAGAGTATCGACGCACACGGGACTGTTCCTAGCCGGTTTGGCCGTAGGTTCGGTGGTCGCGCTGCTTCTGACACCGCGTTCGGGCCGAGAAACGCGAAAGCTGATTTCGCGAAAGGCCGAAGACAGCCGAGATTACCTGCTGGCGCGCGGAAAAGACCTGCGACGCCGGGCCGAACACACTCTGGACAGGGGAAAAGACCTCGCAGCGAAGTTCGTGCACTGAAAGGGAGGTAAGCAGCAATGAGTGAAGGCAACGGTGGGACCAAATTCGCATTTTTCCTGGCAGGCATGGGAATCGGCGCGGTTGTGGCGCTCCTGTTCGCTCCCAGGTCCGGCAAGGAGACGCGGGAGTATCTGACCCATAAGGCGGAAGAGGGCAAGGATTACGTCCAGCAGAAGAGCCGCGAGCTGAAGAAGCAGGCGGAGGAGACGGTGGATCGGGCCAAGGACCTTGTTCAGAAGCAGAAGGAACAGCTCTCTGCCGCACTCGACGCCGGCAAGCAGGCCTATCATGAAGAGAAGAACAAGGCACGCTGACCCCCCCGCAAGGGGCGAGCAAATCGGTTGAGAGCGAAACATGTCGCATGAGACAGTGATGGCCGTCTTCGTGATCGTCGCCGCGGTCGCGATCATCATTCAGGCTGGCGTGTTGTTCGGCATCTTCCAGGCCATGCGCGAAATTCAGAAAGACCTGGAAGGCACGCGCACCGACATGAAGCAGCGATTCGACCCGCTGCTGCAATCGGTGACGGACCTCGTCACCGAATCGCGCGAGCCGCTGCGGAACATCTCCTCGAACCTCTCGGAGGTGACCCGGACGCTGCGCGACCGCGTTGACCAGGTGGACGGTGTCATGGCCGACCTGGCCGACCGCACGCGGCTGCAAATCATCCGCGCGGACCAGCTCATTACCGACCTGGTTCAACGGGTGGAGCAGACCGCCGACGTCGTGCAGCGGAACGTGCTGAGTCCGGTGCAGGAGGTTTCCGCGGTGGTGAAGGGCGTCCGCTCCGGGCTGGAGTTCTTCCTCTCCCGGCGACGGAACCCGCGCGCGGCCGAGGGCGCTTCGGACGAGCAGTTGTTCATCTGAGCGCCCCGAAAACTTCCGGCGCGGCGCGGGGGAAGACTTGTCCGCATGGCCGCTCCATCCTTCCATCGCCCTCTTCGCCGGACGAGCCGAACCCTCACGACTCTTCCCGCGGTGGCGCTTTTTGCGCGCGCTGCCATCCCCGGAAAATCCAAGACGCGGCTGATTCCGCTGCTGGGCGCGGCGGGCGCCGCAGCGTTTCAGGCGGCGCTCACGGCGGACGCGGTGCGCAAACTCAACTCGCTCGGCAGACGTGCGGCCCGCTTCCTGTTCGTTTCCGGAAGCCTCCGCGCGGCGCCGCGGCCCGCAGGCTGGAAGCGCGCGCCGCAGCACGGCCGGACGCTCGGCGACCGGCTCGAACGCGCCTTCAAGCGCCTTCTCCGCGCTCACCCGGCCGCCGTCATCCTCGGAACCGATTCGCCCGAACTTCCGCCGCGGGTCATCCGGAAGGGGATCGAGGAACTGCGCGCTTCCGACGCCGTCCTCGGCCCCTGCCCCGACGGCGGCTACTACCTGATCGGCCTGCGCCGCTTCGAGCCGCGCATGTTGCGCGACGTGCGCTGGGGAACGCGGTTTGCTTTTCACGACACGCTCGCGCGCCTGCTCGCCCATCGCTTCATCTGCTCCATTCTTGAGCCCTGCCCGGACGTGGACCGGCCACAGGACTTCCGCCGCCTTTCAAGCGGTCTTTCACCCCGGCTCGCGCCCGCCTCGCGGCGTTTTGTGCGGAAGTGGTTCGGAGAGAAGAAAACGGCGGCTACTGGAACACGCGCGCAATCCAGCCGCCGCCCACCACTTCGTCGGCGTCGTAGAAGACCGCGGCCTGGCCGGGCGTGATGGCTCGCTGCGGGGAGAGGAATTCGACCTCCGCCTCGGCGTTCGCGAGCGCCGTGCCGCGCGCCCGCGCGGGCACGTGCCGGTTGCGGATCTTGACGTCGACCTCGAACGTTTCACCCTCACGCACCTCACGAATCCAGTTCACCTGGCGCGCCACGAAGCGCCGCTTGAGCAGATCGGCGTCCGGGCCGATGACGACGCGGTTCCGCGCGCGGTCGATTTGAATCACGTAAAGCGGCTCGCCCACCGCCACGCCCAGCCCCTTGCGCTGTCCGACGGTGAAGTGGTGCAGGCCGCGGTGCTCGGCGACGACGCGGCCGTCCGTCGTCACCACTTCGCCCGCCGGCTCTTCGAGCTTGCGGCCCTGCTCGGCCAGATACGCCTCGATGAAGTCGCGGTAGCTGCGCGAAGGGACGAAGCAGATTTCCTGGCTCTCCGGCTTTTCAGCCACGGGCAGCCGGCGCACTCGCGCGATCGCGCGCACCTCTTCCTTGGTCAGTTCGCCGAGCGGAAAAAGGGAGTGCGCGAGCTGCTCCTGCGTGAGCCCGAAGAGGAAGTACGACTGGTCCTTCGACGCGTCCGCGCCGCGGAAGAGCCGCCAGCGGCCGGTGTGATCGTCGCGGCGAAGGCGGGCGTAATGGCCCGTCGCGACGCGCTCGGCGCCCACCTGGCGCGCGGTTTCCAGAAACTTCTCGAACTTGATTTCCGTGTTGCAGTGCGCGCAGGGAATGGGCGTCTCACCGGCCAGGTACTGCTCGACGAACGGGCGCACAACCGTCTCTTCAAAACGCTGCTCGTAGTTGACGACGTAATAGGGGATGCCGAGGAAGTCGGCGACGGCGCGCGCGTCGTAGACGTCGTCGAGCGAGCAGCAGCGGCCCGAAGCGCGGCCGGAGTCTCCCTTCAGCGTTTCCGGCCCGAGCAG
>CAZKXX010000094.1:0-14937 GCA_964556705.1 uncultured Acidobacteriota bacterium
GCTCATCGCGCTCACGGGTTTTCTCTCGGCGCTCGTGGCGCGCGCCGGTTACGACTGGGTGCTGGCTGTGGCCCTGGCGGGAGTCTGCGCGCTGGCGGTCGCCTCCTACATCACCACGGCGCAGGGCCTTCACCGGGGAGCGACGACGGAGTTCGTCGCCCTGCTGGCCTTTATTCTCGGGGCGCTGACGGCGCTTGACTACCTCCTGGCGGCTGCGACCTTCGCCGTCGCGACGGCGCTGATCCTTGCGCTCAAGGCACCCTTGCACGAGCTGGCCAAGAAGATCCAACGGGACGAAATGTTCGCGGTGGTCAAGTTCGGGGTGGTCAGCGTTATCATCCTTCCCCTGCTTCCAAACCGCGCCTACGGGCCGTTTGAGGTGCTGAATCCGCGCCTCATCTGGTGGCTTGTGGTCCTCATCTCCGCCGTCAGCATGGTTGGCTACGTCCTGATGCGGCTCTGGGGAGCGCGCGGCGGGATCTCCGTCACGGGCTTTCTGGGAGGGCTTGCCTCGAGTACGGCAGCGACGGTGGGTCTGTCGCAGCAGGCGCGACAGACGGGCGTTGCGGGGCGATATTTCGCGCTGGGCATCGTTATCGCCTGGACCATCATGTTTGCCCGCGTCCTGTTTCTGACTTCCGTGGTCGAACCGCGGATGGCCAAGCTGCTGGTGATCCCCATCGCCCTTCCCATCGTCCTCGGAGCGGTCTTGGCGCTGATGCTGGCGCGCCAGAAGGAGAGCGGTGTGGACGTCCGGCTCGACATCCGGAATCCCATGGAGCTGGGCAAGGCCGTGCAGTTTGCACTCATCTTCGGTGTGGTCTTGTTTGTGTCGCGCGCCTCGCACCATTACTTCGGGTCGGCGGGAATCTATCTGGCGAGCGGCTTGGCGGGGCTCGCGGATGTGGATGCGATCACCGTTTCGGCCGCTCGCCTCGCCCGCGACGAAGTGGTGACGGTGGCGACGGGCGGCGCGGCCGTTCTGCTGGCGTGCGCCGTCAACACGCTCGTCAAGGGACTCATTGCCATCCTCATTGGCGGGGCGACGCTTCGGCGGCATCTGCTTCCCATCTTCGCCGCCATGTCTGTTGTGACTTTGGGCGGCGCGCTTTTCCTGGCGTGGAAGTAACCATCTTTCGCACAAGTTCCGAAAAGGCAATCCACAGTCAATAGAAAGCCGCCTCAGGCTTTCCGGCTGTGGGAATCACAGGGAGGTCTGGAGCCGGCGACCAGGCTCGAACTGGTGACCTACGGTTTACGAAACCGTTGCTCTACCGACTGAGCTACGCCGGCCGACATAAAAATGCTCACCCAGCAAAGTCAGCGAGGCCGCCAGACTCGCGGGTGAGCATTTGAGAGGAGAATAGAATGGCGGACGCGCCCCGCCAAACTAAACCCGAATGCGAGTCTAGAGAATCGGTTAGTTGATGTCAAGAATTTTTTGGATTTTTTTGATGGCATTTAAGGTCTTTGCTTTCAAATAGTTAGATGCGATTCTGGGCTCCAAATTTCGTTTCTTTCGAAAAGGCTGAAAAACACCGGAATTGCCAATCAAATCATTGAAAATAAATAACTTATCTCATCTCAGGTTCAGCCGAATCAGCTTGTCCGCGTCGGGGTTTGCCCAATGGTTCTCCGGAGCCCATCGCGCAGCGGCGCGTCGGGCAACAAAGACCATTATTCCACCACCGATTGAGATGCCAACCAGAATCAGAATCAGAAAAACGTTGGCAAGAATCAACTCAACAAGTTCCATGGCGAGCGGTTTGGCCGGGGGCGGCTCCTCATCCCAAGTGATGCTCCCGGCGACCTGGAACTGGTTGATCAAGCGATTGGCGGGACCGGGAGCGGAAGATCCGAGAACGAGCAGAACATACGAGCCTTCGCGACGACCGTACACCGAGTCTCCATCGCGCACCTGATTCACACCGAGCAAATTTTCCATTGCGCCGAACCGGATTCGCGCCATCTGCGGAGTCGGATACGAAATCGCCAGAAGTGTCAGGTTCTTGGACTCCCGCCTGTAGGTTCCGACGTGGACTTCCGCACCCTGGGTGAAACCCAGGAGGTCTGTGCGGAAATTGGGAAGGACTTTCCGCGCCGTCTCAAGACCCAGCAAATACTTCTCCGAACCCGGCACCAGCCCTTCCGTGGGCAACGCGGACGGAAGTTCCGCTTCTGTTCCGCGAGGAACACGGCTGCCGGCGACGAGAATCAGCAACGCGCGAAAGTCATTCTCCGAGATCGGCCGATCGGCAGAGTGACGAGCCCGGATGAAAATTCGCCCGCGACCCATCAGCGCGCTCGCAGGCTCCATCCAGGTGTGCTCCATTCCCCGGACGGGCTGCATTTCCGCGTGACGATAGTAGGTCAGCAACCCGTAGGCGGCGGTGGAATCGAGGGCCGCTCCGATCAGGACCGAGGCCTCCTGGCCACGCAGGCGGTAGGTCCGCAGTTCGAGGTGGCGGACGCCGTATTCGCGCTCGACGACCGGGTCGCCGCCCCATTCGCGGACCGCTTCCACGTCCAGCGTCCTCGTCCCCACGAGTTGCCAGGCGGCGGCGGGAACCAGCGTGATGGCGTCCGGCCGCTGGGCAGCGAGGGGCGCAGCCATGGCCCAGAGTGCCAACCACGCGGGAATCGCCTTCCCGAGCTTGCGGGTCATTTCGCTTCTAGAATATCAGAATTTCGCTGCCTCGGCGGCGGGCTCGGCGTTGGGAGTTTCTTCGGCTGAATCGGTGAGGCGCGCCTGCTGGGTCGGCCGGACGCCTCCCAGGCGGTCAATATACTTCGCGACGCCGTGGAAGAGCGCTTCGGCGATCTTCTCGCGGTGTGAAGCGCGCTTCATCAACCGTTCGTCCGTGGGGTTGGTGAGGAATGAAATCTCGGCGAGGATGGAGGGCATATTGGCCCCGATGAGGACGACGAAGGGGGCCTTCTTTACGCCGCGATTGGGCTGCTGGATCCCGGCTTTGCGCAGATGGCTGTAAATGGCGCTCTGCACGACGCTCGCGAACTCCTGCGATTCGCTGATCTTTTCCGTCAGAGCGATTTTCTGGATCAGGTTCTGCAACTGATGGACCGATTCCTGCGTCGTGGCGTTTTCGCGCGCCGCCACTTCCAGCGCGTCCGGGTCGGAAGTGAAATTCAGGTAGTAGGTTTCGATGCCCCGGGCGCTTCGCGCGCGGCTGGCGTTGGCGTGGATGGAAATGAACAGGTCGGCGCCTTTTTCGTTGGCAATGGCTGTCCGCTCTTCGAGCGGGATGAAAATGTCAGTGTTTCGAGTGAGGATCACCTCCGCACCGGTGCGCTCCTCGATGAGTTGTTTCAGCCTCTGGGCCACGTCCAGCACGACCTCTTTTTCGGTTAGCCCGCTCGGACCGATCGTGCCCGTATCGTGCCCGCCGTGGCCGGGGTCGATGACGACGCGCGCCACTTTGAGGCCGAGGGCGCGCGTCAGCGTGCGCGAGCCGGCGGCTGTGGGCGCGGCGGCCTTGATGGGCGGCCCCGACTCGGCTGACGCGGTTTTCGTCGAGGTCGGCGTTTTGGCCGACGCCACTTCCTTCGTTTCGGCTTTCGCGGCGGGCTTTGAGGCCGGAGGCGATGAAGGCTCCTTTTTCGCCGCCGCGCGCTCGGTGACTGGCGGCTTCGATTCGGCAGCCTTTGGTGCCGCCGGCCCGGACCCTTCCTTTTTTGCGATTTGCTCGGCCTGTCGCGGCGGACCGTTGATGTCAATCACCAGCCGGAACGGGTTGGGGAGCGTGAAGATGGAGTAGTCTTCAATCTGCTCGACGTCCAGCACGACGCGCGTCACCGTCGGCTGGAACTGTCCGACGCGGACCTGGCGCAGGAACCCGTCCTCGACGGGGAAGGTCTTGCCCACGAGCGCGGAACTAAGGCGGCTGTTCGCCAGGTCGAGGACAATGCGGTCGGGATTGGGCAGCCGCAGCGTCTCAAACTTCACTTCACGTTCGACATTGATGACGATGCGCGTGTAGGCAGGACCCACCCACTGCCGGATTTCGGTGACCTGCGGAAGGTTCCCCGCGCGCGCCGGAACAGGGGGAGGCGCGGACTTTTCGGCGAGGTAGCGGTCGATCTCCGCCACGCGCTGTTTGGCTTCGGCGGCGCGAGCCGAACGCGGATAACGCTCCAGATAACGCTCATAGACTTTCCTGGCCGCCTCGGCGTCCTTGAGGTCCGTGCGAAAAATCTCCGCGGCGGTGTAGAGGCCATCGCGCGACATGCTGGCGTGCGGGTATTCCTTCAGCAGGAATTCGTAAGCCTCAATCGCGGCGTGGTAGTAAAGGTCGCTCGAAAAGCGCCGGCCCATTTCGGCGTACAGCTCTCCGACGGCGGCGAGAGCCACCGGGGTTCTCCGGAAGGACGGGTCGTGGCGATAGACGGCCTGGTAAGTGCGGATGACCTTTTCGTATTCGGCTTTCAGCCGGGCATCAACCGGGAGGGAAGCCAGTGTCGCCCGCATCCGCTCGGCGCTGTCGTAAGCCGCCTGGGCTCGCGCCCGGCGCGAATTGCCGGATTGCGCGAACAGGAGGGCCGGGACGAGAAGGAGTCCGAGGAGTCCCAGCGCCAGCCCGTTTTGGCTTCCTGCGGTCCTGAACTTCACCCGTTCCGTCTCCCTGCTTCCTCGGATGCGTCCCGCGCCACGGCCCGTCGAGTCAGAAGTCAAAAGGCCGTGCAGTTCGTAAAGTGCAGGACGCCGTTCTCGTCCACAGACCGGCAAATCGTGTTTCGCGGAGGCGCCGAACTCTTCGCCGACTGTCGGGGGCCCGAACCGTTCCCGTAAAGGCTGGTCACCTTGCGCACGTACTGGCGAGTCTCGCTGTAAGGCGGCACGCCCTGATGACGCCGCACCGCATTTTCACCCGCGTTGTACGCGGCCAGAGAAAGGGCCAGGTCGCCGTTGAACAGGTCGAGCAAGTACCGCAGGTAGTTGACGCCGCCTTCGATGTTCTGCCTGGGGTCGAAGGTGTTTTCCACGCCGAAGCGCTGCGCGGTGGCGGGAATCAGTTGCATCAGCCCCAACGCTCCCTTGCGCGAAACGGCGTTGGGGTTGTAATCGGATTCCACCTGGATGATGGCGTGGACGAGCTCCGGGTCCACCGCCGTGCGGCGTGCCGCGTCCTCGATGTAGGGGTGGATTTCTCCCGGGTCGAGCCGGCCGGAACTGGAACGAGAGGAGGAGCGAAAGCGCGCCGGCTCCGCGCCGCGTTCGCCGGTGTTGATGTAAACCTTCCGCCCCCGCTCATCCACCATGGCGATGATGCGGTCGGCAAAAGCCGGCGCGGCGGAAAGAAACATCCAGCCCAGAGCGAGCGCGCCGGTCAGGGCTACCCGGTCAGCCTTGGAGTGGTTGCGCATTGAGTCCCGAGCCCCATTGTTTTGGGGCGAAGAGTAACTCAATCCCCTCCTGGTCTTACACGCAGCGGGCCCTCGCCGCTCGGTTGGCTTTCCCGCTTGGGGCGGTTCGGCTGGCGCGCTGCGACCGCCCGACGGCTCTCGAAAGGCCCAGCCGTGCTTCCAAACAGGCGGCATTATACCACTGACTTAGCCTATCCCAACAACAATTTGCCCGCCCCCCTCCGGACCCGCAAGGCCCGGCCTGTGTAACGTTTGCGGCCCCCGGCGGACAATTCGTATAATGCCGGGAGGGAATCATGGAGGGCGCACCGATGCGACTTCATCCTCGCTCCGCTCTGGCCCTTTTGCTGGCGCTCTGGCTGGCGGTTTCTCCCCTGGCCTGCGCCCGGCGGGCTGCGGCCCCCCGGGTGACGCTGCCTCCCGCGGTCTTCGGCCCGCTGCAGAAGGACCTCCAGAAATCCTACCTCGAACTCTTTGAGACGGCTCACCGCCTGGAGTACTCTCCGGGCCAGATCCAGGAGATGCGCCAGTACCTGAACGGCGCCAAGGACTATTGCGTCGCCCAGTTCAAGGACCACGCGCAGCAGCACGAACGCGAGCTCGCAGAAGCCCAGCGTGAGCTGAGACGCAAATCGGACAGCCTGAGCGATCAGGAACGGCACGAGCTTCATTGCAGGATCCAGAACCTCCGAATCATGAAAGCCCAGGTGGACGTCCTGCATCACAACGCGATTCCCGTCGCTTACGAGAACCGGCAGGCCAAGCTCGACCTCATCGAGAAATGGCCCGGCGCGAGACGGCAAATCGAGCAGCAGATTGCCGCCGGAACCCACCACAGCCGGCAGTACGGCGACGTGAAGGATATCGGCTTCCGCGAAGTGGGTCCCGGCCAGGAGGATGACGTCAAGCGCGGTCTCGAGGCGATCAAGCAGATGAAGCAGGCGGGGATCCTTCCGCCCGAGGTCGAGGACAAGCAGATCGTCAATTACGTGAAGGAACTCTCCGAACGCATCGCGCGCGCCTCAGACCTGCGCGTGCCGGTAAACGTGACGGTCCTGAATTCCAAGGAAATCAACGCCTTCGCGCTGCCGGGAGGGTTCATCTTTATCCAGCGCGGATTGCTCGAGGCCGCCGAAGACGAGGCGCAGCTCGCCGGCGTCATCGCGCACGAAATCGCTCACGCCGCGGCGCGCCACGGAAACCGGCTGATGCGCCGCGCCACCATCGCGGGCATCATCTTCCAGGCGGCGCAGGTCGCGGCACTCGTCCTCACCGGCGGCGTCGCCGGCCTCGGCACCTACTATGCGCTTCAGTACGGCTTCTACGGCCTCGGACTCGTGCTGAGCCTCGACCTGCTCGGCGTCAGCCGCGATTTCGAACTCGAAGCCGATATCCTGGGCGTGCAGTACGCCTGGAACGCCGGGTACGATACCTCCGGGTTCATCCGCTTTTTCGATAAGATGGCCACGCGCGAAGGTTACGTGAACGGCGTCTCGTGGTTTCGCACCCATCCGCCGTTCTACGAGCGCATGGTTACCAGCCAGCGGGAAATCATGTTTCTTCCCAAGAAGGATGGACTCCGCACCACCTCGACGGAATTCGACGAAATGAAGAAGGCGCTGAAAAAAGTGGCCGAGGAGGCCGACGAAAAAGAAAAGAAGGACCGGCCGAGCTTGCTCGCGGGCGAGATGGAAAAAGGCTGCCCGGAACCCGAAAAGATCGAGTACGAGCCCGGCAAGCCCATCGAAGACCTCTGCAAGCTGCCTTCACCCACCCACACCGAGTGAGCCGCGACGGGACGACCGGAGTCTTGAATCGGAGATTCGCGGTCGTCCCGCGCCCTCCTGGGCATTTCCCGGACCCGCCCCCTTGCATCCCTTCCGGCGGTTAGGAGTCTGGTTAACAAGGGGCGAATTTTCGATCCGGCACGAGGTTCGGCAGGCCGGCCCCCAAAAAACCCCCAGGTGTCCTGGAATCAACAACCTGGTGACTTTCCCGACGAACATTCAATCACTTTGCGGCTTTGCTTGGGCCGTGTTTTCACGGCAATATGTTGAAAGGGCAGGAGATACTTGAATCGGGAAAGTGGCACTTTTTTGGCTTTGAACCGTATTTTGAGGGGTGTTTTAAGTGCGAGCGGGGGATTTGAAGTCTGGCAAGAGGCATTCGTCCGAAGTCCGTTGTCCGTGGCGCGGAAATTGAAATGTAGAAAATGGAAATCGGCCTCGCGGCGCGGGGACCGTCCTGACGCAGACATCCCCAAGCGGTGTCGGCGCCACCCGGTTCTCAGAAGACGGCTGTGCATAGTCTAGACGTAGCCTATCCGACGCGGACGCGGTTGTCAAGGAAATTTTCGCGGGTGGGCGGCGGTCAGATCGTGCTTGACAATATTATGAGCATATGCTCATAATGCCTGGAGGTGATCGACGATGCCCCGACCGCCCCTCTGCCGGCGGATTGCGCAGCACCCCGAAGCGAGTTACTTCAAGCCGCGCGGCGTCCCGCTCCAGGAACTCGAGGAGGTCGTCCTGACCGTGGACGAAGTGGAAGCGCTGCGCCTGGCCGACCAGGAGGGGATGTACCAGGATGAGGCGGCGGTGCGCATGAAGATTTCGCGCCCCACGTTCGGACGGATTGTGGAATCGGCCCGCCGGAAAGTGGCGGAAGCGCTCGTGGAAGGGAAAGCGCTGAGAATCGAGGGAGGGAATTTCGTCATGGCTGAAATGCGGACTTTTCACTGCAACGATTGCGCTCATACCTGGCAAGAGCCGTTCGGGACCGGGCGTCCGGCGCGCTGCCCGGCGTGCAACAGTCAGGACTTCTGTCGCGCCGGGGGTGGGCACGGAAAGGGGCGAGGGTGCCACGGCGGCGGATGCCGTCGGCGCCGGGGCCATTCGCACCGAGCCTCGAAGGAAGAAGGAGGGGCGGCCGCCTGACTTCTGGAGGGTGGTTCCGCTTCGCAGCGTGCGCCTGCGCGCGCGGAAGAACCTGCAACGGCGGGAGGTGGGCTATGGCGGAGGAACACGGCCATCGAGCCGGACCGGGAGCGGGAGGAGCGTCTCCGGGGGCGAAAATTCTTGTGGTCGATGAGGACCTGCGCGACGCGTGTGAATACTGTTCCATGCTTCGCAGGCGCGGCTACGAGGTGCAATGCGTCTGTTCATATGCCCGAGGCGCCGCCTGCGTGTGGAATGATCCCGTTGATCTGGTCATCGTGAATCAGGGGAGTCCGGCTTTTGAGGGGCGCTGCGTGGTGGAACGCGCGATCGAGAAGGACCGCCACACGCCGGTGCTGGTGCTGGCCCGCAGCGCGGACATGAACTGCTACCTGGATGCGATGCAGTTGGGCGCCTTCGATTACCTGGAGAAGCCGGTCACGGCCGGAGAAATTCTGAAGCTCGTGACGACCCACGTGCGTGGCCGGAATTAAACGTGGCGATGCCGATTCTCGGCTGGATCGTTCTTTTCAGCTTGCTGGGCAGTCTGGGTGTTGTGTTGGGGGCGGCGGGCCTGCTCCTTTCCGGCGAAGGGAGGCGCCGCCTGCTCCCCGCCCTCGTCAGCTTCGCGGTCGGGACGTTGCTGGGCGCGGCCTTCCTGGGGATGCTGCCCCGCGCGCTGAACAGCGCGGGCGCCCAGGCGGTGCTCACCACGACGCTCTTCGGCCTCATCCTCTTTTTCGTTCTGGAGAAATGGGTCCTCTGGCGGCACTGCCACGAAGCGGAGTGTGACATCCACTCTTCGGCGGGAGCGCTGATTCTGGCGGGGGATGCGTTCCACAACTTTGTGGATGGCTTCGCGATTGCCGCGGCGTTCCTGGCCTCGATTCCGCTGGGAATTTCCACGTCGCTGGCGGTGATCGCCCACGAAGTGCCCCAGGAGCTGGGCGATTTCGCCATCCTGCTGGAGAGCGGCTACGCGCGAGGCCGCGCGCTGCTCTACAACCTGCTGTCCAGCGCCGCAACGTTGCCCGGCGCCCTGATCGCTTACTTCTTCCTTTCGGGAATGTCCCGCCTGGTCCCCTACATCCTCGCCCTATCGGCCGCGAGCTTCATTTATATCGCCGCCGCCGACCTGATTCCGGGTTTGCACCGGCGCGCCAGCAGGCGGGCAGGCTTGGAGCAGATCGCTTTAATCCTGGGCGGAATCGCAACGATCTGGTTAATCGGCAAAGTCAGCGCCGGCTGAGCGCGGCGGGCGAGATGCTAATTTCCATTTTCTAATTTCCAGTTTCCTCGCCACGGACCACGGACAAAGGACTACCGACCAGGGACGAAGAATAAGATCCCGTCCCGCTTTAGCCCTCAAAGCACCTCAGCTCTTCTTCTTCGCCTGCTCGGCGACGGCTTTCGCGGCGCGCTTCACCGCTTCCGGGTCGCCCAGGTAGTAGTGCTTCAGCGGCTTCAGTTCATCGTCGAGTTCATAGACGAGCGGAATGCCCGTGGGAATATTCAGCCCCACAATTTCCTCATCGGAGACCTTGTCGAGGTACTTGACGAGCCCGCGCAGGCTGTTGCCGTGCGCGCAGACGATGACGCGCCGGCCCGACCTCACCGCGGGCGCGATGACCTCGTGCCAGTAGGGAAGCGTGCGTTCGATCGTGTCCTTCAGACACTCCGAGAGCGGCAGTTCTTGCGGCTTCAAGTCGGCGTAGCGCGGGTCCTTGCCGGGGAAGCGGTCGTCGTCGGGGGTGAGGGCCGGCGGAGGCGTGTCGTAACTCCGCCGCCAGACGAGCACCTGGTCGTCACCGTATTTCTCCGCGGTCTGAGCCTTGTTCAGTCCCTGGAGCGCGCCGTAGTGCCGTTCGTTCAGCCGCCAGTGTTTGTATTCGGGAATCCACATCAGGTCCATTTCTTCCAGCGCCAGCCAGAGCGTCAGGATCGCGCGCTTCAGGACCGACGTGTAGGCGACGTCGAAGACGAACCCTTCCTTCCTTAGTACGCGGCCTGCTTCGCGCGCTTCGGTGACGCCTTTTTCGCTCAGTCCGACGTCCGTCCAGCCGGTGAAAAGGTTTTCCTTGTTCCACACGCTTTCGCCGTGACGCAATAAGACGACTTTGTGCATGAGTGCCGCTTCCTCCCTTAGAAATCTTGAATCTGGAATTTGAAATCTCTTGCTAAACCTCGCCGGCCTCCATACCAAATCAGGGCGGGGACGAAGCGCCGCTACAGCATCTTCTCCACAATTCCCGGCACTGCCGCGAGCGATTCGTCGAGTTTGGAGGGATTTTTCCCGCCCGCTTCGGCCAGATCTTTCCGTCCGCCGCCCGAGCCTTCCAGAATCGCCGCCGCGGCTTTGACGATCTTTCCCGCGTCGAGCTTGTTCGTCAGGTCTTTGGTGACCGCCGCGACCAGCGCCACGTTCCCGTCCGTGACGCTCCCGAGCACGATCACGCCCGAGCCGAGTTTGGGCCGGAGGTTATCCACCATCTGACGCATCGCCGCGCGGTCCATCGCCTCGACGTGCGCCGAAAGCACGCGCACGCCCTTCACGTCCGTCGCCCGGTCGAGCAAATCGCCCGCCTGCGCCGCCGCGCGCTTCATGTGCTGCGCTTCAAGCTGCTTGCGCAGCTTCTTTTCGGACTCCGCCAGCTTCTCGGCCGCCTGAAGAAGTTCGTCGGGCTTTGCGCGCAAGGTTTCGCCAAGTAGCGCCAGCGTCTCGCTGGCTTTCCGAAGGTGTTCGATCACGCCTTCGCCCGTCAGCGCTTCGATGCGGCGCGTGCCCGCGGCCACGCTCCCTTCGCTGACCACTTTGAAGAGCCCGATCTGCCCCGTGTGCCGGACGTGCGTCCCGCCGCAGAGTTCCTTTGAAAAACTTCCGTCCGCAATGGAGACGACGCGGACCGTGTCGCCGTATTTTTCGCCGAAGAGCGCCATCGCGCCGGAGTTGACGGCCGCATCGAGGTCCATGACCTCCGTGTTCACCGGTTCGTCCGTCAGGATGTGCTCGTTCACCAGGTCTTCGATGTCGAGCAGGTCCTGCTCGTCGAGCGCGGCGTAATGCGAGAAGTCGAAGCGCAGGCGGTCCGGCGCGACGAGCGAGCCCGCCTGCTTGACGTGAGTCCCGAGCGTCGTCCGCAGCGCCGCGTGCAGCAGGTGCGTCGCCGTGTGGTTCCGCCGGATGCGGTCGCGGCGCTCGGCGTCCACGATGGCCGTAACAACATCTCCGACCGCGAGCTTTTCGCGAGCGACGGCTTTGTGAACGATCAGGCCGCTCACGGGATAGTACGTATCGCGCACGTGCGCCACTTCGAGCGAGTCGCCCGGCGCCATCAGGTGGCCGACGTCGCCCACCTGCCCGCCCGCTTCGGCGTAAAACGGCGTGTGGTCGAGCACGATTTCGACTTCCTCTCCCGGCTTCGCTGCGTTCACCGACTGCCCGTGGCGAATCAGCGCGACGATGCGGCAGTCGGCAGAAGTTGTCTGCTTGTAGCCGTCAAACGCCGGCTTGTGCTTTTCCGCCAGCTCGCGATAGACGGGCGCGGCGGTTTTCTTCTCGGCGCCTTTCCAGGAGGCCCGCGCCCGCAACCGTTGGGCCGCCATCTCCTCGTTGTACCCCTCACGGTCAACGCCCAATCCGTATATCCTAACGAGGCCCTCTACGAAATCCGGTCGAAGGCCGAATGTGTCGTGAAGTTCGAACAGGTCATCCCCGCTAATCCACTTAGTTCCCTCTGGCGGGTTGTCCCACGATTTCATTGTAGTGACAACTGGAGGAAAGACCGAAGATACGTCGTCGCCGTGCCTGGCATGATGGTCTTTCCAATGATCAAATGTCGTAACGCGACCATCGTCAAAGATGACGAAAGCTTTGTCCAATCGCTGCAATCCCACTTTTACCGTGTGCGCGTACTTCTCCTCCTCAATCTTGATGGCCTTGGCGATGTGGTGCTCGTGTTCGAGAAGTTCAGGGTAGGGTTCCTTCATCATCTGGACGACCTGGCCGGCCATCTTGAAGAGGAACGGCTCATTCAGCCCGAGCGTCTGACCGTGGTAGAGCGCGCGGCGCAGGATGAGGCGTAGGACGTATCCTCGTCCCTCGTTCGAGGGCAGGACGCCGTCGGAAATCAGAAACGTTGCGGCGCGCGCGTGGTCGGCGATGATGCGAAGCGAAACGTCGGTGTCATGATTCGCCCCGTACTCGACGTTGGCGAGCGACGCGGCTTCGTCAATCAGCGGACGGAACAAGTCCGTATCGAAGTTCGAAAGTTTGCCCTGCAAAACCGCCGCGAGGCGCTCGAGCCCGGCGCCGGTATCGATCGAAGGGCGGGGAAGCGGCGTGAGAGCGCCGCTTTCGTCGCGGTTGAACTGCATGAAGACGAGGTTCCAGAGTTCGACGTAGCGCCCGCAGTCGTCGGGGCAGGGAAAGGGACACTCCTTGTGGCCGAGTTCGCTCGCCGCCGGCCCCAGGTCGTAGTGAATTTCCGAGCACGGCCCGCAGGGGCCGGTCTCACCCATCTGCCAGAAGTTGTCCTTCTCGTCGCAACGCACGATGCGCGCGCGTTCGACGCCCGCCTCGCGCGCCCAGATTTCCTCGGCTTCGTCGTCCTCGCGGAAGACCGTGATGTAGAGCTTGTCCTTGGGAATTCCGAACCAGTCCGGCGAGGTCACGAGTTCCCACGCCCAGGCGATGGCTTCCTCCTTGAAATAATCGCCGAAGGAAAAATTCCCGAGCATTTCGAAAAACGTATGATGGCGGCGCGTGCGGCCGACCTGTTCGAGGTCGTTGTGCTTGCCGCCCGCCCGGACGCACTTCTGGCAGGATGCGGCGCGCGCGTAGTCGCGCTTCTCGCGGCCCAGGAAGACGTCTTTGAACTGGTTCATCCCGGCGTTCGAGAAGAGCAGCGTCGGGTCGTTCGCCGGCACGAGCGAGGAGGAACGCACCACGCGATGCCCGCGCGCTTCAAAGAAGTCCAGGAATTTCCTGCGAATGTCGATGGTTTTCATTTCCGCGTTCGGTCCGCCAATCTGAAATTATGAATTCTGAATTATGAATTATGAGGTGCAAGCCCTCGGGGACGGATTGAGTCGCGCGACTTGCGTTTGGTGCTCACAATGATTGACGTAATCACAGAGAGCATTTCTTCAGTTTCACGGACAAGAGGTTAAAGCCGTCTCCGGGGAACAAGGTCGGATTCCCCCAAGATCCGCAGCCAGTACGAGCTCTCCCTGGCTTCCTTTTGCGCGATTCCGAGCTTGTGAACAAAATCTGCGCGGCTCTCTGCCGACTGTGCTTCTTCAATATTCGCTCCAATCGAGCACGCAGCTCTGAGGAACTGTTTGCCGACAATCCATCCCGCGCCATCCTTCTGCTTTTGGAGAAACTGATAAAGCTTGACTGCTCGAACAGAATACACAAACGAACGCGCTCGAACATCTCGCGGCGACTCTCCCGCTGAATCGCGACCCCCCGTGGATGCTGCGGAACCCGCAGGGTTTTCATTCATAATTCATAATTCAGAATTCATCGCTCGACCCTCACGCGGATTCCTCCGGCTCCAGTGAAACGAGGTCGACGTCTTCGGCGACAGGGCGGAGTTCCGGCCGGGCGCGCACCGCTTTCATGATATCACCGGCGCGGAATCCGCGGCGCAGGAGGCTCTGGCAAATCGAATGGAGTTTACGCTCGGTGACGGGGAGCTTGACGGAACGCAATTTTCGGTCGAGCGCGGTTTCGAGCAGCGCGCGCTCGTCGGTTTCTTCGTAGGCCGCGCGCAGAGCGGGCTCGATCACCCTGTAGTCCACGAGCTTGGATTTCAATTCGCGCCGGACGCGGAACCGTCCGAAGGCGCGGTTACGGGCGAGCGAGGAGGCGACGTGCTCGGCGAACTTGCGGTCGTCGAGGTAGCCGAGCTCGCGCAGGCGCGCCACGGCCGCGCGCACTTCCGCCGTAGCTCCGAATTTCCTTTCCAATGCCCGGCGAAGCTCGGCGACCGAGTAGGGGCGCCGGGCGAGCATCCGCAGCCCGGCGTTCAGGGGGTCCACGGGAGCGGTCTTATCTCTTGCCAAACCGGTCCACCTTGGCGGCGCGCTCCATCTCATCGCGCGCGGCGTCGGCGGTGGAACTGATGCCGGCGATGCGCAGCTTGAACTCGTCCGGGTTCGAGCAGTTCCGCAGCGCTTCGTCGAGCGTCACGAGCCCTTGGCTGTAGAGGTCGTAGATAGACTGGTCGAACGTCTGCATGCCGTACTGCGACGTGCCGGCCGCGATGGCGTCGTGGATGAGCTTGGTCTTCTCGGGATTGATGACGCAGTCGCGGATGTACTCGGTGGCGATGAGCACTTCGACGGCGGGCACGCGCCCGATGCCGTCCGACTTGCGCACCAGCCGCTGCGAAATGATCGACTTGAGCGTCGAGGCGAGCTGAAGGCGGATCTGCTTCTGCTCCGGCGGCGGAAAGACGGCGATGATGCGCTGGATGGTCTCCGTGGCGTCGAGCGTGTGCAGGGTCGAGAACACCATGTGGCCGGTCTCGGCGGCGAGCAGCGCCGTCTGGATCGTCACCAGGTCGCGCATTTCGCCCACCAGAATGACGTCCGGGTCCTGGCGCAGCGCGGC
>CAZKXX010000095.1:0-14774 GCA_964556705.1 uncultured Acidobacteriota bacterium
GCCGGCCGGCTACGGACGTGGACTACGACGTCAGCGTGGGCGAGATACTCGCGGGCCAGGGTGTTGCCCGGCTCGCGCTGGCAGTGCAGCACACATTCGCGGATGGACTCGTCAAGCGAAGCCAGGCTCTCCCGGAAGGTGGCCCGGAGAGAGGGGTCCAGCCTCGCTTCATGCGCCGCATAGGCGCTTTCCATCTCGCGAAGAGTTTCGACCAAACGAACGTCCGCACCCGGAAGAAAAGCGGTGGCCAGTGGGGCCGCCGAATGAACCGTCACCGCCTCGGAGGGGCGGTTTTCAGAATAAGGAGTGAGCAGGACCGAGACCGCCAGCACCAGCGCGGCCACGGCGGCGACCGGCGCGAAACCCGGATGCCAGAGAAATCTCGGCAGCCAGTGTTTCCAGCCCGTCGCCGGCTCGCGGAAATGGTTTTCGGCTTCCAGCGTCGCCCGGATCTTCGCCCAGAGGTGCGCCGGAGGCTCCTCCCCACGGAGGTTGTGGCTGGCGAAGCGGATCTGTTCGAGGTCCGCGAGCAGCACGCCGCAATAGGGGCAGGCGCGCGCGTGCCGGAGCACCTCGGGATTCACCTCGCCTTCCAGATAGGCCTCGAGCGCCACGTCGAATGCGCGGCACTCGGCGCGAGGCGTATTTTCGAACTCAGGATTTCGAACGCTCATGGTCTTCTCGTCCTCGTTCTCCGGCGTCCGCGACCTCACCCCTGTTCGCGGCGGGACCCCGGCGCTCGTCGCGCAGGATTTCCCGGAGCTTGAGGCGCGCCTTGTGAAGCTGGGACTTCGAATTGCCGATCGAACAGTTCATGATCTGGGCGATCTCGTTGTGCTCGTACCCCTCCACGTCGTGGAGCACGAAAATCGTCCGGTAGCCGGGCGGCAGTTGCGCGATGGCGCGCCCCAGCCCGATGCGGCTGATGGAACCCAGCAGCCTTCGGTCGTCGTCCCCGTAATCGCGTTTGACCGGTTCTTCCTGCGAGGTGTCCACTTCATCGAGCGAGACCTTCTGCAGCCCCTTCTTCCGGAGGTGCATGAGCACCACGTTCACGACCAGGCGGTGCAGCCAGGTCGTGAAGGCCGACTCGCCGCGAAAAGTGGAAATCTTCCGGAACAGTTGCAGGAACGCTTCCTGCGTCAGGTCTTCCGCTTCGGCGGCGTCGCCGGTCATGCGCAGGCAGAGGGAATAAACGCGCCGCTTGTGAGTTTCGAAGAGCGCGGCGAACGCCTCTTCATCCCCCTGCTGGGCGCGCGCAATCAGTTGAGTCTCGGTGGCGGCTTTGCTCGCCGCATTCTTGTCGGGGCTCAATCGGATCCCGTTCGGGCCGCACCTCGACTCGCTGGGTGAGATGCGGGGGAGGAAATGGAAGTTGTCTCAAAACTCGTTGGGGGAGGCCGGGTTGCCCGGGCCGACCGTCCGGTCGGGCGTCCCCGGCGGCGCCCCTCAGCGGCGCGCCGCGGCCGGCTCCGACACCCGCAGGACGGCTTTCCCCACGCCCACGTTCCCGGCCGTGTCGTAGGCGCGCAGGGTCACCACGTGCTCGCCCGGCTCCAGGCCTTCCAGCCGCACCGTAAAGGTTTCCAGGCGCGAGTCCACGATGCCGTCGTCGGCCTGGACTTCCTGCCACTCTCGCGTTCCGATGGCCACTTCCGCCCGGCGCAGGGGCGAAGTGGCGTCTTCCGCGCGGAACTGCACGCTCGCCGTCCCGCCCGTCACCGTCTGTCCGGTGGCGACGACGGCAGGCGGCGTGTTGTCAATCCAGAAAGGCGCGCTCACCATCTCCGCCCGGCGCGCCATCTCCGGAGGGTTCGAAAGCTCGTCGGAGGCCACCACGCGCGCCACGTATTTCCCGTCGGCGAGCGAGTTGGGCTCAATCAGCAGGTTCGGCTGCCGGTGCTTTTCCTTGACCAGGCGCCATCCGGTCTCATCGGCGGCGCGGACGTAAATCCAATAGAGGAGCGCGTCGCCGTTCGGGTCTTCGGCCTGCCAGCTCAAGACGGTGGGGGCCGGTGACAGGAACGGCCGGGCGGAGGCCGCCGCCGCGGCCGAGTACGTGACGGCGGGGCCGGAGGAGACCGAAACCCCGCCCTGGCCCTGCTGCCCGGAAGTGGCCGGCGGGCTCGCCGGGCTGGTCCGCTCCGTGCTGGTCGAAACGTTGAGCGACCGGAACTGCGGGGGCAGGTTCTGGGGCAAATAGGAAACCGTCACCTCGTTCAGGACCGGCAAGGCCTGACCCGCGCTGCGCAGCACTGCCTTCCACTGAAGGTAGCGCGCGGAGGGGCTCTGGATAGGGTTGCCGTTGACTTCCCGGAGCGGCCCCGACCAGTCGCTCCAGGTGGTGTCGGGGCGCTCGGAGTTTCCCGAACGCGTGTGGAACTCGACCTCCGCGCCTGCGGGCACTTCACCGCGCCAGGAGAGCACTCCCCAGCGTGAGACGAACTTGGCGTCGCGCACGGGAGACTCGAAGGTGCCTTCGCGCGCCGCGCGTGAGCCGACGCGGAACAGCTTGGCGATGTTGCTGGTGGCCACATAGAGGCTGTCCCCGCGCACCAGCAGGCGCGTCGCCAGCGCTTCCTGCGTCTGCGTCAGCAGGGTCAGCTTGGGGCCGTCGGCGGAAGGTTGCAGCCCGAAGATGCGACCGTTCGAATCGGTGGAAAAGAGGATGCGGTCGCCTTCCACGGCCAGCCCGAAAACACTTTCATTGTTCGAACTCCACAGCGTCTCGACGGAGTTGTCGGGTCCGATTTGGATCAGCGAGCCGCGCCCTTGGGGCAGGGGCGGGAAGGTCGCGGCCCCGGTCGGGGGTTGCGGCTGGCGTCCCAGGCTGGGCGTCGTGGCCGCCGGGGGCGGCTGCGCGGGGGGCGGCTGCTGCTGAGCCGCGCCTTGAGCCACCACGTCGCCCGTGCCGGCGGTGACCGTAACGGTGACGGTTGGGGTCTGCTGCTGGCCGGGCTGCTGCGGCGTGATGAAATCCGGCGTGGCGCGCCCGCCCGCGGCGCCCAGCGCGGCGGCGAAGATGCGTCCGTCGGGGGCTACGGCGATGTCGCGAATTTCCGGAAAGCCCGCCTGGTGGAGCACGAACCCGCGGCCTTCGGGTGTAATCCTGAACACCAGACCGTTCGGGACGCTCCCCGCCAGCACGTTGCCCGAGCGATCGAACGCCAGGCACATGATGTGCGTCTGCTTGCTTTCGAAAAAGACTTTCCCTTCGCCTTTCGCGTCAATGCGGAAGATTTTGCCCTGGTCGCCGGTCGAGGCGTAGAGCTGTCCCGCGCGGTCGAACTCCAGCGCCCAGATGTATTTCGTTTTGGGATCGAAAAAAACGCTCGACTGACCGTCGGGCGTGACGCGGTAGATTTTGCCTTCCGGCGACGTGCCCACGTAGAGCGCGCCGTCGGAGGCGACGGCGAGCGCGAACACGTCCGGCTCTTCCGCCGTGAACAACAGTGAGCCTTTCCCGTCCGGAGTGACTTTGAAGACTTTTCCCTGATGCCCCGTGCCGATGAAAAGGTTTCCCTTCGAGTCGGAGGCCAGCGAGAGCGCCAGGGCTTCTTCGGGGGCGAAGACGGTGCTCGATTCCGGCGCCAGCGTCAGTTCGCCCTCGCGCGAGAGCGAAACGTCGCGCAGCGTCCCCTGCATGAATTCGTCGAACGTTCCCACTTGCCAGAACGTCGTCTCGACGGCGCCGAGGGTGGCGGCGGCCATCGCACCCGCCAGCACAGCGCCGAAAATCTTTCGCCTGGTCATTCCCACACCATCCTTGCCGCGGGCCGCGACTTTCCGGCCAGGTCCCCGGGCCGGCTAAGAACCCGGACTGGCGACGCGCAACAGCAGCGTCTTGTACCCTCGAATCGCGAAGGGGGCCGGCGGGGTCTCAAAATCTCCCACCAGCGACATGCCGCTCAGCACCATGCCGCTCGCCACCGAGGGGTCCGCGAGAAACGTCTGGACCAGCGAGGGCGGCGGCGAAGGGTACTCGTCACCGTGCAGAACGAAGGAGCGCTGCGGGCTCATGAGCAGGGCGTAGAGGCGGATGCCGCGCCGCATGCGGTTGAGCGCGCGCACGAGCTGGCGAAGGTCGCGCGGCGTCGAGGTGAGCAGCGCGAAGTGCGGCTGAAGCATGTTCAGCGCCGAGCCGCTGCCGATGACCACCGAGAGCGTCTTGTCGGTCAGGCTCTCGGGGATTTCCACGGGGATTTTCTCCACCACCCTTTCGCCGGAGGGGGTGCGCAGCACGGCGGTCAACTCGATCCGGTCGCCGGGGCGGACTTCGGATTTCGAGCTCCACACCTGCTCGATCGTTGCCTGGCGCTTCTCGTTCCGCGAGACGATTTCGAGGTCAATCGAGTCCACGCGAAGGTCGGGAAACGAGCCGGCCAGCAGGTAGGTCAGCGGCTGCGCCACCGCCAGCCCGGCGACGTTGCCGGTGTTCGTGTCCGCCGAGACGACCTCGTCAATGTCCACCGTTTCGCCCCCCGCCAGGCGAATCCGGCCTTTCAGCTCCAGCGTCGAAGGCCCGATCATCCGCTCCGTGGCGCTCAGCGTCGAGACCATCGCCAGATTGAGCAGCAGGGGAGAGAGGAAAGGTTCCTGCACCACTTCAAACCGATACTCGGCCTGGCGGTTGAGCGTGGAGTTCAGCCGGATGCGCACCGGAATCTGCGGCGCCTTCTCGCCGACGACTCCGTAAATGGCTCCGAAGCGGTCCTGGCGGATGCTTCCGGCCACCGCGCCCGGGCTCGAAAGTTTGAACGAGCTGGCGAGACTGGGCACGAGCGTGACCACGCGCGCAGGCGCGAAGGGAATCTTCGCCGGGCCGGTCAGCAGAAAACGATGCCCGCAGGCGTAGAGCTGGTCGCCTTGGCGGAAGGTGACCGTGCAGTCCACGTTCAGGTTCAGGTCGCCGCGCACCAGCAGCAGGCTGATCATCGAGCCGGGCTCAAGGTCGGAGGGAACGGGTTCGGCGCCTTCTCCGGCCGCCAGAGTCGAGGCGCTCATGGGCTCGAAACCCAGGCGGCGGAAAAGCGGGGCGTAGGCTTCCACCGCTTCGCTCGTGAAACCGCCGAAGCGCAGCGGGAACTTCAGCCCGGCCAGGTTTTCACTCGCGCCCGCGCCGGCAGGAATCATCCGCGACCAGAAATCCTCATCCATCGCTTCGGGAATCAGGCGGAACTCGCCCGGCGCGCCGGGGACGCGCGCGATGCGCGGCTCGATCAGCCAGCCGCCTGCGGATTCGCGAGCCGCGCCCGGCCACCGCAGCCGGTCGCTGCGGCCTTCTTCGGCGGGCGGCGCGGCCGGGCCGGGAACCACGTCGACCATTCCCTGGATGGGCGTGATTCCGGCCAGCGGCTCCTTCGAAAAAGGGAACGAAAGCGCCACGGCGCCCACGAGTCTCCCGTCCACGTAAACGGGGCTGCCGCTCATGCCGGCGATGACGCCGGTCTTTTCCAGCGGCCCGCCGGAAATGCGCGCCAGGATGACGTCGTGCTTGGGCGCCAGCGCGTTCTTCAAGACGCCCAGAAACTCGACTTCGAACTCTTCAATCTTGTCGCCCTGGAAAATCGTGCGTCCCACACCCTTCATCCCGGGACGGATCTCCTCGGCGGGAAAGAACTCGACCCCTTCCTGGGCGCTCGCGCCCGGAGGGAGCATCAGAAGCAAAGCGAGAATCCCGGACCAGCCAGCACGCCGCATGCCCTTAGAATACCTCGGAAGCGGCGGAAAACTCCAGTGCCGATGAGGGGTGGCGATCGTTCGTCCGATCCTGGGGCCTGAACAGAGACAGAAATTCGGAGGATATCGTCCGCTGGGTCACCGAAAAGCGCGGGCGTCACCCGCCCCCTCCGCCGCCCCGATAGACTCGCAATATCCAAACTCCCGGGCACTGTCCGGGTGCAGGCTGGATATACCATCCTCCGCCACCTGGCCTCGCCAGAACCGTTTCAAACCAGACTAAGCTCCTGACCGCGTGTACCTTACAGGTATTTACGCGATCACCTGATTTTTGCTTGACAGATAGGGCGGGGGGTAATCGCCGCGGCACGTAGCCACAGGGTACACGATACAACTTCTTCCGCGAGGTGCTGCGATGCGTGCCGCCAGTCTTGTCGCGGGCTTGCTGGCTGCTTTCCTCCTGGGTCTTGTCCTGGTTGAACCACGCCTGGAGCCCATTTGGGCGGAATCTGAAGAACCGCCACTCGAAGAGCCTTTCCCAGTCGAACCTGAGCAGGTCGGCCCACCGGTCACCACCGAACTGCATGCCGGCCTCTGGCGCGTGGACGGCGGGTTCGTCTCGACGATCCGCATCAAGAACTCGCTCGTCGTCGCGCCGCTCGAAGTGACGCCTGTCCTTTACCTGGCTGACGGCACGCCCTATACGCTTCCGCCCGTTTCGCTGCCCGTCTCGGGCGTGGCCACGGTGAACATCAACGAGGCGTTGGCCGTTGCGCCGCCCGAAATTGCCGAGCACATCTCGCCCTTCGGCAGCGCCGCGCTGCGTTTTACTTACCCGACGCGACATCACGTCCTTGGCTCGATTGAAGTCCTGGACCTTTCCGGCAGCCTGATCTTCACGTATCCTTTCTCGGGCGGCGCCGAAGAAGGGCCGCGTGGACAGACGCTCGAAGGCGTCTGGTGGCGGCATGAGCCGGAAGTCGGCGGCTTCGTGGCCTTGGCAAATACGACGGACGCTCCGGCGACGGCGTCAATTCAAGTCCTCGGCTCGCGCGGGACGCGGCTTTTGCCGGACACGGTCGAGCTGGCCCCGCACTCGACGGTCCTGCTCGACCTCGACGCGCTCGCCGCCGGACTGCCAGGGCTCGAAAACCAGGCGGGCGGAATCCGCGTCCAATTCGGAGGAAGGCCGGGAGACATTCTGGTGACGGGCGGACTGGTTGAACCAAGCCGCGGGTATTCGGCGAACCTCCGGCTCTGGCCGCGCAGCCACCACGCCGGTGAACCCGCGAAGAACACATATGCTGCCGTCGGGCTTATGGTGGGCGCAGGGGACGTGAGCGCGGGCTTTCCCGGCGGGACGATTTTTTCGCCCTATGCTGTGCTCAGGAACACGACATCAAAACGCTTGACCGTCCGCCCCGAGGTCAGCTCTATGGCCGGCTCTCAGCCTGTGACGCGCTCTCTTCCGCCTCAGCAGCTTCTGGCGTTTGAGACCCGGCGCCTGGCCATCGAGCAGTTCCTGCCCAAGCTCGGCCTCAAGGGCTTCCGCGGCATGATCAACTTTGCGGCGACATTCGAAGGCCAGTGGGATGACCTGCTGCTCACAACGGGCAGCACCTACCAGTCCGGCAACTTCGTTTTCGAAGTCGAGTCGCAGGGCGTGGGTGCGAGCTTCAGCAAGGAAGGCCCCTACTGGAAGGCCGCCGACGGGTTCGATACCGTCGTGACCTTGTGGAGTCCCACCGACCAGGCGCAGGATTTTCTGGTGACGTTCCACTTTGGCGCGGAGGGAGAGCAGTACAAACTGCCGGTGCCGCTCGCCGCCAAGGCTTCGAGGACGATTTCAGTGGCCGAGGTTATCGCCGCGCAGCGGCCCGACGCGGACGGCAACGTCATCCCGCTGGGCACGCGCGAAGGCAGCATGGTGCTTTCGAGCGCCAAGGGGATGACCAAGTGGATGACGCTCGTCGCCAGCACGGGAATTCTGAACGTCGCCGCGGCCACCTGCGGGACGGAATGCTGGAACTGCTGCGGATATTCGAACTTTCGCGTGTCGCCTGACCCGGGATCCGTCCTCATCGACACGACGGGACAGTGCGAGGCTCAGGGGACGTACTGCAATGGCCAAGTGTATTCATTCACTGGCAGCAGCAGCTGGACCAGCAACGATCCAGCATTAGTAACAGTCAATAATAGCACGCAAAAGGGGCTGGTGACCGGAATTGCGGCAGGGACCACGTCCGTCGTGGCGAGGTTTACGACAATTCCCGTCTATACCGGCACCATTTGCATGCAACCTTGTCCGACGAGCACCCCGCAAGTGGGATCTTGGGTTACTTGCCAGAAGCCGAGTTTTCTTCTCAAAACTACAGTTTTCCTGAATCCTACGGATTGTCCTCAAGGAACATCCACTTGCTATATGCAACGATTTTATCGAGTGCTGGACCAAAATCAGAATCCGATATTGAAGCCGGGAATGGCTGTCCGAGAAACCATAACTGACGGAGGGTCGACATGTTCGGGAACCTTTAGCTCGGGCGGTGAGCCTTGGTTGACGGACTCGCTGGGACGGATGATTACCCCGGATAACATATTCTGGTGCTGCGGCGCAAATACGAATTGCTCCGTTAACGTGAGGCAACAATTCACGGTGAACTTTTACCCGGTCCTGATTGACAACGGCGATGGCCTGCCCCCGGGGATCAGGAATACGATCTCTATAACGTGTTCAAACGGGACGGGGAGCTGTCCACAAGTGACGGCTGGTCCCTGAGGACGGTGGTCATTCCGCTAGAGGAGGAAAGCAAACATGCAGTCAAATGCTCACTGGCGGGGCCAGCAAATCGAGTCGCGATCCGGGTCAAAACGACGCGCTGGCTGGAATCACACCGCGCTTAAACAGATTCTCAAACTTCCAACCGCGGGATTATGCTTAGTGACGCTAATGCTCTTTTGCTCAGATTCCGGCCTCGCCGCCCCTGAGCAGAACCGTTCGTTTCAGGAGAGGCTCCACACTCGTATCGAGCGTTACGAAAGCGGCGGGAAACCATTAATCGGGGCCCTTCTCGACATTCTGTACCGGTATCGTCTACCTGCGGGGATTGAATACGTTGACGCCGATGCTGTCCGGAAGCCGCTCAATGTGTCGCTGCGAAATTCGACAGTAAAGGATGCACTTCTCGCGCTGGTTCAGCAATCGGCAGAATACCATCTCGATTTCTCGTCTGGACTGGTGGAGGTCTACTCCCCCCGCGCGCGGGCCGACCGGTCCTCCATGTTCAACATTGTCATCCGCAACTTCCACGTTAAGGACGCCGACCCGGGGGTCGCAGGCTTTCAACTTTTCGGGTCACTTTCCACGACGCTGCGCCCCGACGAGGGTTTTGGTGGAAGTTTCGGTCCCGTCGGTGACTCACGAAAGGTTACGCTTCACTTGCACAACACTAAGGTCTACGAAATCCTGAACACGATCGTGGCCCAACATCGTGAATCTTTATGGGTCGTGGGGGTTCGGCCTGAAAACCTTTCAGTGTTTCAGGGCGGACTGTGGAAGTTTTTTAGTCTTGACGACGAGTGGGAGCCCTTCGTCATTGAACACGTCCAACGGCTATTCTCCTCCTCCGGCGACACCGTCCGACAGTTCTAACTTCGAGACTCGAATGGTGAGGAAACAGGCAGACTTCGCCGGTCCCGCTTTCGTTCCGCTTACTTTTGAAGTGCTTCGTGCGACGCAATTCCTGCTGGCGACCGAGATGGCCAAAGAAGTCTCGATGAGTCATCCGCTTCGGGATGGTGAGGAATTCCTGCTTCCCATTTTCGAGCTCATCGCTTTCGGCAGAAAACTTTTCCTCGCCAACTGGACGATTCAGGAAGGGCTGGGGCGGCCGTCCACGGAGAGCACCGGAGCGCCGCTTGCCGACCCGTCCGATCCCCTCGCGTTCCCGCGCAACTTCAAACGCATTACGGCGGCCGGCGGGTTCGACACCGTGGTGACCTTGTGGAATCCCACTGACCAGGCGCAGAATTTTCTGGTGACGTTCTACTTTGGCGCGGAGGGCCAGCAGTACAAGCTCCCGGTGCCGCTCGCCGCTCAGCGCGCCGAGCCCGACTCGGCCGCGTCCAGGTCCGGCGCGTCGCCCCGAAGCTGCATCGAGACCACGATGTAGTCGCGCTCTTTCTTTTCCAGTTCGACCACGCGCAGCTTCATCTTTTCTTTGTGGATGCGGAACTCCGCGACCTCACCGATGGGCAGGAGGACGGGTTTTTTCTCCTCCTTCGGCCGGATGCGATAAATCACTTTCTCTGTCCGCAGCACGTATTCGGGGCAGAGCATTTCCTTCGTCTTTCGGTGGCCGGAGTCGGTGCCGAGCACGGCGCCGCCGAAACCCTTGCCGCCCTTCTCGTCAAATCCGCAGGGCACGGAGGTCATTTCCACCAGAACGCCTTTCTGGTAGAAGCGCGGCTCACGGGCAGCCGCGACGCCAGCCAGGAGCAGAAGTGCAAGCGCGGTTCTCGTGACCATCTCAGTCCCTCCCCATTCGAGTTAGCGAGCGTAAGAGCAAGCGCACGCCCAGTCGGACGAGGTGCGTCAAGCTGTTGACAATACGGCGGTTATGGGAATCTGTTGCCGAACTGGGAAACACTTCGGACCGTGTAAGATTTACATTCCACGCTATTTTGTCCCTGATGGGGCTACGGAGTTCAGCCTCCGGCCTCGCGCGGCATAAGGCGCGTCGCGAGCGGCGATGTGAAGTGAAGGTGTGTTGCAGCAAGACGTCATCACCGCGCCACGCTGCAATTCCCAAAGCGCCATCCGAGGCGCTTCCTTCGGCCGGGCCTGCGAAATTCGCGATCACGAGGCAACGACAACGTGCGCGACATTCATGAAAAAAGGGGGCAGATGCATTTTGTCACGGCGCTTTCCGAACTGCGTTGAGAATTTGAGGCGCTTCAAGCTATAGTGTTCGGGTGTTCATCGCGCCGTGAGCGCCTGAGGAAAGGTGGCCCTGGTCACTTCAATCGGAAGGTCCGGCAGTCGCAAGCCATCTTCTGCGAGGCGGGTTACTCTGCCCGCAGGCCTTCTCCTCTTCGCCGCGGTCGCGCTGGGTTGGACCCTCTTTCTCCGCCACGTGACGGCGCAAACGCCCGCGTCCTCCCTCATTTCTATTCCCGTCCAATTTACCAACGTCCAGCCGTCCACCGGCATCACCTGGCGGCAGGACGGCACCCCGACCGAAGAAAAGAACTACATCGAGACGATGGGGACGGGCCTGGCCTGGATTGACTTCGACCAGGACGGCCTGCTCGACCTCTACTTCGTCCAGTCGGCGGAGACGGAATGGTACAAGCCGCCGCAGCCGATTCGCTCCGCGCTCTACCGCTCGAACGGCGACGGGACGTTCACCGACGTCACCGAGCGCGCCGGCGTGGGCGCCGAAGGGCTCTACGGGCAGGGCGTGGCGGTGGGCGACTACGATAACGACGGCTTTCCGGACCTCTACGTGATGGGCTACGGGCGCGCCATCCTGTACCGCAATAACGGGGACGGGACGTTCACCGACGTGACGGCGAAGGCGAAGGTCGCCAACGAAGGCGATTGGGGCGCCAGCGGCGCGTTCTTTGATTACGACAAGGACGGCCAACTCGATCTCGTCATCGCCAACTACATCATCTGGAGCGCGGACAACAACCTCTGGTGCGGTGACAAGCGTCCGGGCTACCGCGCCTACTGCCACCCGGACAACTACACGGGACAGCGCATCCGGTTGTACCGCAACAACGGCGACGGGACGTTCACTGACGTCAGCAAGGCGTCAGGGCTCGGCGAGCCCGAGGCCAAGGGTCTGGGCGTGGTCACCGTGGACGCGAACAACGACGGCTGGCCGGACGTCTTCATTGCCAATGACACCTGGCCGAACTTTCTGTTTCTGAACAACGGCGACGGGACGTTCCGCGACGTCTCCTTCAGTTCGGGCGTGGCGGCCAGCGAGGACGGGAAATACGAAGCGGGGATGGGCACCGACGCGGCCGACATCGACAACGACGGATGGTTCGACTTCTACGTGACGCACCTCGATTTCGAATTGAACCGGCTCTATCGCAACAACCACGACGAGACCTGGGACGACGTCACCTGGCCCTCGGGCCTGGGAAACAAGGCCGTCCTGATGAGCGGCGTGAGCATGAAGTTCCTGGATTACGACAACGACGGATGGGTGGACATTTTCCAGGTGAACGGCGCGATGCTGGACAACATCCACCTCTATCACGCCGAGGTCAATTACGAAGAGGCGAAACTGATGTTCCGGAATCTGGGCGGGGGAAGGTTCGATAAGATTTCTGAACTTCTCGGCGCGGATTTCATGCGCCCCATCGCGGGCCGCGGGCTGGCGGTGGGCGACTTCGACAACGACGGCGACCTCGACGCCGCGATCGTCGTGCGCGACGGGCTTCCGGAAGTCCTGCGCAACGACGGCGGCAACGCGCACAACTGGCTGATGGTGAAGCTGGTGGGGACGAAATCCAACCGGGACGGCAACGGCGCGCGGCTGAAGCTGGTCTCCGAGGGCTTCACCCAGCACGGGTACGCGAAGGGCGGGATGAGTTACATGTCCGCGCACGACCTGCGCATCCACTTCGGACTGGGGAAACGCCGCAAGATCGAACTCCTGGAAATTGCCTGGCCCAGCGGACACGTGGACAAGCTCACGGACGTTCCCATCAACCAGATTCTGACCGTGAAGGAAGGGACGGGCATCGTCCCGGGAAACTTTCCCCGCATTTCCCCGAAATAAGGCGCGCGGACGCGGCGGATTGCTCCCGAGGAAGGGAAGGCCGCAGAGAAGCCTCCGTCCGCGCGAGCCCTATTCCAACTGGCGCTCTTCGGATTCCAGCGTGCCGCGCTGGACTTCGCGACGTTTGCTTTCGAATGCCGCGACTTCCTTCTGCAGTTTCTGAAAGGTCTCGATCGCCCGCTGGCTCTCCTCAAGCCGGCCCAGACGGCGGTAGGCGGTGCTCAGAATGTAGTAGTACTGGGAAGCGTGCGGACGGCGTTCGATGGCCTTTTCCAGATTCTCCGCGACCTTTTCCCAGTCGCCGCGCGTGCGATAAACCTTGGCCCTCTGAAAATAGGCGAGGTCGGAACGCGGGTTAAGCTCCAGCGCCTTCGCAGCGAGCTCGAGCGCGCGTTCCGGCTGGCCGCGCCGCTCGTAGTAGCCGCTGAGGTTCACGTAAGGCGCCTCGAAGTTTCCCTTGCGCGCTTCGTTCAGACGCATGGCGTTCTGGTAGCTTTCCAGCGCCCGCTCCTCCTCGCCCAAAGCTTCCAGGGTGAAGCCGAGGGCGTTGTGAGCTTCCATATAAGTCGGGTCCAGGCGCAGCGCCTTCTCGAATTCCTTTCGCGCCCCGTGGAAGTCGTCCTGCACGGCGTGCACACGCCCGAGGTTGTAGTGGACCTCCGGAGAATCGGGTTTCAGGCGCAGGGCTTCCTCAAACTCCTTCTGGGCCAGGTCAAAGCGGCCGAGGAGGGTCAGCGCGCGTCCCAGCAGTTTGTGGGCTTCCGGGTTGCGCGTGTTGAGCGCGAGCGAAGCCGACAGCGACTTGATGGCGCCGCCAATCTGCCGGTCGCGCAAATACACGTATCCGAGCAGATAGTAGGCCCGCCAGGATTTCGGAAAGTCGCGGAGATACGACTGTAACGAAGCGACCAGGCCTTCGCCGCCACCCTCCACGATTCTTTCTTCGAATTCCTTCAGACGATCAAAGTCATCGTGCTGCGCTTCCGGGTGCGCCGTCTGCTGGCGATGGAGGCAAAATGCAACGGGTCGGATTCTTACAGTTTGAAATGCGCGGCTCCCACGGCTGCGTTGATGACCATTCGGCCGCGCGGCAGCAAAAGCCTCCACGGAAGCGAAAAGGACGGGAAAGAGTAGAAAGAACGTAAGCGATTGCAGAGCCTGTTCAACACCGGCAAGAGAGCTGAAAATCCCGATGCGGGACGGTTGCGGCGAGAAGGTGCGACGAGCGGGCATCGCGGAGGACATTCTAAGGGGCTCGCCGCAGGCTGTCAATTTCTCATCGCGCGGGAGAGAGGGAGCCCTCGCAGCCCCGCACGCGAGCCTCACGAGCGTGGCTAATTATGCGCCTCTGCGAGCCGCCTGTGGATCTGCTTCGCCGTGAGGGGGGACGACCTCTGGCGCCTCATCGCGAGCGCTGGGAGGGGCCGGGGAAATCAGGGACAAAATGTCCCACGGAATAGTATAACTCCATTATGACATTATGTCACAGAAGATGTTATTTTCTCTTGACACGCCACGCACTGCAAGCGTATACAGGCAACATGTAAGCGCTTTAGTTGAATTTTTGACTTGCGCTACTCATTCTCGGCCGGGAAGAACTAATGCCAATCGGATATTCCATTCGTTCGCGTGAATTAGGGGATTTCTCCAACTTCCGGACGGGACGACCGCGGCCGAGAGAGTAACTCAAGCTCTGGTCTTGCGTTGGATTGGGTTGCAGTCTCGAAGCAGTGGAAGGGAGGTTTGACATGCGGTACGCAAGATGTGTTCTTGTCACCGCGCTCCTGAACCTGTGCTTTGCCGGCATGCTGTTCGCACAACGCGCGGACCGGGCCATCATCACCGGCATTGTCACAGACCCCACAGGGGCCGCGGTCCCGGCGGCTGCGGTAACGATTATCAACGAAGCCACCGGAGTTACCACACCCGTCGTCACGACGGCGACGGGAAACTACAGCACGCCTCCCCTGGTCCTTGGCACGTACACGGTGCGCGTCGAAAAGGACGGTTTCCGGACGTTTGTGCGCCCCGGAATCATGCTGATGGGCGGTGAGACCTTCCGCGTGGACGCCGCCTTGGAAGTCGGCGCGGTGGTGGAAATCGTCGAGGTGCGAGCCGCCAGCGAGATGATCAGCGTCTCGTCGGCGGAAGTGACCCACACCGTGGACGCGAAATACTACGAAGATCTTCCGGTGGTCATGGGGGCGGACATTCGCCTGGCCGAATCGCTGCTGCACCTTCAGCCCGGCTACGTTCCCATGCAACCCAACGGCGACGCCATGTTCCGCGGCAGCCAGT
>CAZKXX010000096.1:0-14473 GCA_964556705.1 uncultured Acidobacteriota bacterium
GTAGTAAATGGGCTGGTCTTTCATCCCTGGAATGTAGAAATTTCATAGTCTCGCTCGGTTAAGGCAAAGGAAGCGACACGGGACGCCGCTCGCGCGCCGACATCTCGGTAGCGAAGCAGACTTCGTGGGTCACCGCCGTGTCGTCGAGCGCCGCGTGCGACTCGCGGTTGTTCAAGATGCAATCCACGAAGTGGTTAACTTCGTCCCGGAACGGATGATGCGTGACGTCGCCGGAGTCGGGAAGAATAGTCGGAATCGAGGCCCAGCCCTTCTGTCCCGGCCAGCGCCGGGTGAAGACCTGATTGTTGCGGATCGTGCCTTCCTCGCCGAGCAGCAGGATATTGAAAAAGTACGGCATCACGCACTCGACTGAAGACGCAACCTTGCCCATCGTGCCGTCCTCGAAACGGACCAGCGTCACGCTGTTCGGCTCGTATTCATACTTGAGCGGGTTGTTGGGGCTGAAGTTCGCCAGCGCCATCACCTCGACGGGTTTTTTCTGCACGAACCAGAGCAGGCCGTCGGCGGCGTGGCAGCCGGCGGTGAGCAGGCTGCTGCCGCCGAACTCCCTTTTGATGTTCCAGGGATACTGGCCGTACCAGGGGCCGATGCCGTGGTAGTAGTCCACCTCACCGTAGTAGAGCGGGCCGATGAGCCGGTCGGCGAGCATCGAGCGGATGGTCTCAAACAGCGGGTTCCATCGCAGCACGAAGCTTGTGACGGTTTTGACCTTCGCCTTCCGCACGGCGGCCTGGAGCGCGCGGAGGTCCTCGAGGTTTAAAGCCACCGGCTTTTCAAGGACGATGTGCTTGCCGGCCTTCGCGGCGGCAATCCCCTGCGACGCGTGCAGGTGATGCGGCGTGCAGATGACCACGAGGTGGATGTCCGGATCGGCCAGCAGGTCTTCGAGCCGGCCGTAAGCTTTGGCGCGCGGCACGCCGAACTCGGCGGCCTTGGCCGCGGCGCGAGCTTTGTCGCGGCTCATGATGCCGCGCACTTCCGTGTGCGGGTTCGCCTCAAAGGCGCGGATGTATTCTCCAGAAACCCAACCCGTTCCGATAACGCCTGCGCCGAACTTCTTCATCGCAAGATGCTCCCTCGATGATGAATGTTGCGCCTCGTTCGATGCGAAGCGCTCAGGGGTTTGGCGTGCGAGCGCCTATTGTATGCCAAAAACTACGCGCGCTCGGGGAGATAAAAATCCCTGTGCTAACATGGGCAACCCGTTGCCGGGCGTCGCAAGTAGTCGTGGCCTCTTCATCCTGAAACGTCCGGCCCAACATAATCTCCGTCTCTGCTCGCCCTGGCGGTGCGATGAGCGAACTTCCTGGGAGGATGGGAAGCAATTCTGTAATCGCCGGCTCTGCACTGAGGCGCTCGCTCGGCCTGGTGGATGCGGTCGGCATCGGCTTCGGCGCGATTGTCGGCGCCGGGATTTTCGTCGTCACCGGAATCGCCGCGGGAATGGCCGGGCCCGCATTCCTGCTCGGCCTGCTGATTGCCGCGCTCGCCGCCGCCGCCAACGCGCTCAGTTCGGCGCAACTGGCCGCGAGTTATCCCTACTCGGGCGGCACTTACGAATACGGCTACCGCGTCCTCAATCCCTGGGCCGGATTCGCCGCCGGATGGATGTTCCTGGCGAGCAAGATCGCCGCAGCCGGGACCGTGGCGATCGGACTTGCGGGTTATCTGAAACTGCTCCTTCCCGGCCTGCCGCCGCGCGCCGTGGCTGTGGGTTCCGTCGTTGTCTTCACCGCGGTCAACTACTTCGGCGTTCAGAAATCCAGCCGGGTCAATCTCGCGATTGTGGCCGTTTCGCTCGGCGCGCTTTTGACTTTCGTCGCGACCGGGACGAGCGCTTTTCGGCTCGAAAACCTGAAACCTTTCGCGCCCGCGGGCTGGCACGGAACGATGCAGGCCGCGGCGCTGCTCTTCTTCGCTTATACCGGCTACGCGCGCATCGCGACGCTGGGAGAAGAAGTGCGCGAGCCGCGACGGACAATTCCGCGGGCGATCATCGTGACGATTGCCGGCGCGGCGGTGCTCTATTTCGCCGTGGCCCTGGTCGCCGTGGGCGCGGTCGGCTCGGCGCGTCTGGCTGAGACGGCGGCGCCGCTCGCCGTGGCCGCCCAAAACTTCTCGCTTTCCTGGGTTGCTACTGTCGTCGCCGCCGGCGGGCTCGCGGCGATGCTCGGAGTGATGCTCTCGCAGCTCCTGGGGCTGAGCCGCATGGCGTTTGCGATGTCGCGACGGCGCGACCTGCCCGCCTTCTTTGAGGCCGTCCACGCGCGTTACGGCGTCCCGCATCGCGCGGCGCTCTCGATCGGCGGCGTCACGGCGGCAGTCGCGGCGACCGGCGCGCTCGCCGCCGTGGCCTCCGCCGCCGCCTTCACCATCCTCATCTATTACGGCATCGCGAATGTCGCGGCACTCCGCATGCCGCGCGAAGGGCGGCTGTTCCCGAACTGGATTCCCGCCTTCGGACTCGTCGCCTGCACGCTTCTCTCGATTTCACTTTCGGCTCGAACCCTCCTGACCGGCTGCCTGGTTCTCGCCGTCGGTGTCGTGGCGCGAGCGGCCTTGAAGCGAAAATAGCCGGCCAGAAATCCGCGGGCGCGTTCGCGGTTTCGTTTCAACGGCACCCGGAGAATTCGCAACCGCGCATTCGTCTAGCTTTGCGGCGTCAAATCCCCTTCTCGGCGTCGCGCGCCCTGTGGTATCGTGAGCGCACTCCAAAAAGCCGGGCGCGAGCCCGCGACCAGGGGCGAGGCCAATGATGACTGTGAGGACGACTCTTTCAAAGGCGTTGGGAATCGTTTCTGTTCTTTTCATCTCCTTCTCTCTTGCCGGCGTTGGTTTTTCCGGCGACGAGTGGACTTCACTTTTCAATGGCAAGGATTTGACGGGCTGGAGGCTGCACGGGGGCGAGAAGTGGGTGGTTGAAGACGGTGCAATCCTTTCCGAAAGCACGACGAAGAAATACGCCTACCTTGCGACGGAAAAGACTTACCGCGATTTCGTGCTGAAGCTGCGCTTCAAAGCCGAGGCGCCCGGCAACAGCGGAGTCTTTTTCCGCTCCACGCTCGACGGCACCGATATTCGCGGCATTCAGTTTGAAGTGGACCCCTCGCCGCGCAACCTGACCGGCGGGCTCTACGAGAGCGGCGGGCGGATGTGGCTCATCAAACCGACCGAAGAGGGGCAGCGCGCCTACAAGCCGGGCGAGTGGAACGAAATCGAATTGCACGCGCACGGGAAACGCATCCGCACCGTCGTGAACGGCGTGACGGTGGCCGATTACACCGATCCCGAGCCGCGCTTCCACGAAGGAGTCATTGCGCTGCAGATCCACGAAGGCGACGACGTGAAGATCCGTTGGAAAGACATCCAGATCAGGGAATTTAAAATTGACAACTGATGATTGAAAGCAACGGCGGCCCCGCTGCGTGTGTGAGGCCAAACGTCCAGGGTCAATCATCCATCTTCAATTCGTCCGGGAGAATCCACCATGACTGACGAATCCAAGACCAAACTCGGCCGGCGCGAGTTTCTCGGCACGGCGGCGACGGCCGCGGGGCTGATGATCCTGAAGCCCGAACTCCTGCGCGGCACGGCGGCGAACTCGGCCGTGCGCCTGGGACTGCTCGGCTGCGGAGGGCGCGGCACGGCCGTGGCCACCGGTTACGTGGACAACACCTCGGCGCGCATCGTCGCGCTGGGCGACATGTTCCAGGACGCGCTCGACCGCGCGCGCGCCCACTTCGACAAGCACCAGGGCGCGAAGGGCTACGCGGCCCTCGCTTCTTCGCAGGTCTTCCGCGGGGCCAAGGCCGCCGAGCAGATTGCGGCGTCGAAGGAAGTGGACGCCGTGATGGTGATGACGCCGGCTTACTTCCATCCCGAACACGCCGAAATCGCCGCGAGCGCCGGCAAGCACATCTATCTCGAAAAACCCGTCGGCGTGGACGTGGTGGGCGCGAAGCGCGTGATGCGTCTGGGCGAGAAGATCCAGGGAAAGCTCAGCCTCGCGGTGGGATTTCAAATCCGCAAGGCGCCGCCCTACGTCGAGATGGTCCGCCGCCTGCACGCCGGCGCGATCGGAAAAATCGGCACCGGCCTCGCCTATTACTACTGTCCGGCGCTGAAGCGCCCGGATGTGGCGACCAAGTCCGAGAGCGAAAAGAGGCTGCGCAACTGGATCTGGGACCGCGCGCTTTCCGGCGACATCATCGTCGAGCAGAACGTCCACGTGATTGACATCTGCAACTGGATTCTTCAGGCGCATCCCGTGAAGGCCGTGGGCGCGGGCAGCCGCAAGCACCGCACCGATTCGGGAGACAACTACGACAACTTCAACGTCGTCTTCACTTATCTGAACGACGTGCACGTCAGTTTCGGCTCGACGCAGTTCGACGCGCACCCGTTCGATGCCGGCGTCTATTTCTTCGGGACGCGCGGCGCTTCCGAAGCACATTACGACCACCGCATGAACATCAAGGGTGAGGAGCCCTGGGACGCGGGACTGGGGCCCGCGCCTGGCGCCGATTTCTCCGCCGCCGGAACGTTTCGCGGCTCGCTCGACCAGGCCGATCCCGAAAAGCAGAAGTCGTTCATCGATTCCATCACGAGCGGGAAATTCCTGAACGAAGCCCGCCAAGGCGCCGAGTCGGCGCTCTCGGCGATGCTCGGGCGCAACGCCGCCTACACGGGCCGCGCGCTCACCTGGGACGAGTTGCTGAAGTCGGACGAACGCTACGATGCCAAGCTGGACCTGAGCAAGCTGTAGCGGCGAGACGGCCACAGGTTCGTCGAGGAGGAGACCATGAAGAACCGTTCTTCCCGTCGTCAGTTTCTCCAGAATTCGTTCGTTGCGGCAGCGGCGAGCGCGCTGCCCGCCTGCGCGTCACCCGGCCCGGGCAACGCCGTCCGGCCGCTCCCCGATTCGCACGGCCCGCAGACCAAAGTGAAGAAAGCCGTCCTGCTCGGCATGTTTCCGAAGCAGATGAAATACGCCGAGCGCTTCCAGCTTGCCAAGAAGCTGGGGTTCGAGGGCGTCGAGGCCTACACGACTCCCGACGAGCGCGAGGCGGAGGAAATCAAACAGGCCGCCGACGCCGCCGACGTGCGCATCCACTCCGTGATGAACATGGGGCATTGGGAGTGGCCGCTCTCGAGCGCCGACGCGGACGCCGTCGAGAAAAGCATGGAGCGCATGCGAATCTCGCTGCGCAACGCCAAGCTCTGGGGCGCGGACGCCGTGCTGCTCGTGCCCGCGGTCGTCAACGCCGAGACGAGCTACAAAGACGCCTGGACGCGCTCGCAGGCGCGCATCCGCGAACTGATCCCGATGGCCGAAGATCTGAAGGTCGTCATCGCCGTTGAGGAAGTGTGGAACAAGTTTCTTCTCAGCCCGCTCGAGTTCGTCCAGTACATTGACGAGTTCAAGAGCCCGTGGGTCAAAGCCTACGTGGACGTCGGCAACATGGTGCTCTACGGCTACCCGCACGACTGGATCCGCACCGCCGGCAAGCGCACCGTGAAAGTCCATTTGAAGGACTTCAAGCGCGAGGAGAATTGCTACCACTGGGTGAACCTGGGAGAAGGCGATATCGACTGGACGAAAATCCGCAAGGCGCTGGTGGAAGTGGACTACTCCGGATTTGCGACCGTCGAACTGGAAAGCGGCGACGAAGCCTATCTCGCCGACGTCAGCCGCCGCGTGGACCGACTGGTGCTGGGGAAGGCGTAGCGGCGGTCGTCTGTCATCCGTCGCCGCCCAGACGCGCGGGGCCCGATTCCTGGAACGCGCGGTCCAGAAGTTCCGCGACACCAAGTTCGGCCGCCCAGCGTCGTAAATACTGTCCGTCCAAGCTGTCCGCCCTGGCTTTCAGCACGTTGGCAATGTCCAGCCACTGGCTCTGCAAGACTCTTCCGCTCAACTCGTACCACAGCAGTCTGGAGAGGACCAGGTCCTCGGGGGTCTGGATCAAGGCTTGGATTCCCGACGGAGTATCCACGACCTTGAATTGCCGCCGGGCAAAGGACTCACGGTCGAAGGGACGATCCTTCAGGAGAAGGAGGTCTATTTTGAGCGAGGTCGCAAAGTCGCAAAGTGGATGACGCGACCCAAGACTTCGAAAGGTCTCGGCAATTCATCGAAGGGTGGGAGGGTCGGGCTCGGGTCCATACACTTTCGCCGCCAGTTCGGGGCCGAGCAGGAGGGTCGCCAGCCGGCGCCGGAGTTCGCTCTCGCTCGCGTTCGGAAACCTCTCGCGCAAACCCGCCAGCGCCAGCCGGCGGCTGGTCATCATCAGATCCTCGATGAGCTTGAACCGCTGCTCCTCCGACATGGAGCGAATGATCTGAAGGTAAACTCGCTCGACTTCCGGCGGCGTGTCAGTGAGCTTCGCGGCCATCTTCGGTCAATTTAACACATCGCGCAGGGGCGTGCGAGGTTATCGTTCCGGCTTCAGGACCACCACGCCGAGCGGCGGAAGGGTTAACTCGACGCAATACGGTTGATTCTGCCATTGCTGGTATAGCGCCTGGACGCCCGGCTGGTTGACCACGCCGCTGCCGCCGTAGTGCGCCGCGTCCGTATTGAGGATCTCGCGGTAGAAACCGTTGAACGGAACGCCGACGCGGTACTTGTAGCGCGGCACGGGCGTGAAGTTGCAGGCGACGACGAGGTGATCGTTCGGGTCCCGCGCGCGCCGCAGGAAGGCCAGCACGGAATGGTCCGCGTCGTGGAAGTCAATCCACTCGAAACCGGTCCAGTCAAAGTCCACCTGGTGAAGCGCCGGCTCGGCGCGCAGCGCCAGGTTCAGGTCGCGCACCAGGCGCTGCAACTGCCGGTGCGAATCGTATTCGAGCAGGTGCCAGTCGAGGCTCTGGTTGCAATTCCACTCCGTCCACTGTCCGAACTCTCCCCCCATGAAGAGCATCTTCTTGCCCGGATGCGTCCACATCAGGGCGTACAGGGCGCGAAGGTTCGCAAACTGCTGCCACAGATCACCGGGCATTTTGGAAAGCAGCGACCGCTTGCCGTGCACCACCTCGTCGTGCGAAAGCACGAGGACGAAGTTTTCCTGGAAGGCGTAGATCAGCGAGAACGTCAGGTTGCCATGATGGAATTTCCGGTGGACCGGCTCCTTGGAGAAGTAAAGCAGCGTGTCGTGCATCCACCCCATGTTCCACTTCAGGCTGAAGCCGAGCCCGCCGACGTAAGTGGGTCGAGAGACCATCGGCCATGCCGTGGACTCTTCGGCAATCGTCAGCACGCCGGCGTGCTGCGCGTGGGAAAGTTCGTTGAAGCGTTTGATGAAATCAATGGCCTCGAGGTTTTCGTTTCCGCCGTACTTGTTGGGAATCCACTCGCCGGCCTTGCGCGAGTAATCGAGATAGAGCATCGAAGCCACGGCGTCCACGCGCAGACCGTCGGCGTGGAAACGGTCAAGCCAGAAGAGCCCGCTGGTGAGGAGGAAATTGCGCACCTCGGTGCGGCCGTAGTTGAAGATGCGTGTCCCCCAGTCGGGATGCTCGCGCAGCCGCGGGTCTTCATGCTCGTAGAGGTGCGTGCCGTCGAAGTACGCCAGGCCGTGCGCGTCGGCGGGAAAGTGCGCGGGCACCCAGTCGAGGAGGACGCCGATGCCCTTCTGGTGGCAGCGGTCCACGAAGGCCATGAAATCTTCCGGAGTGCCGAAGCGGCTGCTGGCGGCAAAATACCCCGTCACCTGGTAACCCCACGATTCGTCGAGCGGGTGCTCCATCACGGGCATGAGCTGGACGTGGGTGAAGCCCATGTCGGCGACGTAATCCACGAGCTGCTCGGCGAGTTCCCGATACGTGAGCATGCGGTTGCCTTCGTTCGGCATCCGCCGCCAGGAACCGAGATGCACTTCATAAATTGAAATCGGAGCGTCAAGCGCCTGCCGACGCTCGCGCCCGGCCAACCAGTCCGCGTCCCGCCATTCGAATCGCCGCAGGTTGTGGACGACCGAGGCGGTCTTCGGCCGCTCCTCCGAAGAGAACGCGTAGGGGTCGGCCTTCAGGCCCAGGAAGCCTCCGTGCCGGCCCTTGATTTCGTACTTATAAACCTCACCCTCGTCGAGCCCCGGGATGAAAAGCTCCCAGACGCCCGTGCTCCCGCGCACGCGCATCGGGTGGCGTCGGCCGTCCCAGTGGTTGAAGTTCCCCACCACGCTCACCCGCTGGGCGTTGGGAGCCCACAGCGCGAACGCCACGCCGCGCAATCCTTCGTGCTCGATGAGGTGCGCGCCGAACTTCTCGTACGTCTTGTAGTGAGTCCCTTCCGCGAAGAGGTGAAGGTCGAAGTCGCTGAGGACCGGAGAATGACGATACGGATCGTCAAATTCCCACTCGAACCCGGACCCCGTCCGGGCGCGCAGCCGGTAAGGAAAGACCTGTGATTCACCGCGAAAGACGGCTTCGAAAAAGCCCTGCGGATGGACGAGCGCCATCGGCGTTGCGTCCGCGCCGCGCACCACCCACAGGGCGGCCACGTCGGGATGAAACGCGCGCACCGCGACCGCGGATTCATCCTCGACTTTCACGGGATGCGCGCCGAGGATGTGGAATGGGTCAGCGTGCTCGCCCCGAATGATCTGGTCGAGCTCGACGACGGACGCCGTGGTGGGAGCAAGAAGTTTCTCTTTGCGCGGCATCACGCTTCATTCTACATGACCCGCCCACCTGCAACACAAGAGTTGTTGGTTGTTGGTTGTTGGTCGCAGACTTCTACGCGTTATCCCCGGCTTTCTGTTCCCGATTCCCAGTTTCCGGTTCCCAACGTCACTGCCGGCCGCGGCCGCGCGAGGAAGAACCCGAGGCTCTGCCCGCAGAGCTTCCGTCGCCGCGCGACGCGCTGCCCACGCTCGAGGGGGCGCTGCGACCTCCGCCGGAAGGAGAGGACATGCTCCGTCCACCACCCCGCGGGGCGCTGTATCCTCCGCCGGACGGTCGCGAAACGGCTCGTCCGCCACCGTCGCCACGCGGCGCGCTGATTCCCCAGCCGGAAGGCGCGCTGCGCACCGTCCCTCCGCCATAGGTGCGCGGCGAAGGAGCTGAGAGGCGTTCTTGGCTGGTTCCGAGACTGCGCGGAGCGGACGGCATCGAATTCCAGCTTCCCTGCCCGCGGGGCGAAGACCTCTCGCTCGCTCCACCCGAAAACTTCTTGTCGGGCGCCTGTCGCTCGCGGACGATGGGCTTGCGGATTTCAAGCGGCGGCCGTTCGGACCGTGACCCGGAGGCTTTGCCGTCCTCACTCTTGGGGGCCGCCCGCGACGGGAACCGGTTCCAATCCGGCCGCCCTTCCTGGCGCGGCGCGGTCTCGTCCGACCCCTCCCGGCCACTTACCGAGGGCGCGGGGCGCGCCGTGGACCTTTCCCGCTGCGCGCCCGCGCTCCCGGTCTCGCGCGGGGAACTTTGCTGGGGGGCCGAACGGGCCGTCGGAAAACGGTCCCAGCTCGGCCTCCCCTTCTGCTCGTTGCCACTCTGAGTGCGGCTGGACGGAGCGGCGCCGGGCCGGGGCTGTGCGCTGCCGGCTCCGAACCGCCGCCAGTTCGGACGCTCGTTCTGATTCGCCGCCGGGACGCGTGGCTCGGTTTGCCGAGGCGCCTGCCGCGCGGCGGGCTGATTCTGATCCTCTCGCTGCGGCGTTGCGGCGTCGCCTGTGCCGGCCGGCCGGCTCGGCGCGGGCTGAGCCCGTCCCGCGCCAAACCGTTCTCCAGCCCGACGCTCGGAGGATTGCCGAGTCTGCCGCTCGGCTGCGGGCGCCGCCGCTTCGCCGTCGGAATTTCGTTGCGCGATTTCCACCCGGCCCGCGGCTCGCGCGTTCGTGCGTGCGGAATTGCCGGCCGCTTCCTGCGGATTGTGGCGCGTCACCATCTGCTGGACTTCCCGCACCTGCTCGTTGAAGGCGCGCGGGCCTGCCGGCGGCTGCCGGCGAGTGACGAACTGCTCCGCGCCGCGGCCCTGCGCCCTCGCCGCAACCTGGGTCGTGCGTTCCGACGGCCGGAGACTTTCGCGCGTCGGAACTGCGGGCACGTGCCCCTGCACCACCTGGCCCTGGCGAAGCGTTGCAACGTCCACGGAGCGGGCGCCGCGCACCACCCGGCCGTTCACGAAGTCCTCCGCAGAAACCGTCGTCAACGCCTCACGCACCCGCGCGTTGTGCAAAACCCCGCGGAGGTTCGAGCCGCGAAGGTCGCCCTGCCCGTTCGTCACGTTCGTCACGTTGGTGATGTTCGTGATGTTGGTGATGTTCACGACGTTGAAGCTGTGGCGGTGCCGGCCCCACCACGGATAGAACGGGTCGTATGGTCCGAGCGGAATCCAGCCGATCGAGCCGAAGCCGTGTCCGAATCCGAAATGGAATCTGCGCGTGCTGAACCCGAATCCGATGAAGGAAACGTAGGCCGGCGCGTAGTGAGGATAGAATCCGTAGCCGGTGAAGAAGCCGAAGCCGTGCCGGCGATATCCCGGCCACCAGTGCCAGTAGCCCGCATGGAAGAACCAGCGGCCGTAATGATAGGGCGCCCAGCCCCAGGGTTCATACGACACCCAGGTCCAGCCCCAGAAGGGGTCCCAGACCCAGCGGCCCATGCGATAGGGCACCCAGCCGGCGTTCACGTAAGGCGTCCAGCACCAGTCGTATCCGGGGACGTAAACCCAGCGGCCGTGGCGGTCGAGGTCGTGCAGGCCCGTGTAGCCGCGCCCGGCGTAACGATAGCTCTTGGCGTTGAGAATTTCGCCGTCACGCACGCGGTTCCACTCATCCCAGCTATCTTGCCGGGGGGCGCGTGAAACCTGGTACAGCGGGTCGTCAGTCCCGCGAATCGTGATGAGGTCGCCCTTGCTTACCCGCCTTGAACCCTGCGGCGTAAAGACTTCGGCGCGGCCGTCGCGCACCATGACGTGCGTCTCGTTTTCGGAGACGACTTCCACCCGATAGTTTCCGTTGTCAATCGGGCGGAAGGCCACGTTGGGCGTGTTGACTTCCACTTCCGCCTCGGCGTCTTTCAGGACGGAGACGCTGGCAATTCCTCGCGCCACCTGCACCTGAATGTTTCCGCGCGAAAGGTCCGCGACGCGTGCTTCCGTTTTCTCGCCCAGTCGCAGGATGGTCGCATGATCGAGCTGAATTTCAGCGCGGGAGGCGTCGCCGGTGGAAATCGTGTCGCCGCGGACGATCGGCGCGTTCACACCCGCCGCGACCCAGTCGCCCGAGTCCCCGCGCATCGTCGCCACATCTCCATGAATCACGCTGACGCGGCCCACGCCCGAAGACGGCTCCTCGTCCTGGGCCTGCGCGGCTTTGACTCCGAGCACCGCCAGCGAGAACAACGTCAACAGAACCACGGCTGCGATGTAGATTCGGCTTTTCATGGCGCACCTCCCAAAACCTGCTGCGCACACGTCCGTCCCTTGACAGGGCACGTGGCGTGCCAATCCGCCGCCCTCAGCCGGCTTCTATCTGCTTCTGAATGAGTAGGTTGTGAAGACGTGCTGGCAGCTTTCCGCAGAGCCCCGCGTGCCAGTGGCCTTGCTCGGCCGAAGTGGCCGATTTCGGCCAGCACCCAGAAACGCCGATGGTAAGATACCCGCCGAGATCCCCTGGCCGGGGTGGCGCATGGCCGTCTATTCCCACTCGCGTCTGGAAACCTTTGAGACCTGCCCGCTGAAGTTCAAGTTCCGGTACATCGAGAAAGTCGAAACACCCATCGAGGAGACGGTCGAGGCTTTTGTGGGAAAACGCGTCCACGAAGTCCTCGAAAAACTTTACAGTGACCTTCACTACGAAAAGCTGAACACGCTGGACGAATTGCTGGGCTTCTATCACGCCGAGTGGCAAAAGAACTGGAATCCGGGCGTCAAAATCACCCGGCAGAACATGACCGAACAGAACTACTTCGACTACGGCGCGCGCTGCATCCGCAGCTACTACGAGCGCCACAAGCCCTTCAACGACTCGGTGACGCTGGCGACGGAGTTGAACCTGCTGTTCGCGCTGGACGAAGCGGGCGAGTACAAAGTCACGGGCTTCGTGGACCGCGCGGCGCGGCGCCCGGACGGCACCTACGAAGTCCACGATTACAAGACCAGCCGCAACCTGCCCGCGCAGGCCGACCTCGATCGCGACCGCCAGCTCGCGCTTTACCAGATCGGGCTTCGCGAGCGCTGGCCGGACGCCGAGCGCGTCGAACTGGTATGGCACTACGTGGGCAAAGACACGACGCTGCGCTCTTCGCGCACTCCGGAGCAGCTTGCCGAACTGCGCGCTTCAACCATCGCGAAAATCCGGGAGATTGAAGCGGAAAAAGAGTTCGCGCCCCGCCAGGGAGACCACTGCGAGTGGTGCGAGTACCAGCCCGTCTGCCCCGTCTGGCGGCACGTGATTCACGCGCGCGCTTTGCCACCCGCGCAGTTCCTCGCCGACGACGGCGTCAGGCTCGCCAACGAGTTTGCGGAAACGAAGCGCCGACTGAGCGAACTCGAAGCGCGTGAGGCGACGCTCCGCGAGCTCATTCTGGAGTTCTGCCGCCAGCAGGGCGTAAAAATCATCCAGGGCTCCGATTCTCAGGTGAAGGTCAGTTTCACGAAACACACCAGGCTGCCCGCCAAGGACGACGCGGAACGCGAGGCGCTGGAAGCCTTCGTGCGCGAGGCCGGCAAGTGGGAAGAGGTTTCGGCGCTTGATACCCACGCGCTGGTGAGGGTTCTGAAAGAAAACGCCTGGCCGCCCGACTTGCTCGAGCGGCTGCGCAAGTTCGCAACGGTCGAAGAAAGTCCCAGGATCTACCTCAAGCAAGAGAAGCCGGTGGAAGAGTAATTCGCCCCGCGAGGTGCCCGTGCCCGCGTTCGACCTGAAAAGTTATCTCGCCCGGTTTCCGGAAGTCTGCCGCAAGAAGTTCGGCCGCGCGTTTTCGTTTTCCACTCTCGAAAAGGAATTCGAGCCGCTGCGCACGGGCGGTCGGACGGTCAAAGCGCGCGACGTCCTTCGGCTCTTCGATTCCAGCCAGGCGCCGTTTGTCGGCTACTGGTCCGAGCCGAACTCGAAGGCGCTCGACCGCGCGCTGCGCACGGCGCCCCTGTACCTGGCGCCCGTTCCCGATGACGGCCGCGCGCTTGTTTCTCGCCTCCTCAGCCTGCTGCACAGCATCGGCGTCGTTTCCCTGCTGCTGCGCTTCGTGCATCCCGCGCGTTTCGGGATCTTCTCGACGCCCATCGCCAACCTGCTCCAGATTCACCGCTCGAATACGGTGGATTTGTATCTCGCCTTCTGCCGCGAACTTCAGGTGTGGCAGGAACGGTTCGGCATGGCGACGGTGGCGGAGACGGAAATGGCGCTGTGGACCTACGACCAGCTCGCCACCGGACGCGCGGGTCTGGGAGAAGACTTTGAAGCGCGAGCGCTGTTTGAACACGACCTGTGGGTTCAGCGGCGCCGCGTGGGGCAGGCCCTGACGCCGCTGCTGGAAAATTATGGCCCGCTGGAACTCGCCGGCATTCTGGCCGCCGAACACCCCAAGCTGGCTGGAATGATCGCCGGGGCCGAATTCGAACGGCTGATTCGCCTGAAGGCCAAGAAATTCTACGGCCGCCGCAAGGACGGCAGGCAGACGGAGGTCAGCCGGATCATCGAGGAGTTTGCCCGGCATGGCCAGCTCGGTGCATGGGAGGACGCGCGGACGCTGCGCGGCGTCTGGCGAGTGCGCAACAAGGCCGCGCACCCCGACCCGCGCCTGGAAAGGGAAGAAGTCGAGAAAATGATCCAGGACATCGAACGAGTCTGCTCGCGTTGGTCAGAATAGGCGTCACTCCGGAGGGTTACAGACTCGTAAAATGCCTCGGCGACTTCGGGCTCGGGCCATTCCGGCGCCGCTCGAAGCGCCCCACAAGGGGCTTGCGCGCCGGGGAATTGCCGGGTAGCCTCTGTCCGTCATTCTCACACCCGCCCGCGGTGCACAGCGGCGCAGCCTTAAGGGAGCGAACATGAAAAGGCGGAAGACGGTGGTCATCAACGGCGTCCGATTCCGACACGGCGAAGTGGACTGGGAAGACGCTCATAGTACCACCCGCGACAAGCTGCCGGACTTCAACGCCATGCGCCAAGGTCAGCAGTATATCGGAAGCAAAATCACCACCACCGGCCTCGTCGCCAAAATCGGAAAATATCTGCTGGTGATTACCGAGAAGGACGAAAAGCTGACCGAGTTCGATTACACGCTCATTCCCCTGCGCCCCAAAACCCAGGTCCGGTATCACTGAACTCTTATCACAGCGAATCAGACCCACAGAGAAGAGACAATTCCCAGGTCTCTCAGTCATCCAGCCACCGAGTCACGCGGTCTTCGGTTCCGGACCGACCAACGCCGGACTCAGTGAATCGTCTTCCACCTCCGTGCCCCTGTGGTGACTTCTTCTGTCCGTTTCATTCACCCTCGTCCGGCAC
>CAZKXX010000097.1:0-14068 GCA_964556705.1 uncultured Acidobacteriota bacterium
ACCGCGACATCGCCGCCTGCTGTCTCAGCGTCACGGCCAGGCCGTAATACGCGTCGCGGTTGTCGGGCCGGAGTTCGAGCGTCTTCTCGAACGCCGCGACGGCTTCCTCCAGGTCGCCCCGCTGCCGCAGGACCTGCGCCCGCTGGTAGTGCGCTTCATCGTTTTCCGGCTGGACCGCCAGCACCGCCTCGAGAAGTTCCAGCGCTTCGTCCGCGTCGCCTTTGTTGCGCAGCGTCGCGGCCAGATTCAGTTTCAGACGCCAGTCCGCGGGGCGCATCGCGAGCGCCTTCCGCAGGACCTCTTCGGCCTCCAGCGTCTCGCCGGCCCGGCTGAGCGCCGACCCCAGGTTGTTGTAGGCGCGGATGAAGTGAGGATGGATCTCGAGGGCCCGGCGGAAGGCGGCGATCGCGCGCGGGAGTTCGTTCTTCTGCACGTAGGCTACGCCCAGCCAGTTGTGGGCCTCGGCGAGCCGCGGGTTGCGCTTTAAAAGCTCCTGATAATGCGCGATGGCGCGGTCCACCTGGCCCACGCGCTGCATCGCCAGGCCCACGGCGACATGCGCGTCCCAGTAATCGGGACGCGAGTCGAGCGCCTTCTTCAGCGCCTGCAGCGCGGCGTCGATCTCGCCGGCGTCGAGATGCCAGAGCGCCAGTTGATAGTGGGCTTCAGGGAGTTTCGGGTCGAGCTTCAGCGCCTTCCGCACGCTGGCCTGGGCTTCCTCCTGCCGGCCCAGCCCGGCGAGCGCCCTCCCCAGAAACGCGTGGGCCTCAGCCCGCTTCGGCTGAAGTCCTACGACTTTCCGGAACTCGGCTTCGGCGTTCTCCCACTCTTCGCGGTTGAGGTGTTCAATTCCCCGCTGGAGTCTTGCTTCGACTGCCGGCGAGGCGTCAGGCTTCTTTCGCGAAGTGGCTGGGGCCTGGCCTGAGGATTCGCCAGGGCAGAGGAGGCAAAGGGCGAGGAAGAGGATGACCGTCGCCGGGGCCGGGACGGACGGAAATACTTCATCGACCCGAGTGTTGGCAGGGCGTCTCCCCGGCATTTGGCTGCTCAATACCCTGATTGCAGGCTTCCCCAGCCATTATAAAGGCGGGTTTTGGGGCGCACAAGGAAAATGGGCTTAACTTGTGGCATCAAAAGGAGGTTAGTGTGACGCGGAAGGGTTGCTCCTGACTGCTTAATTGCCAACCCTTCGCGGTACCCAGCGTTTTTTGCGCGGTGGATCCGTCCTGGATTTCGGGTGTCGTTCGTCGTCCAGTCGGGAAGAAAAATGGCCAGAACAATTCGCGCTAACCCTTTGACCGATTTGGCCGTTACAGGTTGACCGAGGCAGACCGCTGTGATAATTTTCAGGCTCGCAAACGCTTGCGCTCTTTCGGGGCTGAAAACTGATTTCCTCGTCATCGAACTTGCAGTCTGATTTAAGCCACTCAGACCGCAACGAGAGATCAAGGCGGAGCTGGAAGCCCCCACTTCGGACCCTCATTCAGACCTTTGGAAAGGGGATGTGAAATGAAACTTGCTCGGGTGGGTTTAATTTTCACGGCCTTGTTGATTTGCACCTCCGGCGGCCCAGCCACAGCCGCCGACGTTCCGCGTCCCGAATATCCCCAGCCGCAGTTCATGCGCGAGCAGTGGATGACGCTCAACGGCTCCTGGGAGTTCGAGTTCGATGATGCCAACGTGGGCTTGGATGAAAACTGGGGACGCACCGGAAAGAAATTCAGCCGCGCGATTCTGGTCCCCTTCGCCTTTGAAACCCCCAAGAGCGGCATCGGCGATCCTTTTTTCCACCCCTGGGTGTGGTACCGGCGGACGTTTACGGTTCCCGGCAACTGGAAGGGGCGCCGGGTGCTGCTGCATTTCGGCGCCGTGGACTACCGCGCCATGGTGTGGGTGAACGGACATCTGGCCGGGACGCACGAAGGGGGCAGCACGCCCTTCCGGTTTGACATCACGCCGCTCCTGACGGGCGGGTCGAACACGCTTGTGGTCCGCGCCGAAGACCCTCCGACGGACCGTTACATTCCCCGCGGCAAGCAGTACTGGGAGCCGAAGTCGCGCGGCATTTTCTACAACCGCACAACGGGCATCTGGCAATCCGTCTGGCTGGAAGCGGTCGGGGACAGCTATCTCGAGAGCGTGCGCATGACGCCAAATCTGGAAGGTCTGGTTCATTTCGAAGGCCGCGTGGCGCGCTCGCGGGGCGATTTGACCCTGAACATCGCAATTCGTTCCGGAGACCAACCCGTCACGTCGGGCAGCGTCAAGGTGGACGGACCCAAAGTCACCACGGCTCTGAAAATCGAATCGCCACGCTTGTGGTCGCCCTGGAGTCCCAACCTCTACGACGTGACGTTCGAACTGCGTCGCGGGCAGGAAGTGCTCGACCGCGTGCAGTCCTATTTCGGCGTGCGCACGGTGACGGCCGAAAACGGTCGCGTGCTCCTCAACAAGAGTCCGATTTATCTCAAGACCGTGCTCGACCAGGGCTATTGGCCCGAAAGCAACCTGACGCCTCCTTCCGATGAAGCCATTCAGTACGACATCCGAATGACCAAGGAAATGGGCTTCAACGGGGCTCGCAAGCACCAGAAACTCGAAGACCCGCGCTTTCTCTACTGGGCCGACAAGATGGGCTTGCTGGTTTCCAGCGAAATGGCCAACGCTTATCTTTACGACGACGCCTACGTTTCGCGCTTCACGCGCGAGTGGATGGAGGCGATGGAGCGCGACTACAACCATCCTTCCATCATCATCTGGGTCCCCATCAATGAGAGCTGGGGCACGCCCGACCTGCGGAACCCGCAGCAGCAGGCGCACCTGAAATCGCTCTACTGGCTGACCAAGTCGCTCGACTCGACCCGCCTGGTGATTGACAACGACGGCTGGGAGCACGTGGATACGACGGACCTGTTCGCCATTCACGACTACGCGCGCAGCGGAGACATCCTCTACCGCAAGTACAAGGACGTGGGCGAAGGGCGCCTCTTCCCCATGGGCGGGCGCGCCTTCCTGCTGCCCGGCTACGAATACAACGGCAGCCCCATCTTCCTTTCCGAATTCGGCGGGATCGCCTACATCATGCCGGGCCAGAAGGTGCCGGAAGAGGCGTGGGGTTACGCCGGGGTCGAACCGAACAAGGAGGCGGCGCTGGCGCGACTGCGCGGACTCTACGAGGCGATCGCCGAACTTCCGGCGATCATCGGCATCTGCTACACACAGCTCACCGACGTCGAGCAGGAGATCAACGGCTTGATGACGTACGACCGCAAGCCCAAGTTCGAGCCGGCGGAGATCAAGGCGCTGAACGATCTGCTGCGGTAGTTGCCGCCTCAGGGGCCGCTGAAGCGGGAGCCGAGACGAAGTTTCGGTCCGTCGGTGCCCGCCGCAGGGGCCGCGCGTTGCGTCCCGGCCCGGTTTCCGTTATTCTCCGCGTTTTTATGGGCACGTACTGTAGGAAGTGCGGAGCGGAGAAAACCGACCCGGTTCACGGCGGCCTCCTCTTCAAACTCGCCAAGGCGTTCGGCTATCGCCTTCGCGTTTGCGCGAGGTGCCGCCGCTACCGGCTCCTTCCGCCGGTCGTGAAGCTCGACCCGGAGCCCGTCGTAGACTGCGAGCAGAGCGAGAGTGGATTGAAGAAGGACCCGCTGGCCTGCCCGCGCTGCGGCAAGAAGGACTACCAGCGTTCGCGGCGGCGCTTCTGGGAACGTCTGATCGGGCGCCGGGAGATGGTGCGTTGCCGCGCCTGCGGGAAACGCCTTCCGGCCCCGCTCCGGCCGAGCTTCTAGCCTCCCGACGCAAGCCTCCGCTGGCGATGAGCCCCCGCCTCGTGATACATCATCGTCAATGACCGCTCCCTCCGTCACCCGGCGCATCGCCCAGTCCACCGCAATCGTCATGGCCAGCGTCCTGGTGAGCCGCCTTCTGGGCTTCCTGCGCGAATGGATGGTGGCGCGCCAGATCGGCTCGAACGAAATCACGGACGCCTATTACGCAGCGTTTACGCTCCCCGACTTTCTCAACTACCTCGTCGCGGGCGGCGCGCTGAGCCTGACGTTCATCCCCGTCTTCTCGAAGTACGCCGTCGAAGAGGGCCGCGAGGTCGCGTGGAAGGTTTTCTCGACCGTCGTGACGGTGATGGGGCTGGTTCTCGTCGCGCTCGTCGGCGTGGCGATGCTCTTCGCCCCGCAGCTCGTGGCCATCATTGCGCCGGGCTTCGGCCCGGGCCAGCGCGAACAAACCGTTTTCCTCACGCGACTGATGCTGCCGGCGCAGGTCTGCTTCTATCTGGGGAGCATTTTCGCCGCCGTTCAGTACGCGCAGGGCCGGTTCTTCATTCCTTCTCTCGCGCCCATCCTCTACAACCTGGCCATTGTGCTGGGAGGCGCGCTCCTCGCTCCGCGCATCGGCATCACGGGTTTTGCCATCGGCGTCCTGAGCGGAGCGCTGGCGGGAAATTTCCTGCTCCAGGTTTACGGCGCGTGGCGCGCGGGCGCGCGGTTCACGCCGAACTTCGACGTCGCCCACGCCGGCTTCCGGATGTTCGTCAAGCTGACGATTCCCATCATGCTGGCGGTCTCGCTGGTCTTCGCCGACGACTGGATCCTCCGCTGGTTCGGCTCGTTTCTGCCCGCGGCCTCCATCACCTGGCTGACTTACGCGAAGACGCTGATGCGGGTCCCCATCGGCGTCGTGGGACAGGCGCTCGGCGTCGCCTCGTTCCCGTTCCTTTCCCGGTTGTATTCGGAGAAGAAGTTCGACGAGTTTCACAACGCGCTGACCGCCACGCTGAAAGGCCTGGTGCTTCTGCTCGTTCCCGTCGCGGCGCTGAGCGTGGCGCTCAGCGAGCCGCTCGTCCACTTCGTCTTCGGGCGGACGCGCCTCGGCCCCACCGACCTCTCGGAGACCGCCGCGACGCTGGCGGTGTTTTCGCTCGGCATGTTCGCCTGGGGATTGCAGAACATCCTGGCGCGGGCGTTTTACGCGGCACAGGACACGCTCACACCCGCCGTCACCGGCACGGCGTTCACTCTTCTGAGCCTGCCGGTTTACTGGCTGCTTTTCCGGACGGCGCAGCACCTGGGACTGGCGCTGGCGAGCGCGCTGGGCATCATCGCCTACACCGTGGCGCTCTACCTGATTCTTCAGCGCCGAAATCCCAGCCCGAAGGCGCGTGAGTTTCTGGCATTTTTCCTGCGCATCGCCGCGGCGTCGGCGCTGGGCGCTGGTGGCGCGTGGCTGGTGGTCCGGTGGCTCGAGCCGCGAATCGGCTGGCAAACGACGGGCGCGGCGTTCGTCGTTCTCGTCGCGGGCACGGTGGTCGGATTCGTCCTGGCGGCGATTCTGGCCAAGCTGCTGGGCGTGCGCGAAATCGAGTCTTACTTCAAGCGGAGCGCCCGCCCGCGGGAGCGCTAGCGCGTCTCATTTCCCGACGCAAAAAGTCGAAAAGACGATATCCAGCAGGTCGTCGGTGGTGGTGGCGCCCGTGAGCGTGTCGAGCGCGTGCAGCGCCTCATAAAGGTCCAGCAGCACCATCTCGTGGGGAAGGCTTTGCGCGGCGGCGGCGCGGGCTTTTTCGAGCGAAGCGAGCGACTGCTTGATGAGCTGCTGGTGGCGAAGGTTGGTGATGAACTCGCCTTCGCCCGTCGTGTCGCGCGCCGGCGCGGCCAGCGCCAGGATTTCGTGGCGCAATTCCTCCAGGCCGGCGCCGGTCAGCGCCGAGGTGGGAACGATTTCGAAGGGACTGTGGGCCTCGGGCGCGGCTTCCTGAAGCGCTTGAAGCAGCGACTCGCGCGAGAGTTGCGCGGGAAGGTCCGATTTGTTCAGCGCCACGAGGAGCGGGCCGAGCGGCCGGACTTTGCTGACGACGAGCATGTCCTCCGGCGTCCACGGCGCGGACGAGTCCACCACAAGCAGGCGGAGGTCCGAGTCGGCGATGGCGCGCAGGCTCCTTTCAACGCCCAGACGTTCCGCTTCGTCGAAAGCCTCGCGGATGCCCGCCGTATCCAGAAAGCGCAGCGGAATGCCGCCCACCTGCGCGCTCTCGGCCACCAGGTCGCGCGTGGTCCCCGGCGTCGCAGTGACGATGGCGCGGTCTTCGTTGAGGAGCCGGTTGAAGAGGCTCGACTTGCCCACGTTCGGCCGGCCGACGATGGCGAGACTCAGCCCGTCGCGCACCAGACGGCCGTAAGCGTAGCCCTCGACGAGCCGGGCCAGATCGCCGCGAATCGCCTCGAGCCGGGCGAGCAGTTCTTCCCACGCCATCACCGGAACATCGTCTTCGGCGAAGTCAATTCCCGCTTCCAGCCGCGCCATGAGTTCCTTGAGCGTCTGCTTGTGCGGCTTCAGGCGCGCCGAGACCGAGCCTTCCATCTGCTGCGCGGCGACGCGCGCCTGGTAAAGGGTCCGCGATTCGATGAGGTCGTGCACGGCCTCGGCCTGAGTCAGGTCCATGCGCCCGTTCAGAAAAGCGCGCATCGTGAACTCGCCCGGCTCGGCGGGCCGCGCCCCGCGCTCGGCGCAGGCTTCAACAAGAAAGTTCAGCAGCACCGGCGCGCCGTGGCAGGAAATCTCCACCACGTCCTCGCCCGTATATGAGCGGGGCTTGCGGAAACAGGTGACAACGACGCGGTCGAGCGCGCGGCCCGTTTGCGGGTCGCGCAGCGTGGCGAGCGTGGCCCGCTGGGTTTCCAGTTCCGGCTTCGGAAGATCCAGAAGTTCCGTGGTGATTTCAATGGCGCGTTCGCCCGAAAGACGCACGACGCCCAGGCCGCCGCGCCCGGGTGGCGTGGAAAGGGCGACGATGGTGTCTTCGCTGACCATGGGAGCGGGGTACGCCAGGGGAGAATCATCTCGAAGCTGAAGCTCAGCGGCGTCTTCGGCGCGGCAGGGGCGGCGAAAACGGCTTGGTGACGCCCGCCGGGTAGATGACGACGTGGCGCTCGCCGGCCGCGCCCTCGCTCGCCGTGCGCACTTCCGCGCGGTCCCGCAGCGCCAGGTGAACGATCCGCCGCTCGCGCGCGTTCATGGGATTGAGCGCGAAAGGCTCGCCGGTCTCGACCGCGCGGTCCGCGGCCACCTGCGCCATCAGCTTCAACTCTTCGGCGCGCAGCCGCCGCCACTCCCGGCAATCGAACGCGATTTTTCCCAGTTGTCCTTCGCCGAGCCGCGCCGCCTTGAGGACCACGTGCTCCAGCGCGTTCAACAGCTCCGCGTGCCGCTCGATCAGCAGATCCGAGTCCGGGCCGCTGAATTCGACGACGTATTCGGGTGACTCGATATCGTCGGGCGCCGCTCCGGCCTCGCGAATGGTGAAGTTCAGCTCGAACCCGCCGCGGCGGATCAGGTCGCGCAGCAGCGATTCGACGGCCGGCAGGCAGGCCGAAACGGGGCGCGCGGGCGCGGGTTGGGCGTGGTCTTCCACGAGCGTTCAGGTCTTGCCGTTGGCCGCCTTGCGCGCCAGATAGGCGGGCTGCGGCGGCGGCATCAGCCGGTTGATCAGCACCTGCTGGGCGATGCCGACCACGGTCGAGGTGAGCCAGTAAAGCACCAGGCCGCTGGCAAATGCGAAAAAGATGAATCCCACGAAGAGGGGCATCAGCATCATCAGGCGCTGCTGGGCCGGATCCATGGTCGGCATGGGCATCATCTTCTGCTGGATGAACATGAAGACGATCATCAGCGTGGGCAGGACGTAATACGGGTCCGGCGCGGAGAGGTCTTTCACCCACAAAATCCACGGCGCGTGGCGAAGCTCAATCGAGAGATCGAGCACCTTGTAGAACCCGAAGAAGAACGGCATCTGAAGCAGAACGGGAAGGCAGCCGCCCAGCGGGTTCACGTTGTGCTCTTTGTAGAGCTTCATGATCTCCTGCTGCATGCGCTGCTTTCGCGGGTCGTTGAACTTGAGGTGCTTGTACTTTTCCTGAATCCCTTTCACGAGCGGCGCGACGCGCTGCATTTCCTGCGAGGAGCGGATCTGCTTCAAACGCAGCGGAAAGAGCGCCAGGTTGATGGCGATGGTGAGAAGAACGATCGCCCAGCCGTAATTGTGCACCCAGTTGTCGTGCAGGTGGCGCATGCCGGAGAAGAGCGGCTTGGCCACAAACCAGAACCAGCCGTAATCCACCAGATGGCCGAGCGGCGGCTCGATCGCTTCCAGCACCTGCAAATCTCTCGGAGCGATGAGGAGCCGAGCGACGACGGGCTGCGCCTCGCGGCGTCCCAGCCGCAGGGCGATGGGCTTCGGTTTGTCTTCGTCCTTCCCCTCCCATTTTTCGGGAGTCCACTCCTCGCGGACCATTTCCACGCGCGCATCGTGGAACTCCGGCAGGAAGGCCGCCACGAAATAGCGGTCCGTCAACCCCGCCAGCTTCAGCCGCCCGGAAATTTCCGCTTCCGTTTCCTTCTTCGGCGTTCCTCCGAACCAGGTCGAAACGCGTCCCCAGAAAGAAGGATGGAGGCCCGCCTCTTCGATGCTGGTGCTCTCGGCGTACTGGTACACGGCGCGGCGCGTCATCTCGGCCGACTTCGCGGGCAGTGAGTGGTCGCCGAACCCGCCCGGCCAGGCCACCTGAACAGGCAGGGACCCGCGGCTGTCGGCGACGCTCACCGAAAGGTGCGCCTCGTATCCCGCGCCGAACTCGAGCGTCTTGCGAGCCTCGACGGTCCCGTCGCTGTAAACGAATTCCAGCCGTGCGGGCGAAACGAGCGAACTCTCCGTGGCCGAGACCACGAAGCGCGCCGAGTTGATTTTCCCGGCGAGGTCGGCGTCGGCGAGCCGGAGGCTGAGCGGGAATCCCAACTGCTCGCACGCCTCCGCGTGGACCAGATCGAGCGGCTGGCCTTTTTCATCCCGATATTTTTTCAGAATCCAGCTTCGGACGACCGCGCCTTCGTTCGAAAGCGTGACGCGGTAAAACTCGTTTTCAACCGTGATGTCCCGCGTCTCTTCGGCCTGCTGAACGGGAATCGTTGCGGGGACCGGCGGCGGGGCGGGAGGCGCTTCGGCTTCGGCGGGCTTCTCCGCCGCGGGAGCGGGCGCGGCTTCTTCGGGCTGGACGGCGGCGGGCGGCTGCGGCGGGCGCGGCGGCGGCTCCGGAACAAACAAAACGCGCCACACCAGGAGAATCGCAAATGACACCGCGAACGCCAGCACAATTCGCTTTTCGTGACTCATGCGGTCGCGACTTCCTCGGGCTCGAAGATTTCGGCCTCAGCGATTTCTGCGGCCGGCCTCGCCGCGCGTTCGACGTCCCCTCCTTTCGCCGCGGGCGCTTCCGGAGGCGCGGGAACGGGATCGAATCCGAGCCCTCCGAAGGGATGACAGCGCAGCAGCCGGCGCGCGGCGAGAAGAATCCCGCGCCCCACGCCCCAGCGCTCGACCGCCTCGCAGGCGTATTCCGAGCACGTCGGATGGAAGCGGCAGGCGGGCGGCAGCAGCGGAGAAATGCAGGCCTGATAGTGACGAATCAGGGCCAGCGCAAGCGACTTCATGATTTTCTGGGCTCCTCGGAAAGCGGCGCCGCAGAGGGAAAGAGCCGCAGCATTTCGCGCTCGAGTTTCTCGAAGCGGACAGTCGCTACCGGAGGCCGCGGGTTCACCACGATGTCCCAGCCGGGTGGAATGCGTCCCTGGTTGCGGCGGAACACTTCGCGCAGCCGGCGCTTCAGCCGGTTGCGCAGCACCGCTCCGCCCAACCTTCCCGGAGCCGTGATTCCCAGTCGTGTTCTGGAAAGTCCGTTCGAGCAGTAAAACACCACGCCCAGCGGCGCGCTCCGGCGCTCGCCTTCCTCGTAGACCCGCCGGTACTCACTGCGTTTCAACAGCCTCAGGGCCTTCGGGAAGGTCTCGCGAGCCGGAGCGGCATTCATGGACTCAATCGGCGGCGGCCTTTCTGGCGGCGGCGCTTGAGCACCTGGCGGCCTGCCGGCGTGCGCATGCGAACGCGAAAGCCGTGGGTCTTCGAGCGCCGACGCCGGTTAGGCTGAAAAGTCCGTTTCAAAGCCTCTGCTCCCTATGCAAAATTCTTTCGCAGATGCAATCCTTAACCTTAACCCGCTGCCCTGAATGAAGTCAAGCCGCGAAAGCTCTTCTTTCAAGGTACTTCCGCGGTGTCACCGCCCTCCGTTCGGAATCACTTGCAGTTCTCCCGCTCGATGGGCCCGCCGGGTGTCGAGAGCCGGTAAGCGAAGACGCAATTGCCGCCCAGCTCCGAGTAGGTGTAGAAGCGCTTCTCGCCCGGATAGTGGACGACGATTCTGGAACCGGATACCACAATCTGCGGCGCCTCCGCCGCAGGGGGCGGCGCGCTTCGGCCACGCTCGACGAGCGCGCCGGAGATAAACACGAGAAGCAGCAGGACGGCCATCGCGAACCAGCGATTCGAAAACAGCTTCACACAACACCTCCTTTGCCCGGCGCGGCGCCATTGGCGAGCCACCCCCGGGGCCGGACACTTGATTTCCGCTTCCATTCTCTATACCATGGGGTTCTTCGGCCAGGAGACCTATCCGAGCTTCGTGACCCCAGCCAGGCCGGCCGGGCAAGCGCAGGGCCGGCAAACAGCGAACTACGGCCGGCGGACCTGGGCGCGGAAACCTGCATCCAAGTTGGAAGTCTGGTGACCCAAGGAGAGCCCTTCATGCGAATTCTTGCCGTATTCCTACTTTTGACGGGGCTGGCGCTGGCGTCCGCGCGGTTCATTTCCGCCGACGCGCCGGACGGCGCCGCGCTTTACAAGAAACGCTGTCAGATGTGCCACGCCGCCAACGGCAAAGGTTTCAAGGCCATCAAGAGTCAGGATTTTACCGACCCCGAATGGCAGGCCAAGGTGAAAGACGAAGAACTCATCGAAGTCACGAAGAAGGGCGTGAAAGGCACGGCCATGCCCGGCTTCGCCGATAAGTTGAACGACGAGGAAATCAAGGCCGTCGTCGCCTATATCCGGAAGTTCGGGGGCGAAAGGAAGTAGCGCCCGCAGCCGCCGCGGCGGGCGGCGCACCGCGTAAACCTGTTTCAGGAGAGGCCGATGGAAAGGCTCCGCGTGGCACTGATCGGTTCGGGTTTTTCCTCCAACATTCACGCCGAAGCGCTGGAGGAAGTGGCGGAAGCAGACGTGGCCGCCGTGTGCTCCCCCAATAAGGCGCACGTGGAAGCGTTCGCGAAGAAGTGGCACATCCCCTCGGTTGAGACCGACTACCGCAAGCTCGTCGCGCGCAAGGACGTGGATGTGGTGGTCGTCGGCATTCCGAACCACCTGCACCGCGAGGTCGTCGTCGCGGCCGCCGAAAACGGCAAGCACGTGATTCTCGAAAAGCCCCTGGCCCACACCTACGCCGACGGCGAAGCGATGGTCAAGGCGGCGAAGCAGCACAACGTGAAGCTGATGTACGCGGAGACGATCTGCTTCACGCCCAAATACGTGCGCGCCAAAAAGCTCGTCGATGAAGGCGCGGTGGGCAAGCTCTACATGGTGAAACAGGGCGAGAAACACGACGGTCCGCACTCCGACTGGTTCTACGACGTCAACCGCTCGGGCGGCGGCGCCATCATGGACATGGGCTGCCACGGCATCGAGTGGGCGCGCTGGATGTTCGGCAAGCCGAAGCCCAGGAGCGTCGTTGCGCACTGCCAGCGCGTGCTCCACACCGCGCGGACGAAGGGCGAAGACAACTCGGTGGTCATCGTGGAATTCGAGGGCGGCGGAATCGCCGTCATCGAAGATTCCTGGGCCAAGCCCGGCGGCATGGACGACCGCATCGAGCTCTACGGCACGGAAGGCGTCATCTACTGCGACCTGCTGCGCGGCAGCTCGATGGAGACCTACAGCAAGAAGGGTTACGGCTACGCGGTCGAGAAAGCCGGCGAGACGCGCGGCTGGACGTTTACCGTCTTCGAAGAGTCGCACATCTACGGCTTTCCGCACGAGATGCGCCACTTCCTGCGCTGTGTGCTGAACGACGAGAAGCCGCAGGAAACCGGCGAGGACGGTTTGGTGACGCTCGAGATCATCTACGCGGCGTACGAATCGGCGGGAACGGGAAAGAAAATCACCTGGCCGTACCAGCCGACCAAGCCGAATGAAGTGCCCGTGAATTTGTGGCTCAAGGCCTGAACCGCCGGGGACGGATTGCTTTTCTGATGGCCGCCGGCGCCGGTCCGGGAGTATCATCAAATCATCCCGCCTCCCGCGAGCCCTTCGGGGCGGAGCCTGCCTCTCGCGGCGCAAGGAGTTTGGATATGAGCGACCGGAAATACCGCCAGCGCGGTTATCAGGATTCGGGCCGCGAGCGCGAGCCGCGCGAAAACCGCGCCGGGCCGAAGCCCGAAACCTTCGGACCGAAAACCCCCAAGTTGATGGGCCGCCGCGAAGTCGTCCGCTGCGCTTCCTGCGCCATGGTGCTGCCCGCGGGAATCGACCTTACCGGCCGCTGCCCGCGCTGCCGGCTGGAACTCCACTCGTGCAAACAGTGCGCCCACTTCGATACCTCGGCGCGCTACGAATGCACGCAGCCCATCCCCGAACGCATCGCCAAGAAAGACGAGAAGAATACCTGCACCTTCTACGCGCCGCGCACCATCGTCGAACGCGAAACCTCCACATCGAAACCTTTGGACGCGCGCCAGGCGTTCGAGAACCTGTTTAAGAAGTAAGCAACCGGGCGGGACGAGGAAGATCCGGAAGGCGCCATTCCGAGGAACCCGACTCCTTGAGCGAGGGTGGGACGGTTCTCGCCGAGATGACCGAAGCGCGGGATTCGGCGTTCAAATCTGGCGGCTTTTTCAGGTCTTTCGACCGCCTTGAAAAGCCGCAAGTCCGAAGGGCGGGACTTGCGCTACAGGCGGAAATTCTCATCGGCGGGGAAATCCAGAAGGTCCACTCTCAACCGAACAGTGCCAGGGCTACTGTAAGAATGGATACTTGACCAGGGCCAACCCTCGGGTCTCTTTACCAATCCCCTCCTCACCGGATTGAGATGGATGTACCGCAGTGCGTCTCGGTATTCCTTGACCGTTCGAACGGCCCGTTCAAAATAGCGAAGTTGCCAAAGGTTGCCGCGTGTCCGCCGTTCCCGGCTGATGGCGCGGTTCGAGGCGATCTTGAGCGCGCCCATAAGGCGCGGGAGTGTGTCGCCCTCGGCAGGAAAGATGAGCGCATGCCAGTGGTCCGGCATGAAGACGTAACCGCTCAGCAAAAAACCGCGGCGGGTGCGGACGCGGCCGAAAACCGCAGCCAAGATGGCGAAATCGGGTTCAGTGAATTGCGGCTGGTTGCGCAGAACGTTGCAGGTGACGAAGAAGATTTTGCCGGAAAGAAACAGCCTCCGCAGACGCGACACGCGAGGCATTGTAGCGCAAGATTCGTCGTCCAAATCTTGCGGCTTTTTCAGGATTTTCGACCGCGGTGAACGCCGCAAGTCCGGAGACCGGGACTTGCGCTACCAGGAACGAGGGTTCGGGAAAAATGTCATATCTCCTTTGCTATCAACAATTTGTCGTTATCCATTGGACTGCAAATCGGACCGGTTCGCGCCGGGTTTTGCGCCGTTGGACGGAGGGCGCTTGTGCCCCAAAAGCAGCGGGCGTAGCGTGAGCATGGCTCGGCCCCGAACTCTCGCCACTGGAAAGTTGCTGGGAAACGCTGAGATCCTTCGTCCCCCGACCAATAGTGCCTGCCTGCAGCAGGCAGGATCGGGGTCCTCAGGATGACAACGTCAGGAGTTTCTCAGCATCCCAGAAAAAGTTTGACCGACTTCGCGACGACGGAACGCTCTTGAACCCGCCCGGCGCAGTGTGGCCGGCGGCTGGTTTCGCATTGATTGCCGAATTCTGGAGGAATCATGGGGACTCTGACCCTGGACCGACCGACCTCGCGCAAGGAATCGCCGTTCAAAGTCCTTCAGCCCGCCACGACCTACACGGGCGGCGAAATCAAGCCGCTCGCCAAGGGGCTGCCGAAGACCACCGAATCGCTCTGCCCGGAATGTCTGAAGGTGATCGACGCGCGTCTGTTCGAGGAGCGCGGCGCCGTTTACATGGAGAAGACCTGCGCCGAGCACGGCGAGTT
>CAZKXX010000098.1:0-14051 GCA_964556705.1 uncultured Acidobacteriota bacterium
CAAACCAAGTGTACCGGCCCTAAGGAGCCGACGCCGTTATCCAATCAGGTCTGTCCGTTGACCCGCGGTTCGTTCGGCGGGCTTCAGGAGCCGCAGGTCAAAGAACAAACCTGCGCGACCGCTTTCCCCGTCCCAGACAGTGACGCGGGTGTGGCCTGTGACCCGCGGCTTGTGTCCGAAAAGGCATTCTCAGGAGTGCTCTGTCTTTCCCCGCAGCAGGTCGAGCGCGTGCGGCAGCAGGTCGAGGATGGCTTCGAGCGATTCCGTCGCCCCGCGCTCGCTTCCCGGCAGGTTGACGATCAGCGTGCGGTGTCGCGTCCCCACCAGCCCGCGCGAGAGCGCCGCGCGCCGCGTCTTCTTCACGCCTTCCGAGCGCATCAGCTCTTCCAGGCCCGGGACGCGCTTCTCAATCACCGCGGCCGTCGCCTCCGGCGTCACGTCGCGCGGGGCGAGCCCGGTGCCGCCCACGGTGAAGACCGCGTCGCAGTCGTCCCCGCCGGTCCAGTCCTGGAGCCGCTGGCGGATTCCCTCGACTTCATCCGGGAGGACCTCGAAGCCAGCGATTTTCCAGCCTGCGGCTTCCAGGCGCGCGCGCACCGCCGCTCCCGAGCGGTCTTCGCGCTCGCCGCGCGAAACAGCGTCGCTCAAAACGAGGATTTCGGCGCGGAGTGGAGAAGGCATGAATGAAACAGGGGAACGCGCGTTGGGGCTCTCGGCCGTCAGCAAGAGCCGCAGGTCAAAAAGCAGGAAAGCCGCAGGTCAAAAAGCAGACCGGCGCCACCGTTCGCCATTCCCGGAGTAGCGAGGGTCTGTCCTGCGACCGGCGGCCCGGAATGCCGCAGGAAAGCCGCAGGTCAAACAGCAGACCTGCGCTACCCCGCGTCCCGATTCGCTTCGTCGAGCAGCCGCAGGCCTTCCATCATCAGCCCCTGCGTGGGCATCGTCGTCGTCTGCTCGCTCGAGGTCTTCGAAAAGTCGAGCTCCCAGTCGCCTTCGGTCCAGGTGAGGACCTTGAAAACCGCGGCGTCGCCCACCAGTTTTCCCAGTGTGGCGTGCGTCACCTGGCCTTCGGTGAAGAACATCGTGCAGGTCTCGCCGCCGTTGCGGACGATGAGCGCGCAGGACTTGCGCCCCTGCTCGAGCGTGCTCATCCAGTCGAGCAGGCTCATCTCGGCCAGACTCCCGGAGATGGCGCCGCCCCGCGGCCCCGCCGCTTCGATCTTCTGCTGGTGCAGTCGCGCGGTGATCCGCCGCGCCTGGAGTGAAAGCTCACGCACGAAGAACGGCTTGACGAAGTATTCTTCCGCGCCGTCCACGAAGCCGCGCAGCCGCTCGTCAATCTCTTTTTGCGAGGCGAGGAAGACGAAAGGAATGTCCCTGGTTTCCGGTCGCGCGCGCAGCTTTTCGAACAGCGAGCGGCCGTCCATCATGGGCATGGAATAATCGGAAATGATGAGGTCCGGCTTGATTTCCAGCGCCTTCATCAGCGCGTCGGCGCCGTCGGTGGCCGTCACCAGTTCGCCGCACTTGTCGAGGCTGCGGGTGAGGAGCTTGAGGATGGTCGGGTTGTCGTCCACGATCAGAATCTTCAGCCCGACGGCCATGCCGTTTTCCTGCCTTGGATTCGAAGGTGTGCGCCTCGCCGCTCAGCGCCGCGCGCGGTAGGCGCCGCTCTTTCCGCCCGTCTTCTCCAGCAGCCGCACGTTTGCGATTTCAATCCCCTTGTCGAGCGCCTTGCACATGTCGTAGACGGTCAGGGCGGCGACGGCGGCGGCGGTCATCGCTTCCATCTCGACGCCCGTGGGCCCCGTGGTTCGGATCGTCGAGGAGATTTCGACGCCATTCTGGCACAACTTGGCGTCCACATCAATGTGGCTCAACAGCAACGGATGGCAGAGCGGAATCAGCTCCGCCGTGCGCTTGGCGGCGGCGATTCCCGCCAGGCGCGCGACTTCCAGGGGGTCGCCTTTGGGATTTTTCCGGAGCGCCTGGAGCGTCCGCGCCGACATCCGGACGAAGGCGCTCGCCACGGCGCGGCGCTCCGTCGGCGCCTTCGCCGAAACGTCCACCATGCGCGCCCGCCCCGCGCCGTCGTAATGACTCAGGCGCCGGGTTGTCCTTCGCCGCCTTGCTGCCATCTCAACTCCCGAAATCCGAAACTCGAAACTCGCTGCCGAAATCCGCTACGCGGGTTTCGGCAGCACATCCACCCACTCGCCTTCGCCGAGTTCGGTCTGCTCCGGATGAATCACGAGGAAGCAGTTGGCCGCGGCGGTGCCGACCAGGTCGCCCGAGCCCTGGTAGCCGACCCGCTCGACCACCGGTTCGCCCGCGCGTCGCTCGACGCGCGCCGGGAAAAACGCCGTCAGCCCCAGCTTGACGCGCACCGGCCGCTTCAGCCGCGCGCGCAGGAAGACGGGCGGCTCAAACGATCCCCCGCCCAGCAGTTCCAGGGCGCGCCGAATGAAAATTTCAAACGTCACGAACGTCGAAACGGGATTTCCCGGCAATCCGAAAAAGAACTTCCCGGCGGCGCGGCCAAACGCCAGCGGCTTGCCCGGCCGAATCGCCACACCCTGAAAAAAGAACTCCGCGCCGAAGTCGCGCAGGACCTCGGCCACAAAATCGTACGCGCCCATCGAAATCCCGCCGCTCAACAGCAACAGGTCCGACTTCAGCCCCTCTTCCACCAGCCGCCGCAAATCCTCTTTTCGGTCCGGAGCGATTCCGAGCAGGCGCGGCACGGCGCCTGCGGCGGCCACCTGCGCTGAAAGCGTCACGGCGTTCGAGTTGCGAATCTGGAACCATTCGGGCTGCTGCTCGACCGGGACCACCTCGTCGCCCGTCGGCAGGATGGCCACCTGCAAACGCGCGAAGACGGGCACCGGCGATTTTCCCACCGCCGCCAGCAGTCCGAGTTCGGAGGGGCCGAGCCTCCGGCCGCGCTCGAGCACGCGGCTGCCCGTCGCCGCTTCGCTTCCGCGGCGAACCACGTTTTCAAACGGCCTGACGGCGCGCCGGACTTCCACACGAGTCCCTTCGCGGCGTGTGTGCTCGACCATCACCACGGCGTCCGCGCCCGAGGGGAGCGGCGCGCCCGTCATGATTTCGACGCACTGCCCGGGGCCCACCCGCCCGGTGAAGTGCTGGCCCGCCGGCAGCTCGCCGAGGCGCTCGAGCACGGCCGGCGGCGAGACCAGGTCGCCGGAGCGAACGGCGAACCCGTCGCGAATCGCGCGGTCGAACGGAGGCAGGTCGCGGTCGGCGAAAACGTCTTCGGCCAGAATCCGTCCGCGCGCCTGTTCGAGCGGAACCGATTCCGCGGGACGGAGCCGGCCCGCCGGCTCAAGCTGGTTTCTGACGATTTCCAAGGCCTCGTGGAAGCCAATCATGGATCGCGATGAAGGGCGTTGGCCGTTCGTAGTTAGTAGTCGGTTGTCAATTCTTCGTGGTATCTGGTGGCGGCCAATTGCCTCATCAAGAGCGCACGAGGCGGGAATTCAACTCCGTACCATGCTTCGGGAAAGGCACGCCACTTCTGCCCTCGCCGCTCAACCCACAACGAACAATCAACAACTGACGACGCCAGACTAACCAACCACAAGCCCTTGATTCATCCAGATCGTCTGCTCGCGCCCCGGGCCGGTGGAGACCATGAGAATCTCAACGCCCACCTGCTCGGCCAGGAAGCGCAGGTACTCTTTCGCCTTCGCCGGGAGCTGGTCGTACTCGGTCAGGCCGAAAGTGGACTGCTGCCAGCCGGGAAGCGTGCGGTAGTGGACCTTGAGGTTTTCGAGCGCTTCGATCTCGGAGGGAAAGTCGGCGAACCGCCGGCCGCGGTATTCGTATTCCACGCCCACGGGGATTTCGGCCAGCGGGTCGAGGATATCGAGCTTGGTGATGACGAGCGCGCGCAGATGATTGACGCGCGCGGCGTAGCGCGCCGCGACCACGTCAAACCACCCGCAGCGGCGCGGGCGCCCGGTGACCGCGCCGTATTCGCCGCCGCGCTCGCGCAGGCGGTCGCCTTCCGGGCCTTCCACTTCGGTCGGAAACGGCCCGCTGCCCACGCGCGTCGCGTAAGCTTTCGAGACGCCGATCGCAGCATCGATCCGCGTCGGCCCCACGCCCGTGCCCGTGCAGGCGCCCCCCGCCGAAGCGCTCGAAGAGGTGACGAAAGGATACGTACCGTGGTCGAGGTCGAGCAGCGTGCCCTGAGCGCCCTCGAAGAGCACGCGCTTCCCCTGGTCCATCGCCGCGTTCAGATAGGCCGACGTGTCGGCCAGATACGGCACCAGGCAGCGCGCCGTTTCGTAGTAACTTTCCGCGCAGTCGTCGGCCTCGAGTTTCGTTCCTGCAAAGAGCGCCGAGGCGATGCGGTTCTTCTCCCGCACCACGGCCGCGCACTGGCGGCGGAAACTTTCCGGGTCGCGCAGGTCGCCGGTGCGCAGGCCGCGGCGGCCCGCCTTGTCCTCGTACGACGGGCCGATCCCTTTCGCCGTCGTGCCGATTTTCCCGACGCCGCGCGCCTCTTCGGCGGCCACCTCGTGGCTGCGGTGGTAGGGGAGAATCAGGTGCGCGCGGTCGCTGATGAGCAGCCGGTTGCCCACCGTCACACCGCTCTTCGCCATGGACTCGACTTCCTGGAGCAGCGATTCGGGATTGATCACCACGCCGTTGCCGATGACCGCGGTCTTTTCCGGATGGACGATGCCGGTGGGCAGGAGTTGCAGTACGAATTTCTTCCCATTGACGACGACGGTATGCCCGGCGTTGGCGCCGCCCTGGTAGCGCGCCACGACGTCGAAGTGCTCGGCGAGCGCGTCCACGACCTTGCCCTTGCCTTCGTCGCCCCACTGCGCGCCGACGATGATGACGTTTTTCCAGGCCATGCCGTATCCTTATTGCGCTGCCCTGCCGCAAGCCGCCCTCCCGCGCTCCGCCGGCGCGGCCGCTCGGCGGGCGCGCAGGGCCGCGCCCTATTCTAATCCAACCCGGATTGACCCTCCGGCGGAAAGTGCCGCGCGAGTTCCCGCCACCGCTTCGTGGGAGCTGGAGGAGCGGTCCGGCAGGATGGTCCGATTACAGATGTTTTTCGAGACCTTTGGCGAGGGAGTCCTTGGAAGTGGCGCCCACCCACTGCTCCTCGATTTCTCCGTTCTTGAAGAGCAGCAGCGTGGGAATGCCGCGGATATTGTAGCGCGCGGTCACCGACTGGTTCTCGTCCACGTTCAGCTTGCCCACCTTCGCGCGGCCCTGGTACTCCTTCGCCAGGGCTTCGACGTGAGGCGCGACCAAGCGGCACGGCGCGCACCATTCCGCCCAGAAATCCACCAGCACGGGCTGCGATGATTTCAGCACTTCCTCTTCAAAATTCTGGTCCGTGAAAACCAGGGTGTTGCCGCCTGCCATGGGTTCAACCCTCCGTGTAAGGAAGCCTTCAGGATTTCCGGCTTTCGCCGGCGGCGCGGGCCTTGGAGCGGGCCTTCGCCAGTTGTTCGTAGATTTTGATGTACTCGCGCGCCGAACTGGTCCAGGAAAAGTCGAGCTTCATGCCGTTCAGCATCAGCTTGCGCCACACTTTCGGCTGCCGGTAAGTTTCCACCGCCTGTTGGATGGCGCCGAGCAGCGCCTGCGGCGTGTACTCGGTGAACTTGAAACCCGTGCCGTCCTTGCCGTCGAAGTGTTTGATCGTGTCGTCAAGCCCGCCCGTGGCTCGCACCACGGGCACCGTGCCGTACTTCAGGCTGTAAATCTGGTTCAGACCGCAGGGCTCGTAGCGCGAGGGCATCAGGAACATGTCCGACCCGGCCTCGATTTCGTGCGCCAGCGTGTTGTCGTAGGCGACGCGGACCAGGAAGCGGTCGGGATATTTCGCCGCCATGACGCGGAAGAGTTCCTCGTACTGCGGCTCGCCGGTGCCCAGCGCCACGATGTAAACGTCCATGCCCATCAACTGCTCGGCGACGCCGGCGATGAGGTCGAAACCTTTCTGCGCGGCGAAGCGCGAGACGATGCCGATGACCGGCCATTCCATGCGCGGGTTCTTCGCGCCCATCTTCTCGAGCAGCGCGCGCTTGCACGTTTCCTTGCCGGAAAGGTCTTCGGGGGAGTAACGCGCCGGGATCAGCTTGTCGGTGGCGGGGTCCCAGGCCTCGTAGTCCACGCCGTTCAGAATACCCTGCAAGCGGTCCGAGCGCGCATGGAGCACGCCTTCCAGCCCGCAGCCGTATTCGGGCGTCTGGATTTCTTCCGCGTACTTGCGGCTGACGGTGGAGATGAAATCGGAGTAGAGAATCCCGCCCTTCAGGAAATTCACGCTGCCGTAAAATTCCAGCCCGTCCATCGTGAAGAGGCTCGAGTCGAGCGAAATCTGCGGCAGGACAGAGGGCGGAAACAGGCCCTGGTAGCCGAGGTTGTGGATCGTAAACATCGTCGAGGTGTGCGCGAAGAACGGGTCCGCGGCGTAATGGTGGCGCAAATACGTCGGCACCAGCGCCGATTGCCAGTCGTGGCAGTGGATCACCTCGGGCGCTTCTGAGGTCCGCTTCATCGCTTCAATCACCGCCATCGAAAAGGCGGCGAAGCGCAGATGATTGTCCGGATAGTCCCGGCCGTTGTACTGGTAGAGCCCGTCGCGATCGAAGAATTCGGGGAGTTCGATGAAATAGGTCCGCACGCCGCCCGCCGCGCCGCCCTCCTGCACTTCCGCGAAGCGGTAGCCGTCGCCGAGCGGCACGGTGAGGTCGCGCAGCAACGCCTTGCCGGGCTTCGTCATCCGGTAGCGCGGCAGATAGACGCTCACCTCCTGCCCGCTCTCGACCAGCGCCTTGGGCAGCGCGCCCACCACGTCCGCCAGACCGCCGGTCTTCGAAAACGGCACACACTCGGAGGCGACAAAAACGATGCGCACGGTTTCTCTCCTCGGAAATTCGGCACAGATCGAGAATTTTCTACGTTAGAAGATGGTTCCGGTATTGTCAAGCTGCAAGCCCCGCGCGCGGATTTTCGATTTTGGATTTTGGATTGACAGCGTCGAGACTTGGAAACGTGACCTGGAAACGCAATTTTCCCCTGCGTCCGCCCTTGAAGGGACTCTGCCTTCTGCCTTCTGCCTTCTGCCTTCTGCCTTCTGCCTTCTGCCTTCTGCCTTCTGACTTCTGACTTCTGACTTCTGACTTCTACCCTTTGACTTTTGATTTCTTTCCCTCTGCCTCGCTCTGGACTAGAATCAGACGCCATGCCTTCTGCCGCGACGGCGTCCACAGCCCGCTTCTGGCGCGACTTCGTCGGCTTCGCCCGTCACAAAATCGCAAACCTCGACCGCCCCGCCTGGCGGCGATTCTTCCTCGCGCTCTTCGGCCTCGCGCTCGCGTTCTTCCTCTCGCTTTACGCCACGATGCTTCGCGAGCAGGGGCGCTGGCGCCCGGCGTTCTGGCTGGCGTTGATTTCCCTGCTCATCGCGATTGCCGTGGGCATCAAAGTCGTGCCCTATCTCGCGCGGCGCACGCTGCTCGAGCGCTGGATGATGAAAATCGAATACGAGTTCACGCGCGAGGGCGTGCTTTATCTCGGCCTCATCGGACTCATCGCCGTCGCGGCGCTGAACACCGGCAACAATCTTCTCTTCATCATCCTCGCCAGCCTGCTGGCGGGAATTCTGGCTTCCGGAATCCTCTCGCAGATCGTGCTTTCCAACCTGGAGCTGGAATTCGTCCTTCCCGATCACGTCTTCGCCGAGCAGCCGATGATCTCGCGCCTCACGGTGCTGAACCGCAAGCTTTTCTTTCCCTCGTTTTCGGTTTCGGTCTCGAGCCGCGATTTGACGAAGAAAACCAGGAAGTCCGGCGTCTCGCCCCAGCCCGCCCGGGCGCGCCAGATTCTCGACGAGCCCGTCTATCTTCCTTACATCCCGCGCCGCGCCGCCGTCACGCAGCACGTCGAGCTCACCTTTCCGCGCCGCGGCCGCTACTCGCAGGAAGGCTTCCGCGTTTCGACCAAGTTTCCTTTCGGATTTCTCAAGAAGGCGCACGAAGTCCCCATCCGGCGCGAAATTCTGGTGCTCCCCAACATTCAGCCGACGGAAGAGTTCTATGAGATCCTGCCGCTCATCGGGGGCGAGCTGGAAAGTTTCTACAAGGGCCGCGGGCACGACCTCTACGCCATCCGCGACTATCACGACGGCGACTCGGCGCGCCATGTGGACTGGAAAGCTTCCGCCAAGGCGCAGCAGGTGAAGGTGCGCGAGTTCACGCGCGAAGACGAGCGCCGCCTGGTGCTCGCCTTCGACCGCCGCCTCGCCTCCGACGATCCCAAAGCGCTCGCGCAGTTCGAAAAGGGCGTCACCTTCTGCGCCTGCCTCGCCTGGCACTTCTACGAAATCGACGCGCAGATGCAGTTCCTGACCGACGATTTCGAAACGCCCATGGTCGCCGCGGCCGAAATCATCTATCCCATTCTCGAATCGCTCGCCTTGATCGAGCCCGCCTTCGGTGCCGCGCGCGACGGCAACTTCCTCGAGCGCGTCGCCGCCGTCGAACGCGGCTTCAACATCATCCTCACCTCGCAGCCCCGCGGCTCCATCCCCACCAGCCTCTGGGGCGGGTCCTACCTCGTGTTCATGGATTCGCTGTAGCGGCGGTCTATGACCGCCGGGATTTCTGCCACTCGGCTGCCGGCAAACGCAGGGGCGGGCGGGCTCGTGGCTTGGAAAATGTAGCGCAGGGCCCGCTGTTTGGCCCTGCGGTACTTCCAGGCCGCGCGGGTTGGCACGCGCGGCCATCAGGCGAATTTCCCGTCGCCTTGGCGCGCGACCGAACGCGTCGCGCGCGGGAAGGGCCGCAAGGCTTGAAAGCGAGCCTTGCGCTACGTTTTTCTCTGACGCATGGGTCCCCACCTTCGCAGGAACGACGAGAGAAGGCCGATGGCGTTGTGAAACCAGCCGTCTGCCTTCCGGCGTCTGGCGCGGGGCGCTTCAAACATTTTCTCCCTGTTACCTGCCGCCCCGCCCCCCCAAACCTTCCCCAACTCGTACACTTCCAGTCAACTCCCGAATGGTTGCGCAGCCTCCGCGTGACGCGCTAGACTGGCTTCACCGCGAAGGCGCGTGGGGGTGCTTGCGATGGGCGGAGCGGAACGACGGCGGTCCGATCGGGTGATGCTCACCGTGCCCTTGCGCCTGGAAGGCACGAACTCGCACGGCGAGCGGTTCGAGGCCGAAGGGCGCACCGTGTTCCTGAACCGCCACGGCGCGCGCATCCACACGCTCGCTGCGCTGCGCGGCGGCCAGACGATCCGCGTCACGAACCTCGCCAACCGCCGCGCCGCCGAGTTCCGCGTCGTCGGGCCGACGGCGCCCCGCTCGGAAAGCGGCGGCGAGTGGGGCGTGGAAGCCGCGAATCCCGAGACCGATCTGTGGGGCATTCGATTTCCGCCGCCGGTGGAGAGTCCGCCGCGCGCGCTGCTCGCCTGCCGCGAGTGTCAGGGCATGAAGCTCGCGCCGCTCTCAGTGGTGGAAGTGGAAGTGCTCGAGACGGCGGGCCTCTTCACGCGCCCGTGCGAGGATTGCGGAAAGCCCACGCCCTGGGGCTACGCGGAAAAGCATCTGACGATCGCGGCGCCTCCCGGTGAAGACGCGATGATCGCCGAAGGCCGCCGCGCCGCAACGGTACGCGAGCAGCGGTTACGCCGCCGCGTGGCGCTGCAACTTTCCGTGCTGATCCGCGACTACTACGGCGGCGCCGAGATCGCTCAGACCGAGAACGTCTCGAAAAGCGGCTTCTGCTTTTCGAGCGAGAAGACTTATCAAGTCGGCCAAGGTGTGATGGTGATCTGCCCGTACGATCCCGCCGCGAACAAGCCCATCGAAATCTCCGCCCACATTGTTCGCCGCGAGCTTCTGGAAGGCGCCATGCGGAAAGTCTACGGCGTGCGCTACGACGCTTCCGAGCCGTCGTCCGGCAGCCCGGCGCGGTGAAGCCCGCTCAGGGCTGCACTTCAAAAGTCAACGTGCTGAACGCGGAGTGCCAGTCCGCCTCGGCGTCGTCCGCTGCGGGGACCATGTGCAGCACGCGGAGGAACCACGAGCCGGCGCGCTCCAGCCGGATCACGCCGCGGCCTTCCGCGTCTGTCACGACGTGAACGGGATAGTGATGACCCGTCACGCCCTCGTAGCCCGCGACGAGGCGCGCTCCCCGCAGCGGCTGCTCCTTGAAGAGCACCCGCGCGGTCATCGAACTCCCCACGCGCAACCGGCAAGGGCTGGTCTCGGGAACAATTTCGAGCCACAGCCCCAGCGCGTCGCGAAAAGTTTTGTCCTCCGCACCGTCCACGCAGAGGACCGTCTTGGCAATCTTCCGATATCGCTCGCGGCCCGGAGCGTCACGCGGCGCGGCGGCGCGAGCCGCAAGAACAGCGCGAAGTTCTTCAGCTTCCAGATACCCGGTGAATTCGGCCGGCTCCATCACCAGCAGGCGCGGCCGAGTCTCCGCGACGACCACCGTGTGGCCGCTGCGCGCGGCTGCGACTTCCGCCACCAGGAACTCACCTTCCACGCGGTAAGCGCCGACGGCGCGCGTCCCCTGCGCGTCCCGCAGGTCGAAGCGCGCGATGCGGTCGGGCGTGGCCGCCACTTCACTGGTCGGGAACGCCTCGCTCGTCGCCAGCCGCAGCCTGACGCTTTCTCCCGCCCGCAGGCGGTACGAGGCGGGAACCAGCCAGGTATCGTGCGCCCACACCGCTGCCGGCAGACACAGCACCGCAAGCCATCGAAAGGCGTGTCGCATGGGAGGCTCCTCAAGAAACTCCGGGTCAGCTTCCGGGTGTGAGTTTCTCGCTCAACTCATCGCGAAACTCGCCTTTGTAGATTTCAATCAGCGCGAACAGCACGGCAACGACCAGCGGTCCCAGCACGAGCCCCAGAAATCCGAAGACGCTGACGCCGCCCAGCACCGCCAGGAAGATCCACAGCGTGGAGACCTGCGCCCGGTGCCGAAGCAGCACGGGCCGCAGGATGTTGTCAATCGAGCCCACGACGGCGATAAAGATCGCCGCCAGGAGAATGCCCTTCCCCACGGCGCCGGTCAGAACGTAATAGATTGCCGCCGGTCCCCACACCAGCGCCATGCCGATCAGCGGCAGCAGCGCCAGGAACGACATCACCGCACCCCAGAGGATGGGCGCGGGAATTCCGAAAAGGAAAAACACCAGCCCGCCCACCGCGCCCTGCACGAGCGCCGTCACGAAGGTCACCTGTATCGTTGCCACCGTCACGTCCTGGAATTTCGAGATGATCGCGTCCTCGACTTCCGCGCGCAGCGGGCTGAGCCGTCTCAATTCCAGGAGCACGTCCGGCCCGCGAAGGAAGAGGTAGTACATCGTGAACAGCATCACAAAAAAGTTGACGACGAAACCGGCGAATCCCGAAAAGACATTAGAACTGTGGCTGACGAGAAACTGGCTGACGGAACGGAGGGCGCGCACCGCCGACGCCTTCAAATCAGGCTCCGGCACACCCAACGCCGTCAAATGAGATTCCAGCCACTGGTAGGCCGGCCTTTCGCGGAGCGTGTTCAACTGACCCAGTTCTCCCTCCCGAATCTTGCCTTCCACGAACCGGTAAGCTTCCACCGACTGCCCCGCGAGCACAATCAGAAGCAGGAACATGGGGACGACAATCACGAACGTCAGAAACACGCAGGTCAGCACGCTGGCCAGCCTCGGCCGACGGAGCTTCTTCGAGAGCCATCTGAAGAGTGGATAGGAGGCGGTGGAGAGAATGGCCGCCCAGATCAAAGCGCTCAGAAAAGGCTGGAGGATGCGGAAGACATAGTAGAGCACAAACAAAAAAACGGCGAGGAAGGCGAGGCGGGCGTAATTCCGCTTCTCCATGGCAGGCTCCCGATGAACCCGGATAGTAACCCAGGTCGTCGTGCGGCTCAAACTCCAGATGCCTCTGGACCTGGGCGTGGCAATGCCAGACGGTGAGATTCCGGGTTCACGTAGCCGGAATCTCGGGTATGCTTTTCGTTTTCACGGGTCCACTCCAACCCCCGCGAATCCCGGGAAGTCGCCAATGAACCTCCAGCATCTGCGCAAGGCCGCGCGCTTCGACCGCAACGAACTCTCCGGCGCCTTCGGTGATATCGGCACGGACTTTCCCCTGATTGTGGGCATGATTCTGGCGGCCGACCTTCATCCTGCGAGCGTACTGATTCTGTTCGGGGCCATGCAGTTGTTTTCGGGATTCACCTACGGCCTGCCGATGCCCGTCCAGCCGTTGAAAGCCATGGCGGTGATCGTCATCACGCAGAAGCTGAGCGGCGAAGTTCTCTATGGCGGCGGGCTCGCCATCGGCATCGCCATGCTGGTGCTGGTCTCCACCCGCCTGATTGACTGGCTGGCGCGCGTGGTTCCCAAGAGCGTCATTCGCGGCATCCAGCTCGGACTCGGAATGCAGCTTGGTCTTCTCGCTCTGCGCGACTACGTGACGGCCGACGGGGCACCGGGCTGGGCGCTGGCGGGCGCGGGATTTGTGCTCACGATTCTGCTGCTCGGCAATCGGCGCTTTCCTCCCGCCCCCTTCGTAATCCTCCTGGGCCTCGGTTACGCGCTTATCTTCAAACTGAACCCATCCGACCTCATCCGTGGCGTGGGCTTGACCCTGCCGAGCTGGCACGTACCCAGCACCGACGCTCTTCTGACGGGTTTTCTGGTCCTGGCCCTTCCGCAAATTCCACTTTCGCTCGGCAACTCGATTCTCGCCACGCGTCAGATTGCCGCCGACTATTTTCCGGATCGCCCCCTCGCCGTTCGAAAGATCGGTTTCACCTACTCCGTCATGAATCTGGTCAATCCCTTCCTGGGAGGGATTCCGACCTGCCACGGCTCGGGCGGGATGGCCGGCCACTACGCGTTTGGGGCCCGCACAGGCGGATCGGTGGTCATCTACGGGCTGCTTTACCTCTCGCTCGGACTCTTTCTGAGCGGATCGTTTCAGACGGCGATCCTGCTGTTCCCTCGCCCTGTGCTCGGTGTCATCCTTTTGTTCGAGGCCGTGGCCTTGATGCGCCTGATGGCGGACATGGCCGGCTCTCGCAAGGATTTTACAGTCGTCATCCTCGTGGGACTGATGGCGCTGGGACTTCCCTACGGATACGTCATCGGGCTGGTGACGGGGACCCTGCTGGCGAAGGGGCTGAATTTGCGCGTTAACTCAGGTGCGAGCCGTCAGGCAGCCGGCCGATGACCGCGTAAGCCAGTGGGATCATCGCTCGGCGTCGCCGGACTCGATCAATCGAAGCTGGACCACCTGCTGGCTTCCTTCTTCGACGCGCACGGCGACGGCGTGCTCCTCATAGGGCCGCAGGAATTCGTCGTCCTGATAGGCTCCCGACTCCACATGGTCCCACGCGAAGAGCTGATACTCGCCCGGCTCGACGCCCTTCAATGAGAACTGACCGTACTGGTCGGTGGTGGAGGTCTGGTACCAGCGAGTCTTCGCGCGGCGCGAGGGCTCCGGGACCAGGACGACGAGCGCGCCCGCGACGGCCGCACCGTTTTCGTCGGCGACCACGCCTTCCACGCGCCCGCCCGCCGCGCTGATGACGATTTCCAGGTTGCCGCCCGCCTGGCCTTCACCCACCACGAGCCGCCCATCGGCGAGTTCTTCACCGCCCATGCGGACCGATTTCAGATACGATCCCTCAGGGAGCAGTCCGATCTGGACAAAATACTCACCCTCAGCCACGTTGCTCAGGCTGAACGTCCCATCTTTTCGAATGCGGCCTGCCTGCCCGCCAAATACGATCCCCTCGACCGCAGATTCGAGCGATACGATCAAGTCGTTTGAAAGATCCAATTCGCCTCCTTCCACGCGGACACTCCCTCGCAACTCAGTCCCGCGACCGATGACAAGCTGGATACCCTCGATATCGGAATTCGCGACCTCGATTTGCGCGCGAGCCGAGTAACCCCGGTCGCCGTCCCACCACATCGCGTAGAGCGAGTAGGAACCGGGGGTCACTCCGGGGATTTCGAATTCGCCCTGGGGG
>CAZKXX010000099.1:0-4579 GCA_964556705.1 uncultured Acidobacteriota bacterium
AGTCGGAGTCGGGCGATTTCGTCTTGACCGTCCACGGACAGGGGTTCACTCCCAATTCTCAGGTGGAGTTCGGGACTGCGCCGCGGTCCACGCAGATTGAGGATTCGACACGACTCGTCGCGCAAATCCTCGCTGCAGATGTTACATCGAGCGGCAGTGTCCCGGTTCGAGTGCGCGAAGGAGATTTCACCAGCCGGGATGCGACTTTTTCAATCGTTCCACGTCTCAGCGCCAGCGAAGTGCCGGCGGTGGGTGGAGTGGAAACCGTGGGCGTGGATGTTGACGTGACTCCCGCTGCTTCTTCCAGCCTCACGCTCCTGGCGGTGGGCGTGGGGACGACGGCGGGGGCCACGGGCGTCAAACTCTTGCGGGGAGAAACGGTCCGCTTGCTCCTTGTCGGCCCCGGACTTCTGCCGGGCATCCACGTTTCGGTCAGCGGGCCGGCGGCGGACTGCGAAGTGACTCAGCCCGTCGCGGCCGACTTCGTAACGGCGAGCGACGGCACCCCCGCCGTGCGCGTTTGGCTGAGTGTGAGCCCCACGGCTCCGGTCGGCGTCCGGAACATTATGGTTGCGAATGTGGACGGCGAGCGCGCCGTCTTTGTGGGCGGAATCGAGGTGGCGCCTTGACCGGCATTTCACTCCGGATTGCTCACACGGCAGGCTGGCTGTTGCTGGCGCTTTGGCTGGCCGGCTCGGCGGCGCGCGCCACCACGCTCGTGGCGCTCAGTCTTGAGCAGCTCGTCCAGGCTTCAAGCGTTATTGTGCGGGCGCGCGTCGTGAGCCGTGAATCGAGATGGACCGATGACCGGCGCGGCATCGTGACGCTGACAACCCTGCAAGTTGAAAGCGCGGAGAAGGGAACACCCACCTACAAACTTGTCCTCGAACAACCCGGCGGCCAAGCGGGGAATGTCCGCCTGCGGGTAAGCGGAACGGCGCTTTTGGAGCCGGGGACCAGCTACTTCCTTTTCCTGGAGCCCGCTGCGGACCCCTCCCGGCTCCAGCCGGTCGGGCTGATGCAGGGTGTCTATCCAGTTGTCCGGGACGCCCACACAGGGGAAGAACGTGTCCCCCTTCCTTTTGGCAGGCGGTTTCGTGAGGGGGGAAAGGCACAGCACACCTCTCAGACCTCTCCTCCTTCGATTCCGGCCCGCGAATTCCGGCGGGCCATCGCCGTGGCCGCCGCGAAGCCCCTAACGGTGCCTGCGGGAGTCCGGATTCCCGCCGTGGTGACGTCCGCGGTGCCGTTGCAAGGCCGTCGTGTGCGCCTCGCGGCGGTGACCACCGCCGACGTGTTTCCGCATCGCCGGGCGGTGATCCCGCGGGGAAGCCGGTTGGCGGGATGGGCAGTTCGCCGCGGTGAGCACTGGGAAGTTGACTGGGACTCTGTCACCGTCCGAGGGTCGAGATCGGCCCTGGCCGCGCGAAGCCGTGTGCCGGAGAAAAGTGATTGGAAAAATGTCCGGATCGTCGCGGAAGTGAATTCAGAGCGCCGATGAACAAGCCGTCGAGACGCTTTCGGCCGGGACCCGCGGTGGGCGCACTCGCCGCGCTGCTGAGTGCGACGTTCGCCCTGGCGGCGTTCGGCTACATGCCCTTTCTCGAACGAGTCAACAGCGTCGTCCTTTCGCCGCGCTGGAACCACGCGCAGGTGGCATGGAGTTTCTATCCGCAGGTGGGGTCGAACGTGGATACGAGCGGAGGGCCGGACGTGGCGACGGCGCTCACCGAGGGGGTGCGCCAGTGGCCGGAAACGCCGCTGGTGAGCGAGCGATTGAACGTGTTGGCGGTCGAGCGCGGCGCGGACTCGAGCACGAGCGACCCGAACGCGCAGGACTGCGTCAACGTCATCACGCTGGCGCCTTCTTCGAGTGTCAGCATTCCGACGGGCGCGGTGGCGTTTGCGCGCGTGGCCGTCATCACCGCGGCGCCCGGGCAGAGCGGCCCTCCCTTCACTTACGGCGTGTGCGGCGGAATTACCTCCGACCTTCCCGCCGTGATTTTCGACGCCGACATTGTCTTCAATCCGCAGCAGCTTTTTTCGACCGCCTGGCCGCCGCCGGCGGGGCGGTTTGACGTGCAGTCGGTCGCCACCCACGAATTCGGCCACGCGCTGGGTCTCGACCACAACGGCATCGCGCGCAGCATGATGTATCCCTTCGGGAAAAGCGGCCCGGACCAGTTGAGAGAACTCCGGCCGGACGACGCCGCGGGAGTCGCCTTCCTGTATCCCGCTCCGGAGTTTTCCGGGAGCACGGCCGTCCTTTCCGGTCACGTGCGGCTGAGCGGGCAGGGTGTTTTCGCTTCCCACGTCGTCGCGGTCAGCATCTCGACCGGCGAGCCTGTCCTCGACGGCTTGACAGCACCAGACGGGAGTTTCGGATTGGTTGGGGTCCCACCCGGCCGCTACCACCTCTTTGCGGCCCCGCTCACAGGCCCGTATACGCTTGAGAATTTCTCCGGATGGGTCTGCGGCTACGCGTCCGATCCCAGCTTGTGTCTCGGTATTCCCGAAAATCCCACCGACTACACCGCGACATTCTTTGAGTAGGGACGATCGCTCAAGGGCAGAAAAAAGGTCGAAAGGCTTGGCCCCGACCGCGTCAGGCTGAGCCGCGGCCGGCCCGGGCGGCGCGGCGATGGTCCGCGACCATGGCGAGAAGAGCGGAGCGCTCGATCTTTTCGCACTGAACGGTGCACAGCGAAAGGTCGGTCAGCGAGCGGACGAACTCGTGCACGCGGCGCTGATAGTCGAGCAGCGTGGCTGGCGGGGCGCCATTAGCGTAGGCCCAGGACCAGTCGGAGACCCAGCGCAGAACCGACATTTGCCGTTTCAGGGGTCCGCGCTGGAGAATTTCTCCCGGAGAGGTCAGTTGGCCGAGGCAATCGGGTGCGGTGAGGAAAACCAGACGGCCGTTGCGCAGCATCGCTTCAGCTTTCACACCGTTTTCCGTCAGCCGGCGCGCGATTTCCTTCAGACAATTGGGGTCAGCCATCACGACGACTTGCTGGCCGATTTCGAGTCCGGCGATGGCGAAATCGAGAATCTCCGCCGCCGCTTCGTCCTTTCGAACGACCAGTCGGCAGGTCGTCCCGTTGGCGTGAAGCTTTGCGGGCAGGTTCGCTTCCTCAGGCATAGGTGTACCCAATATGTTCGCGGATTCCGCTCGGCGTGTCAACCGCAGTTCTGTCCGCCGAGAAGGCGTTGACATCCTGTCGTTTACGCCCTGCGCCGCATTTCAGGGCTGCTCGAGCTTCACAGTGAAACTCGGATTGCAGTCTGCCTCCGGGTCATGGACCAAGAGTTGGACTGCGTCCGTGCTCCGGATGCGAAACTCAAGCGGTTTCTTGGCCCGATTCGGCAGGCCTTCGAAGCGAGCTCTGCCGTCGCTGTTCGTTCCCACTTCCAATTCGGATTTCCGTTTCCCCATGAAGCCGTAGCGGATGAGGACGTGAATCTTGGCGTCGAAAAGGGGCTTCCCCTCGGCGTCGGTCACCGTGAAATCGGCCGTGCACGGCCCCAAATCGCCGCGAATCACGGGGACGGCAGGCGGCTCTTGTTCCTGTGCGAAGACCGGCGTTGGAGTCGCAATCGCCAAGACCAGGACGAATGCCGCAGCGAATCGGCTCGTCCAAACCCCGGGCTGCAATCCCAGGCCCGCTGCGAACCGCAAGGGATTCGCGGCGTTGGCCGGGCCGACCTGGCTCCGAAGATCAGAACGCATCGCCAATCCTCCTCGTCAGAAGCTCAATCCGTCGTTCCAGCAACTCCCTGCGGGCGCCCCGGTTTTCTGCTCCGGCGCTGCGTCCCACGCCCGTCACCCTGCCTGCGCCGAGTCGGCGCCGCTCCCCGCGATGGGCCCTGTACATCTCAAAATACCAGAAACCCCTACGGGGTTGCAAACTTCCGCAGAATTTCGGGACGGGATGAAACTCATCCGGAACTCGCTTTTCGGGCGCGGAGGGCATACGATTTATGGACCCCTTGCGGGAGGAACGGCCGATGCGCAATGACCCTGGAGAATTCGACTGGACCGGACTGGAACCAATCCGCGACGCGCTCGACCCCGCGCTCGCCGACGAGCAGGAGGAAGAAGAAAGCGAAGAGTCAGATGATCCCTCCGAATCTTCCTGACGTCGGCTTGCCGGCGAATCCGGCGCGATTTCGGCTCTGACGGGCGAGCGGGGCGTTCGACGCCCGGCAGTGGTCAGGCTGAGACGATTCCGGGTCGCGGTATCTCCGTCTCAGACAGCACCGGGCGGCTGAGACGCCGCCTGTATGGCAGAGTACTCATTCGGAGTTGAACCCAAACTTAGAGTCAAATAGACTATGCCCGGCGAACCTACCATTCCAGGGTGGCGGCTGAAATCCCTCGGCCGGGCTGCCGCCGAGGAAACACCTTGGCTTTGGATGACGACCGAACCCGACTGCTCCTCGGGCAATTCCATTCGCCCGAAGCCGGCCAGGCTTGGGCGGACTTCCTCGAACTCTATTCACCCCTCATCCTTCGAGTGATTCGTTCGCTTGAACGCGACCCGGATACCGTTGCCGATTGCTACCTCCACGTCTGTGAAAT
>CAZKXX010000099.1:4589-13884 GCA_964556705.1 uncultured Acidobacteriota bacterium
AATGCTCTGCCGCGACCAGTTCCGGCGACTGCGGCGTTTCCAGGCAGGAGGGCGGGCGAGTTTCCAGACCTGGCTTTGCGTGGTGGTTCGCAACCTGAGCTTGGACCGGCTGCGGCGAACACACGGGCGCGAGCGGCTGTTCAAGACCGTCGCCCGACTGCCGAGCCTTGAGCGGGAACTCTTCGCGGCAATTCGGCAATTCGGTTCAAGCGCGGGCGAGGCGATTTCGACGGTTCGGTCGAGACATCCTGACCTCACGGGCCGGCAGATTGAGGAATCACACGATCACCTTCTCAAATCGCTCACTCCCCGGCAGATCGAGCGGCTGACCCGCTCCGAAGAATCAAAGGCCGCGGCCGACCCGGCCACCGAGCAGATTCCCGACTGTGGACCCAGCCCGGAAGAACAGGCCGTGGCGCGCGACCTTCACGCTCGGCTGGAAAAAGCAGTGCTTGGTCTGGACAATTACGACCGCCTGCTGATTCAACTACGCTTCGAACAGGGTTTGACGCTGGAGCAGACCGCCAGGATTCTGGGCCTCGGCGATGCCCAGACGGCCGACCGGCGTCTCCGATCCGTCCTGGCTCGCTTGCGAAAAGAAATAGGCTGAAGGGAGCGGAAAAATACCTCGGCTGTCCGTGTATTGAAAGTAGGAAATCGAAATAGCTCCCGCGAAAGGGCGACGACGCGTGGGGGACAGCATGATCGGAAGAATTTGGATTCGACTCTTCGGCGGGCAGTCAGCGGCAAGGCGCGGGTGGCTCTGCCCTGACGAAACCGACCTCGCAGCCTTTGTTGACGCACAGGTTGACGAAAAGGCCCGAGAGCGCATGGTGCGGCATTTGGCGGACTGCCGTTTCTGTTACGAACAGGTTGCCGCCGCAATCAGCTTGAAATCGGATGCGGGGCCGGCGGTCGAGGTCCCACGGGAGTTGCTGGTCCGCGCGCGAGCGCTGGCAGAATCGGCTCAGCGCAGGCAGGGCGTCCCCGCGCTTCGCTGGGGAGCGATTGCCGCCGTCACGGCCTCGATTGCGGTTATCGTCGCGGTGACTTCCCGGCAGCCGGAATTTCAGCAAACGCTGCCGCAGGTTGAACCGTCAGGTTCTGCTGCCGTTGAGCCCGCGCCTGCGGAGCCGCCTTCGGCGCCGCCCGCGGCACGCACCCTCCGCAGTATCCCGAGGGGGGGTGTTGCGCCGCGGTTGATCTTCCCCCGCGAGGGGGAAGTGATTAATCCCCAAGCCGTGGAGTTTCGATGGAAACCCGTGCCCGGCGCGCTTTCCTACGACATTCGCGTGGTCACCGAGGAAGGAAACTTGGTCTGGGAAGGGCAGGCCGAGGACGCGCATGCGGACTTGCCTCCGGACTTCCGTCTGACTCCCGGGGAATCCTACTTTGTCCGGATTCGCGCTTTACTGGCGGACGGTCAGGCGGTCACGTCACGCGCAGTGGGCTTCAAGGTCAAAGGCGACACTTAAAGGGAACTGCCCCGAGGTCCGGCTATGGTACGGCTGCGGGCGGCCATTCTCTTTTTTTTGACGTGCGGGCTGACGCCTCTCGTTCCCTCGGCGCGGGTGGAAGAGACCGCGGAAGCGGTCCTGGCGCGCGGCCGCAAGCTTTACAGCGAAGAGGGGCCGCAGGCCGCTCTGCCCGTTTACGAGCAGGCGATGGCGCTTTATCGCCAGGCTGGCGACCGGCGCGGCGAAGCCATCGTCCTCGGTTACATGGGCAACTGCCACAAGCGGCTCGGCGACCTCCCGAAAGCGCTCGAATTCCTCCGGCTCGCGCTCGCCATCAAACAGGAAATCCAGGACAAACTCGAAGAAGGCAAGACGCTCAGCCATTTGGGCCTCGTGTACTGGGAGATGGGCGACTACCGCGAGGCGATCGAGCACCTCACGCGCTCCATCACCCTGGCGCGAGAACTGGACGATCAGCAATTGGAGGCTGCGGCGCTCAATAACCTCAGCCTCGTGTATGACGAGCAGGGGGATTATCGTCGCTCGCTCGAACAGTATCAGCGCGCGCTCGAACTGCATCGGTTGACCGGCTATCAGGAAGGCGAGAGCGCGACGCTCGGGAACATCGGGGGAGTCCATCTGCTGCTCGGTCAGTTTCGCGAGGCTTTGCATTACTACCAGCAGGCGCTGGCCATCAGCGAAGCGTTGAACCTGAAGGCTTCCGCCAGCCAGGACCTCGGGAATATCGCTTTGTGCCAGCTCGGCCTGGGACAGGTCGAGGTGGCGATGAGCACTTTCGATCATGCGCTGGCGCTCGCCGCGGAGGCGGGCAACAAGAAAGAAGAAGCGGACTGGCACAAGGGCAAGGGCGAGGTCTTTCTCCGGATTGGCAGGTACAACCAGGCTCTCGAGCAGTTTGAACGCGCGCTTGGAATTTATGAGCGGGCCGGCCTGCGCCGCGAGCTCGTCGAAGCACTGAATTATCTCGGGAACCTGCACATTCTGCTCGGTGACGCTTCCTCCGCCGAGAAGGCCTTTCGCCGCGCTGTGGCGCTGGCGCGCGAGTTGGGCTATTCCCGCGGCGTGACGTTCAACCTGATTTCTCTGGGGAACCTCGAATGGCGGCGGAAACGCTTTGAGGAAGCGGCCGCCCTTTATTCTGAAGCGCTGGCTCGGGCGCGCGAGGCGGACGACCGGCCGCACACGGCCGCCAGTTCGATTCAGCTCGCATTGACCTATCCCGAGCTTCATCGCTTCGACGCGGCCCTGAAAGCGGGCGAGGAAGCCCTTCAGGTCTCGCGGGAGCAGGGAATGCGGCTGATGGAAGCGGAGGCTCTCCACGCTCTCGCCGAGGTGGAGCGGCGCCGCGGCGAGCTTGAATCCGCCATCGCGCGCTACGCATCGGGCGAAGAGCTCGCCCGGACTGCCGGTGACCCGGAGCTGGGCTGGCGTCTCGCCTACGGCCGCGGCCAGGCACTCGAGAGGACGGAGCGGTTCGAGGATGCCGTCGCCGCCTACCAGCGGGCCGTGGAAATTATCGAGTCGGTCCGCAGCCAGCTTCTCGAGGAACGTTATCGCGCCGGCTACATCGAGGACAAATATCAGGTCTACATCGCGCTTGTGCGTCTGTTGCTGAAGCTCGACCGCCCCCGCGAGGCGTTCCGGTTCTCTGAGAAATTGCGCGCCCGCAGCTACCTGGACTTGCTCAATCAAGCCTCACCGCCCCTTGCCGACCCGGCGATGCGCCAGGCGGAAAGTGAACTCCGCCAGCGAATCCGCCGGCTTCAGCACGCGATTCAGACCGAGACCGAAAAGCCCTCAAGCCTTCGGAGGGGACGAGCGCTCGACCTCTATACCAGTGAATTGGCCGCCGCCGAGCGAAGCTACCAGAACCTTCTCGACGACTTGCGTCGCAGCCAGCCTCATTACGCGGCGGTCCGCGCCTTGGAGGTCCCCGCGGCCGAAGATGTTCAGAGCGCACTCCCGCCCGGCACCGCGCTCATCGAATACGTCATCGGTGAGGACGAGCTGTCTGTTTTCGTCCTGAGGCGCGACAGCCTGCAAGCCACGACGATTCGAGCGCGGGCGATTGACTTGGAATCCCGAGTGACGCTGTTGCGCGACTTGATCCAGCAGCCGGCCTCGAAGGCCTGGCTGAAGCCGGCGGAAAGCCTGCGCCGCACCCTGATGGATCCCCTGGAAGAGGCCGGCTGGCTCGAGGGCGCCACTCGCCTCTATGTCGTGCCCCATGGCGTGCTGCATTACCTGCCCGTTGCCGTTCTTCCTCGCGAATCGGCCGGAAGAATTCAGTTCCTCGTCGAGAGCTACTCGGTTTCTTATCTTCCCGCCGCCGCCAGCCTGGTCAACGGAAACGGGACGGGTAACCCGGAACGTTCGCTTCTCGCTTTGGCGCCGGAGCGCGCCCGACTGAAATTCGCTCAGTACGAGGCCGAGGAGATCGGTCAGTACTTTCCTCCGCCGCGCTCAATCCTCCTGGGCCTGCGCGCCACGGAGGGCACCTTCAAACGGCGCGCCCACCGGTATCGGGTGATTCATCTCGCGACGCACGGCATTTTCAACCAGCTTAATCCACTCCTCTCCGGCGTGGAACTGGAGCCCGGCGGAAATGAGGACGGTTTGCTCCAGGTGCATGAAATCCTGGGACTCAAGCTCCAGGCGCAGCTCGTGGCCCTGAGCGCCTGTGAAACGGCGCTCGGAAGCGGCTATTTCACAGAAATTCCGCGCGGCGATGACTTCGTGGGCCTGACTCGGGCGTTTCTATTTGCCGGCAGCCAGTCCGTGCTCGCGAGCCTCTGGGAGGTCAACGACCGCTCGACACTCGATTTGATGACCGGCTTTTACCGCAACTTTGCCGGAACGGACCCGGCGGAGGCCCTGGCCTTGGCGCAGCGCGCCTTTGCCCGCCTGGGCGGACGCTTCAGCCACCCGTACTACTGGGCCCCGTTCGTTTTGGTCGGAATGACGCGCTGACGAAAATTCTCGCAGGAACGATCCGGACACCGAGGGGATCAGGGCGAATGCAGTCATCTCGAAAGTGCTTTAGTAACCTTTACCCTGGTCACAGCTCGACTGGCTGAGTCATCGGGCTGACTCGACGCGGAAGCGTGGGTCATGGCGGCTGCTGAAGCCAAAACAATCCGATTGATCGCCGGACTTTACGAAGCTGCCCTCCACCCACACCAGTGGTCCCACGCGCTGGCCTCCCTCAGCGCGGAGTTGAACGCTTCACTCAGCGTTTTATTCACCCAGCATCTGGAGACGGGCATGCTGGAGTTCGCCGCCGTGGGCGGGAACGACGGGACAAAGCCAGACGCCGCGCGCGGGTTGGGGGGATTGAGTTCTTCTCCGGAAGAAACTGAGCAGTCCCCCTGCCGCCTGGATCTGGTCATTTCCAGGGACCGCCTGACAGTTTCCACCCTTTCAGTTCGCCGGCACAGGGAAAGGGGGCCGTTTACCCGGGACGAGCGAAGAACGCTCATGCAGGTTGCCCCTCACGTGCGTCGCGCTTTAAGCATCCAGGCTGAATTACTGGCCCTGAACGCCACCGCGGAAGCTGTGGCCCGCGCGCTGGACTACCTGCCAGTGGGGATCGTTGTCGTTGACGAAAAGGGAAGGGTCCTGCAAACCAATCGAAGCGCCGAGGCAATCCTCCAACGCAAAGACGGACTAGCCACGTCCCCAGAGGGGACCTTGCAGACTGCCCGGCCGGCCGAGACCGCGCTCCTCCGCGAAGTCATCCAGCGGGCCGCAGGCGGGTCCGGCAGGCGCGTGGCGGCTGTGGACGGGAAGTTCGCAGTTTCGCGGCCTTCCTTGCGCCGGCCGTTTGCCGTCACGGTCTCGCGGCTACCCTCGACGGCTCACGTGAAGTCGTTCAGGTGTCCGTCCGCCGCCGTCTTCATTAGCGACCCGGAGGACGCCGAGGTGGGTACGGAGCAGACCCTGCTGGACCTCTATCGTTTAACCCCCGCCGAAGCTCGGGTGGGCTTGCTTCTCATGCGAGGCCGGAACCTTCGAGAGGCTGCGGATGATCTCCGAGTCTCCCGAGAGACGGTTCGCAATCACCTCAAACGCATTTATCAGAAGACCTCCACCCACCGGCAGAGCGAGTTGATGCGCCTGCTGCTCTCCGGGCCTGCGGGACTGAAGTTTGAGGGCCGCGGCGAAGGGCCTGGAAAGGATTGATGCCATGAGATTGACCGAACGGGAGCAATTCTACCTTTTGGATCATCTCTACGGCGCGGCGAGCGACCCGGCCGAATGGAACAGCTTTCTCGAGATCCTTGTGCCCCGAATGGCTGCGAGCAGCATTGCGCTTCACTTCTACAACCCGAAGAGTCCGAGCGGACGGGTCGAGACTGCAATCGGTGTAGATGCCCGAGCACAAGCGGCTTATGCAAGTTACTACGCATCCCTTAATCCCTGGGTTCGAAGGGGCGTTCCTGCAGGGGCTTACCGACCTGGGGCTGTTCTCGCCGGAGAATGGCTGGTTTCCGAAGGCGAGTTCGAGCGGACGGAGTTTTGCAACGACTTCGCTCTTCGCGAGGGGTTTTTCTATTCCGGTGGACTCGTACTCGCCCGGGAGGAACAACACATTTCCATCCTTTCGGTCCAGCGCGCTCGGCGTTCCGGACCTTTCTCGAAAGAGGACATCCAGCTCTTCTCATGGTTGAATCCGCACCTCCAGCAGGTCCTTCAACTCCACGGTCGCCTGGTCGAAGCCCGCTCCCGTTCGAAGGCGTTGGTCGAGGTGCTGGAGCACGTCCAGACCGGAATTCTCCTGCTGGATGAAAGTGGGAAGGTCGTGGCCCTGAATGGAAAGGCCAGAGCGATTCTGGCCAGCGGCGACGGCTTGACCTTGACTCGCTCCGGCCTTCGCGCCGCCTCGGCTGCTGAAGATCAAGCACTCCAGAAGCTGATTCGAAACGCCGGATCCACAACGCTGGCGGCAGGAATGTCAGCCGGAGGGGCCGTGACGCTGAGCCGTCCCTCGCGCCGCCGGCCGTTGGAAGTGCTGGTGGCGCCACTGCCCAGGCAGGATGCCGTCGAGACGCCGGGCAGGCCTGTCAGCGTGGTCTTCATGTCCGACCCGGAGCACGTGCCCGAACTTCAAACGGAGACCCTATCGCGTCTCCACGGCCTCACTCGGGCGGAGTCGAGGCTCGCTTTGGAATTACTCGGTGGCAGCAACCCCAGGGACGCTGCGGACCGACTTGAGATTTCGGCCGGGACGGCCAGAAACCAGTTGAAATCAATTTTCCTGAAGACCGAGACTCGTGGCCAGAGCGAACTGATTCGGCTCCTGGTCACCTGCCTGGCTGCTCAACAGCTTCAAAAGGCACAGGACGAGAGGGTCGCATGTCCCTGAAATCCTCAGCTTCTCGTGGCCGGATTGCACCCCGGGGGCGAGAGGACAGGCAGGACCTGACGCCGTCGAAGGCGGTCCGTTCTGCCGGAGTCCACGGAGTCGAAAGGCCTCGTTCCTTCGTTACTTAAAGCGAAGCGGAGTTTACGAAGAAGTTAACTACCTAGCCCAAATGGGACATGACAGGCGGTTTCGACATTCCTAGACTTTGCAGCATCAGGGTTACTGGAACAAATCAGGGCAGAGCGGATTTGGACAATTAAGAAGGTGGGCTGACTTTCTGACCTCCGGGTAGTGAGATGAACGCCACGGTGCAGGAATGAGAGGCGAGATTTCCCAGGAATTTCGGCTTTGCCAACGAGGTCTGCGCCTGGTCAAAAGCGGAACGAGCCTTTGCCCGCCCAGGCGGACGCTACAGCCAGCCGTACTACTGGGCCCCGTTCGTTTTGGTCGGCATGGGGCGGTGAAAAAATATTGCGGAAAAGCGGACAAGATGTCCGTGTAATATCGGTGACAAGCAGTCCTCGCGGCGTTACGGCCTGACCTGGCGTTTAAAGGAAGTCAATTTGGAGGTGACCGGTGAAACCGAACCGTGGAGTTCCAGGGGCTTTCTTTTTCTACTTGACGGCATTGTTCCTGGCGGTCTGGCTCGGGGGGCCGACGCAGCTCTCGGCGCAGGACATTACCGTGACGGAAGCGATTCCCAGCAGCGCCGAGCAGGACACGATCGGCCTCGACGTGACGATCAAAGGCAGCGGGTTCAAGAAAGGCGCCAAAGCCCAGTGGTTCGTCAGCGGCACATCAGACCCCGGCGGGATTACCGTTAACTCCACGTCTTTCGTCAACTCCAACACCTTGGTCGCCAACATCACCGTCGCCGCCGACGCCCAGACCGAGAAGAAGTTTGACATCTATGTGACCTCCGGCGGGCGGACGGGCAAGGGCATTGAGCTGTTCACGGTGGTTGAAAAGACGAACAAAACCGAATGCACGGTCGAGGACGGCGCCTTCCTCCTCATCGGGAAGCTCAACGACCAGAGCGACTCGGGTCAGCCGCTTTACACCGGTCCCGGGTTCGGGTCCGCGGTGCGCGCGACGAATTTTACAAAGGATGGTCGAGACGTGCGCATCGTGTCCGTGAACGTGGGTTCTGGAGCAAGGATCGAAATCTTCTTCCTGAGCGCTGCCGGACAGTTGCTCGACGGAACCGTAATATCGCCGGCAACCGAGCCGCAACCTCACCTGACGCTGCCCATTCCAAAGCCTGATGGTTCCACTGACACGTCGGGCGGTCGCGTCGCTGCGTGGGGCGACTTCAACGGAGACGGGATTCCCGACCTCGCCACGGCGGTAAGGGGCGACGGCACGGCCCACGCTTTCCTCGGGGCGCTCGATTCAACCGGTGTCATGAGCTTCTCGCCGGCGATTCGATTGAAGCCACCTTCGCCTTACGAAAACGACTGGCTGTGGTACGTGGCGGTCGGAGACCTGGATGGAGATGGAATGGACGAAGTAGCTGTCGGAGCGCCGGGCGGAGGGACAGGAAAGTCCGCTACAAACGGCAAAGTGCACATCTTCAAGTACGACGCGGGCACCTTCGTTTTGTGGAAGACTCTCTTCAGCCCTTTGCCGAACAGCAAACCCAATCGGCAGGGAACTGATGGGTTCGGGACAGCGCTCGCCATTGGGGACGTCACCGGAGCAGGGACCAACGACTTGAATGACTTGGTGGTTGCTGCTCCCGGGAGTATCGAGGGTCAGTCCTCCCCGGGGAGGATCTTTGTGTTCCCGGGCGCGTCCGCTTCGGAACCAATCACCCTCTCGACTCCGGGGATGAATGAGTATGCCAAAGTGACCGTGGAAGATGTGGACGGGCCAGTCAACGATAAAGCTCCCGATGTGGTCGGGTCCCTTGGTATGACGGTCCCGGTCTTCAGCGGGCCCGTAGCGAACGCCCAAGCGGCAACATTCACCTTAGCCGGGCTCCCAGGATTCGACATCTCTACCAATGACATGACGGCAGGCGATCTCGATGGTGATTTCCTCGCTGAAGTCCTGACGGGCGCGGTCGGCGTTTCTCCGTGTAGTACCCCTGGGGGTGCCGTATACGTTTTCCTGAGCGTGACGATACCACCGAAACCATATCTCTTGCTTGCGCCTTCGTTAAACAGCGACGAGGTCGGAAACCAAAATTTCGGCTTCTCGATAGCCCCCGTGCCCGGCTCCCGCTTGTTCCTCGTGGGCGAAAACGGTCGCGAGTATAACGGCGTGAGGACGGGCGAGGTTTATATCTACGGAGTTGATTGACGGTGCGGGTTCCAATGGCGCTGGAAGTCATTGTGACGAACCATGGCGACTTACTCGAACCTGAAGAAACCCGAAGTTGAACCGACGGCGACCGGGGCGTTGCCCGCGTCCACGGTGCATCCGGCGTGGCTGGCGTTCATCCGGTTCT
>CAZKXX010000100.1:0-13778 GCA_964556705.1 uncultured Acidobacteriota bacterium
GCTGGTCACTCGTCACTCGTCACGGACCACGGTTCTTACGTCACCGGCACGACGACGGCGTTCGGCGAGAGGAAGACGAAGAAGATCTCGCCGTCGGCCGCGGACGATTCGGCGATGCCGAGCACGTGATGCAGCGTCGCCGAGCCGGGCACGGTCGAGAGGTCGGCGCGGCGCAGCGCGCCCGTCGATCCCGCCACCTCGACGTAGTCGCCCTTGTTGATCGTTCCGCTCGCGTAGGCGCGCGAGATGCCGTACTTGCGCACCGTGGCGCTGCGCCCCGCGGCGGAGACGGCTTCCTGCGTCAGGCCGTACGAGAGCTGGTTGGCGCCCGTCGGCAGCTTGCATTCGCCGTCGTTCGTCGCCGGAACCACCGCGCGGTATTTCCCCGCGCCGCCGGCGTCGGTCACCTTGTAGGTCTTGTCGAGAACGTAGGTTGCTCCTGCCATGGATCCTCCAGAATTGAGTGATCGGGCGATTTAGTGATCGGGTGATTGTTCGGAATGAATCGCTAAATCACTGAATCACTCCATCGCACTGTGTGAGACAAGTTCCACTCTCATTCGCCGCCCGCCACGCCCCGCCGGTACTGCTGGACGAGGTCGGGCTGTTCGCGGCCGATTTCGCTGAGCGCCTGGCCGAACGTGAGCCCGCGCTCGCGCATGCGCTGCTCGGCCAGGAATTTCACCTGCGTCGGCGCGTCGCCGGGCGCCGTTCCGGCAAACCCCGCGGGCGCGAGCGGCACGCGCGGCTTCTGCGCGGCGAGCAGGCGGCGGAACATCGCGACGTCGGTGAGCGCGATGCGCCGCCAGTCGTCGCGCTGGCGCGGCAGCAGGCGTCCCGCGCGCACCGCCTCCTCGAGTTCGCGCTCCACTTCGGCGCGGAAAAACTCCGCGGCGGGCACGGCCTTGCCCCGCGCGTCGTTTTCCGAAAGCAGCGCGCGCGCTTCGGCCAGCGTGATGTCACGCCCCGCCGGCGTGTCCGACATCCGCGCCGGCTCCGGCTCGAGCCCGAGCTGCTCGAGAACTTTCTTCAGCTCCTCGGGATCGAGATACAGCTCCTCGCTCAGGTCCTCGTGCATGACGCAGATTTTTCCCTCCGCGACGGATAGCGTTGCAAGTTTCATGATTCCTCCATGGTTGCGGCGCTCGGCGAGCGCCGAGGGGTGACGGCGGTCAGAGACCGCCGCGACAGGCTCGGCGGGAACAAACGCCGGATCCGAGAGCCGGATTTGCGGCAGCTCTTCGAGAAACGGCCGGTTCGTGAGCGCGACGGACGTGAGCGTCGTGCCCTGCGGCCGCCCGTTCCGCTTCGACCGCCCCGCCCAGTCGATCGCGGGCGAAAGGTAGCGGTACTCGCGCTCTTTCAGCAGCTCGCGCGCGCGCGTCGTGGGCTCGTACCAGCCGTACAAAACCAGTCGCTCAGTCGCGGAGTCTTTCAGGCGGCCGGTCGAGAGGACTCCGGACTGCGAGGCGGAGCGACCGACCGACTGAGCGAGCGGCTCGGGCGAGTCGAGCCTGACGATTCTTCCTGCGCTGGGGATGGGCCCGCCCGCGGCGACTTCCGGCATTTCGCTCGCGTGGTCGTAGTCCACGTTGATTTCGCCGTTCTGCCGCTCGCGGAAATTGCGAACGATGTCTTCCAGATCGCGGTGCGTGATTTCAAACGTCGTTTGCCCGCGCACCCAGCGGCCCGTGACGGCGATGGGCACGCGCACGAGCCCGGCATTTTCCTCGGCGCCGGCGTCGAGGGTGATGACGAGCCGCGGCGGACAGGGGTTGGCGATTGGAGGACGGCGGTTGTCCGCCGGACCCGAAATGTGCGATGCGATGTTTGAGATCGGAACGGTCATGGAAACCTCCTCGAGAAACTTTTCACCAACCCCTAATCTCCGGCCCCCATTCCCTTTTCCTGTCCCCGCCCCGGCAAGCCGAGCTCGTTGGTGATGTAGCTCGCGAGTTCGGGGTAGGGCGCGACGACGCCCGTCTGCGCCAGGCGCGCCAGCACGTCGAGCGTCTGCTCGAACGTGCGCGCGCGCAGGTTGGAGACGGCGAGCGCCGGATACCGCCGCACGCCTTCCCAGTTGAAGTCCACGAGCCGCCGCACGGCCGTCGCCGTCAGCGTGCGCGCGATCTGGTCCGCGGTGGCCTGCACGGCGAGGAAAAAGAAATCGCTCTGCGATTCGCCGAGCGAGCGGTTGCCGCCCGCGCGCGCGCCCAGGCCGAGGTTCATGAAGAAGGCCAGAGCCGTTCGGGATATTTCGATATTGTGGTGTTGGATGGAATTGAAAAGGTCGCGGACGTTCCCTTCCACGCCCTTGAGCGAGAATTTCCATCCGTGCGGCAGCGAGACGCCGGTGCGTTCGTGCGCGGCGAGCTGCGTCACCCAGCGGGCCGCGGCCTCGCGGTCTTCCTTCGAGCCGGCCGGGCCCTGCTCGATGGTGGGCACGCCCAGCCCGTTCCGTTCGCCGGCGATGGCGTCAATGCGGTAGAGCTGGTGCTTGACGTACCAGTGCAGGTAGGCGGGGCGGAGCATCGAGCGCCCGAAAAAGTTCGAGCCTTCCTGGTTGAACGTGAAGACGGCGAGGCGGTCGGCGGGAATCTGGACGCTTTCGAAATTCGCGTTGCGGTAGCCGTACTGGTGCAGCGCCAACAGCGTTTCGCCGTCCGTGTCGGTAATCCAGCGGTAGAAGGTGACGGGCAGGCGCGGCGCCAGGCGCGCCAGGCGCACGCGTTCGCCGTCCACGGCGTAAATTTCCTCGTGCACGGCGGCGCCGAACGCCAGCATGAGCAGCGCGTTTCTGAGCACCTCGTCCCAGCACTGCGAGACTTTCATGCCGGAAGGCGAAACGTATTCGAGCCCGCCGAAAAGGTTGTCGCGCACGAACGACGCCACCTCGCGGTCGAAGGGCGCGTCGGAAGCCGCGAGCACGTCCCAGTGCGCGGCGCGGATGGGCAGCTCGCAGGCGAGCAAGGTCGCGGCCACCTGCGCGTCCGAGCGCCGCATCTTTTCGTACGTGCGGATCGCCGCCAGCCCTTCGAGCTGCGGGTTGTACTCGCCGAAATCGCGCAGAAAGCCCTGGAAGAACGGCGTGCCCGTCAGGCCGCGCGGCGCCGCGACCGATTCGAGCGTCGGCGCCTCCAGGTCCGGCGACGCGTGCGAGGCCTGTAGCGCCGGCCTCCGGCCGGCCTGCTCGTGCCGCCGAGACGGCGGCGCTACGTCCCGCGCCCACGAAATCTCAATCGGTCCGAGTTTCATCGTATTCTCCGTCGGGACGGGCCCTGCGCCCGCCCTGGGCCCCGACGCTCGCGGTCGGGACCCCTACAGCGCCTCGAGCGCGCTCCATCCCGCGCCCAGTTCCGCGAACGCCGCGGGACTCACCATCGGCGCGCCTTCCACGAGGTAGGCGTCCGAAGCGCGCGCGGCGGGCGCCGAATCCGCGGCCAGGTCCGCCAGCGCCTTCGCCCAGAACTCGTCGGCGTGCCCGGCGTCGGTGCGAGCCGCGTCAAAGCGCAGGTTGCCGCTCGGCGTCGCGAATTTTTTCACCGCCGCAAACGCTCGCCGCACTTCGCGCGTGTCCGGCAGCAGGCTCAGCCGCTGCTCGATCCGCCGCTTGGTGCGGAACGCCAGGTCTTCTTTCACGGCGGCCGTGAACGTCACCGCTTCGACGCGCGGCGCGAACTCGCGTTCGAGCATTTCCCCGAGCATCGCGCCCATTCCCGTCGCGTCCACGCAGGCGCGCCGCACCAGGTATTCACCCTCCGGCCCGCGCAGCGAAAGCAGTTGGCGCGCGAAGGCGAGCTGCTCCTCGAAAGGCGTTTCGGCCAGGATGCGGACCAGGCGCGCAACGGCCACCCTGTCATGCTGAGCGGACGGTTCGGCTTCGCTCACCGTCCCTGAGCGTCGTCGAAGGGAGCGAAGCCTCTCTGCGTCTTCCTGGGGCGAGATGAGCGCGTTCGCTGACTGCTGAGATCCTTCGCTTTGCTCAGGATGAGAACCGCTCGCCGCAAGCGAGGTCACTTCATCGAGCCAGAACACCGTCCGGTCGCGGTGCCGGCCGATGTCAATGCCCAGATAAAACTCGGAAACCGGAAACCGGGAACCGGGAACCGGAGCCGGTCCGGCCACGGTTCCAGGTCTCCGATTCCCGATTCCCGCAGCGTCGGCGATTCGTGCCGACGCCAGCAATTCCAGCGGCGTCTCCGCGCTCGCTTCCGCGCTCAAACAGGGCGCGAGCAGTTCGGGCGGGAAAAAGTTTTCCGCGGAGGAAACGAACTGGCAGCAGAACTCCTGTTGCCAGATCGCGTCGTCTTCACAGCCGTTGCGCAGCAGCACGAGATCGGCCTTCAAACCCTGCCGCACGGCTTCGTAGATGTCGCACTCGTGGGCCGACCAGGTCGGCCGACGAGGCGAAACTCGAAAATCCAAAGCCGAAACTCGGCCCCCGGCGGAGGATTTGCGGTTTTCGATTTCCGCTTTTCGCCCGTTGTCGAGTCCCGCTTCGGCCAACCCGGCCGCTTTGGCCAGCTCGTAAAATTTCCCCTGCGTCCCGTTGGGCGTGGAAATCACTTCCAGCGCGTAGCCGCGCGTGATGGTGGGGAAGAGCGCGGAATAGATCTTGTCGGCGTCGGCGTGAAAGGCGAACTCGTCGAGCGTGACGTTGCCCGTGTAGCCGCGCGCCGTATCGGGATTGGCGGGCAGGCCGTAGATCACCGAGCCGTTCGGGAAACGCACTTCGAGCTGCTTGACGTCGGCGCCTTCGAAGAAGTGCGACTCCGCCAGACGCGCCACGAGGCCGCAGGAGCGCACGTGGTCCTGGACCTTTTCCATCAGCAGACGCGATTGCCGTTCGCCTTTGGAGAGGAAGATCCACGTCGTCTTGCGTTTCAGACACTTGAGCACGGCGCGCAGCGTGGCGGCGAACGAGTAACCCACCTGACGGGCCTTGACGACGATCTTCAGCGGCGAGTCGTCCTCCACCCAGGCGCGCTGGTAGGGCAGCAGGCGGATGGCGGGAGAAGAAATTGTGAATTCTGAATTCTGAATTCTGAATTGTCCGGCCGGCGCCGCTTTGCTTCGCGCCGACGCTTTCCTTTTCTTCGAATGCGGAGTCCTCGGCTTGGCAGGCGCCTTCCGAAATCGGGAATTCGACCTCCCGTCATCTTTCGGCGATTCGGCTGACTGGAATCCGGAATCCGAGGTCCGGTCGTCTTTCGTGGGCTTGGCCGGTTGCAGTCGGGCATCCGAGGTTCTGCTATCCTTCGGCGATTCAGGGTTCTTGAATTTGGAATCTGGAATCTGCGATTCTTCGCCGGCCGCCTCGCGGGCCGCCACTCCGCCGGGCGGACGATTCGCGAGTCTCGAATCCCGAGTCGCGCTTCCCGGGTCCCGCTTTTCGTTTTTCGCTTTTCGCTTTTCGGCCTTCGACGCCGGGGACCCCCCGCGCGAATCCCGAACTTCGAGTTTCAGCTTCCCGGTTTCCATTTTCCGATTTCCACTCACCGCGTCATCTCTGACGCCGGAATATTCGGCAGCGTCGCAATTCCGTAAATTTCCTGAATTTTCTGGATAGCCTGCGGACCGAGTTCCGCGGCGTTTCCGCCCGCCTCAATCTCCTTGTTCATCCCTTCCAGTTGCAGCCGGATCAGCTTCAGTTTGGAGCGCATGAGCTGATGGTTCGTCTCGTTGATTTTCATGTCCTGGGCTTGCTTCTTCGCCCGCAGGCGCAGGAGCTGGTTGCGGAGGCCGATCTGCTCGCGTTGCAGGCGCAGCGAGACGGCGTCCTTCAGATTCAATTCGCCGCCCCGGCGCCGCAGCGCGAGCAGGCCGGTGAAGATCGCGGCTTCGGCCAGCCGCGCTTCGGCGGACTCCGGATCGCCCAGCGCGCGTTTGAGCGATTCCGCGGTCTCGACCAGGTGCTGCGCGCGGCGCTGCTGCACGTCCGGACGCGCGCGGAAAAACTCCTCGACGGCGCGCGGCGGGACGCGCACGCCCGCCGCCTCGAACACGCCTTCGACGACGTCTTCGACCGGCGAGCCTTCCACGAGCAGCGTCTCGACCAGTTGCTGTCCCTCGGCCGACAGCTCGGCGACGGTGCGCGCGCTTTTCGCGCCCGCGCCCTCGGCGCCTGCTTTCGCAGGCCCGCCGGCCTGCTGGCGCTTACGGCCGCGAGCAGGCCGGCAGGCGCGGGGAGGCGCGGCGGGGGGTTCCGCCGCGGGCGAGGCCGGATTCCTTTTCGGGTCGGTCGAGTTCATGCCTTCGTCCATCTCATTCCTTTCTTCCGGACTTGCGGTTTCCCCGGCTGCGTCGGGGCGCTACTCGCGCGGCTCGAGATAAATCCCTTCGTCAGCGGGCAGGCGTCCGTCGAAGTAATCGATCCCTTTCGCCGTCACCTTCACCAGCGAGATGCTCCGGGTCGACCCGCCCCGGCGCGACGACGAACTGGGAATGTCTTCCACCGAGACCATCCCCTTCTCGGCGAGATAGGCGATGTGAAATTGCAATTCGTCGAGCGTGACGGGATAGCCGAAAATGTCGAGCTCGCCCTGGAGCAGCGGCAGCGTGGCCGACTGCGGATAAATCAGCGCCAGGTAATAAAGAAGTTTTCCCCGAATGACTTCCTTCTGACGTAACCGGATGTCCATATTCAGTGCCTCGCTCCGTGGTGGATCTCTTTCCCGCGGCCGGCCTTCAACCGCGCGTTGAAAGTTGAGAGTTCAAAGTTGAAAGTCCGCCCGTCCATCCTGCGGCTCTCGGTTGCTTCCTCTCCTCACTTCCTGCTTCCGTCCCGCCCGCGGCACGGCAGCTCGCGGATCTCGCGGTGCAGGGCCTTCAGCGCGATGATCATTTCCTGGTGCTCGAAACTTTCGCGCGTGTCGCGGTGCTCGACCGACGAGGCCAGGCGCGACAGCGCTTCGGCCTGCGAGCGCTGTGAATTGAGGAACTGCTCCACGTACTCGCGCGCGAATCCGAACGACTCCTCCACCTGCCGCCGCTTCACGTCCATCGACTTGCCGATCCAGTCCTGCGCGAGCCGCAGAAATCCCAGGCCGAAAAGGAGCAGGAGCAGAATCCCCGGGCCCCACCAGAGCGCCAGCTTTTCGAGATCGAGGTCCATTTCGACTCACACGGGCCGCCGCGAGCCGACCGGCGAAGTTCAAGTCGTTTTGAATCGTGAATCGCGGAGGGCTCGAGTCGAGCCCGATGCGGTGATGGAGCTCGGACTTTCTTCGTTCAGAATTCACAATTCCCTGTTCACGATTCGAACGTCCTCATCTCACCGCGACCCCAACCACCACGCCGATCGCCACGTACTGCAAGGCGCGCGTGAACCGCCGCCAGCGCGAGCCGCGGGCGGCGCGCAGCGCCCTCTGATGCTCGCTCGCGCGCCGCGCGGCGAGTTCGTCTTTCAGGCGCGCCGCCTCGCGCCATTCAGCGGCGGAACGGTCGAGCATCGCGACCGCCGCGCGCTCGGCCCGGACGCGCTCCTCGCAGTTTGCGAGCAGACGCTCGCCCAGCGACGCGCGCTCGCGGCAGCCTTCGAGTCCGGTGAAAGCGAGCTCCGCCGCGCGCACCACGTCTTGAATCTGCAATCTTGAGTCTTGAAATTCTTCCGTCGCGCGGATCGCGTCTTGAATCTGCAATCTTGAATCTTGAATTTCTTCCGCCGCGCGCGGCAGGTCTTGAATCTTGAATGTTGAATGTGGAACTTCTTTCGTGGCGGCCGCCGGCGCCGCTCCCGGGCCGGGCCGTGTCGCCAGTCGCCTCGTCAGCTCGTCTGAATCGAGGGTGGACACGGCTTCGGCCCGGGCGCGAGGCTCGAGCTCGAGCGCGGAAAGGCGCGCGCGCAGCGACTGCGCCTCGCGCTCCAGCGCGCGCCGCCGCGTCTGGAGCGTCCCGAGCGCCTGCGCGTGCTGCGTTTCCGCCTGGCGCACCGCGGCTTCGGCGCGCGCTTCCAGCTCCCGCGTCTCGGCCGCGGCGCGGCGATGGAACTCCTCGAGTTCGCGCGAAAGCGTGACTCGCGCGCGCCGCTCGCCCAGCCATCCGGCGGCGAGGAACACGGCAAGCGCGAGCAAGGCCGCGGCGCCCAGCGCGGTTTTGGCGAAACTCCAATCGGCCGCCGAGATTCGTCGCCACACAGCGCGGAGCCCATCGATGAGTTTTGAAATCGCCATGATCATTCCCGCCGCTCCGCTGTCTGGGTGCTTTGCCCTTCGCGCCCGAGCATGCGCTGCACGGTCTGGCCCGCCTTGCCGAGCGCGTAGAGGCTCGAAATGAAAAGCGTCAGGCCGTCGAGGCTGGGCAGCGCGTTCGTCGTCCACACGATGCGCGTTACCCAGACGCAGGAGCAGGCGAGAGCCAGAAAAGTTCCCACGCGGCTGAAACTCGCCTCGCCGGATTCCGAAAAGAGTTGCTGAAAAAATCTGCGCATGGGCTCCGGACTCAGTTTTCAAATCTCAAATTTCAGATTTCGAATTCCGACGTCCTTTCCGTTCGCCGTGCTCCTCAAACCGCGATGGCCAAAACCCCGCTCGAATCCCGGGGCGCCTCACCGCCGGGCAGCGGACCCTTCGTCCTTCAGCCTTTCCTCCTCCTCCAGCGCGCGAAAAATCTCCATCCGCAGCAACCCCTTTTCCACGTACCGCGGGTCCGTCGTCTCGCCGTACGGCCGCCCGGTGTTCCAGCACCGGAACAGTTCGGAAAACTCCAGCCGCAGGTCGAGCCCGTAGCGCTCGGAGAATTCGGCCAGCAGGGTGAGCGCGAGTTTGAAATGGAACTCCGGGTCGAGCAGGTCGCGCACTGTGCCCGCGCGCCCGACCAGGTGGTAGCCCATGATCTGCGTGGGGCCCCAGGAGGTCGCGAGCTCCCGAAGCGCTTCGTCCGCCAGCTCCGCCAGGGCCGGGTTCGCGAGGCTTCGCCCCTGAACGCCCTGGCCTAGAGCTGTGATCTTATCGATGGTGTGATGCCCTCCCTGCTGGCCTAGAGAATATTGCCCGACAAGTCCTTCCGGAAGGCGGCTGCGGGAGCCGTCGGTGAAAAACACCTCATGAAAAGAAACGGCTTTGGGGTGGAGCATGTCGGTAACTTCCGCCTCCAGCGCCTCCCGCCGGATGCCTCCGAAGCGCGGCCGGCGGCCCTCCGCCAGAGCCCTTAAGTGATTGTAAACAGAGGGCTCAAATCGCGCTGCGCGGGCGTTTCCGCCCGATTCGTTGGCCACCAGCGCCGCCAGAAACGCCGCCGGGACCGAGGAGTAGCGGCAGGCCCGGGCGATTTCGGCCCCGCAGCGGGTCGCCACGCGGCGCATCAGACGGCGCTCGGCGGCGAGCACCGGCCCTTCGCGGGCCTTCTGCCATCTAGCCTCGCCGGAGCTTAATAATCTAGCCATCATCGGGCGTACCTCACCGACCGCCCCGGCCCTCGGGGGCGTTCCTTCTCTGACGTTCATAGCTACACCGTAGCAGCCCGATTTGAGACCATGGCGACCACTGAGACCACTGAGACACTTTTTTTTCGGCCCGGCCAAAAAATCCCTTCGCGCCTCTTGACGGCCTGTGGTAAATTGCTGGGCGATGAGTTGGAACCGAGGAACCGAATCTAGCCTCGCTCTGCCTCGTCGGGCCCGCGTGCCGGGAAAGCGCCTGCTGCTGTCCGTGCTGGTGGTTTCCATCGCGGGCGGGACGGCTCTCGCCGCGCTGATTCGCCAGCGGCTCTTCAGCGAACGCCTGCTCGCGCAGGAGCTTCAGCTTGCGCAGGAAGACGTGGAGATGATCGCGTCGCTGCGCAACGTCTACGCGGAGCACGATCTTCCCTCACGCACCACCTTCAGCCAGTTTCTGGTCGGAACGGGACTCGATCCCGCGCTGGTCGCGCAAATCATTCGCGACTCGCGTCCCGTTTACGATCTGGCTCGCGTGCGCGCGGGGAACCGCGTCTCGGTGGTGACCTCGGGCCTGGGCGAGCTTCGCGCCGTCAGCTACCAGATCGATTCCGACCGCATTCTGTGGGTCAACCGCGACGGCGATCAGTTCCGCGCCGAGATTCAGGACGTCCCTTACGTTTATGAAGTGGCCGGTGTGAGCGGCGAGGTTCGCGACTCGCTGTTCCAGGCGGTCGCTGACGCGGGCGAGGGCGTGCAACTGGCGCTCGAAGTGGCCGACATTTTCGGATGGGACCTCGACTTCAATACGGACCCGCGCCGCGGCGACAGGTTTGAGATTGTGGTCGAGAAGAAGGTTTTGCACGGCGAGCGCCTCGGTTACGGCCGCGTGCTCGCGGCGCAATTTCGCAATGCCGGCCGCCTCTATCAGGCGGTCCTGTTCCGCGATCCCTCGGGGAAAGCCGCCTACTACGCTCCGGACGGCAAAGCGATGCAGAAGGCTTTCCTTCGTTCGCCGCTGAAGTTTTCGGCGCGAGTCACTTCCGGTTTCAGCCGTCGCCGCTTCCATCCCATTCTGAAAACTTACCGGCCGCATCACGGCGTGGACTACGCCGCGCCCACCGGCAGTCCGGTGCAGGCGGTCGGGGACGGCGCGGTGGTCTCGGCCGGCTGGGACCGCGGAGGCGGGAAGGTGGTGCGGCTGCGGCACGCGAAAGGTTACGAGACGTCTTACCTGCACCTCTCGCGCATTCTGGTGAAGCGGGGCCAGCGCGTGCGCCAGGGGCAGTTGATCGGCCTCTCGGGCGCCACCGGACTCGCCACCGGCCCGCACCTCGACTTCCGCATCAGCCACCACGGGAAGTTCCGGAACTTCCTGACGATGAATCTGCCGCCGGCCGAATCGGTGGCGAAGAAGGACTGGGAAGAATTCGTCGCAGTGCGCGAGCCGCTCGTCGCGGAACTCGAAGCGCTGCACGCCGGTGCAACGGAAATCCAGTTCGCGCACACGGCGCTTCGCGGCTCGACGCGCGGCCGCTGAACGCGCGGCCCGTCGCCTCGCTTGCCCCCGCCGCCGCTTCCTGATAGAACTCCATCCCGCCGTGCGAGCCGTCGTTCAACGCGTCCGTCGAGCGGAAGTCCGCGTGGAAGGCCGGTCGGTCGGCCGCATCGGCCGCGGCCTGCTGGTGCTGGTGGGAATCGGCGCGACGGATGCGCCGGAGGCGGCACGATACCTGGCGGAAAAGATTGTCGGCCTGCGCGTGTTTGACGATGCCGAGGGCCGGATGAACCTCTCGCTTCTCGAAACGGGCGGTGAGCTTCTCTGCGTTTCGCAGTTCACGCTTTACGGCGACTGCCGCAAAGGGCGGCGGCCGAGCTTCGATCGCGCTGCGCCGCCCGAATCCGCGCGGGCGCTCTACGAGGATTTCCTGCGATGCTTGCGCGCCGCCGGCGCGCGCGTCGAAACGGGAGAGTTTCAGGCGAGGATGGAAGTGGAACTCGTCAACGACGGCCCGGTCACGCTGCTGCTGGACTCCGCGAAATCCTTCTGATCGTTTCCCGGGCCGCGCTTCGCGCCGAGGGCCGGCGTGCCGTCACAGGACGATTTCCAGCCCTTCGAAGGCCGCGCGGCACCTGGGAAAGCGAGCGCGGGCCGCGGCCTCGATTCGCGCCACCGTCTCATCGTCGCAGTCGGGGTCGTGGTGGAAGAGAATCAGTTCGCCGACTCCGGCCTCGCGGGCGATCTCGACGCCTTCTTCCCAGGTGCTGTGACCCCAGCCTTTCCTGTCGTTGCGCAACTGCTCGCGCGAATACTGCGCGTCGTAAATCAGGATGTCGGCGCCGCGCGCCAGCTCGCGAAGCGCGCGGTCGCTCTGCGCCGCGCCGGGCTCGTTGTCGGTGGCGTAGTGCACCGACCGCCCGTTGTTTTCGATGCGGAACGAGAGGCACCCTTGCGGATGGTTCACCCGCCGCGCCCGGACCGTGAAATCTTCGATCTGAAAAGTCCCTTCGCGGATTTCGACGAAGGTCGGCTTGGACCGCATCGCCGTCATGTTCACGGGAAAGTACGGATCGGCCATCTGGCCTTGCAGCGCTTCTTCCACGGAAGGGCCGGGAAGGGAGTAGGAATAAAACTGAAACACATTTCCTTCCCGGTAGAGCGGGACGAAGAAGGGCAGTCCCTGGATGTGGTCCCAGTGGTAATGGCTCAGCAGAATGTGCGCGCGAATCGGCTGGTCGCCGAACTCCCTGAGCAGCGATTTGCCGAGCATTCGCAGGCCGCTTCCGCAATCCACGATCAGGAGTTTTCCCGCGTCCGATCGCAACTCGAGGCAGGGAGTGTTTCCGCCGAAGCGGAGATTTTCCGCTTGCGGCGTCGGCGTGGAGCCTCGGACTCCCCAGAACTTCAAGCGCATCGAATCGCCCTCGGACCTTGCAGGCAGGACAACACTGGCCGAATCGTAACCCAGATGGCTGCGCTTCGCCAAGGGGCGACAGCAGAAATCCCGACGGCTTTCCTGGAGAGTCAATCCCCCTGCCGCTTCAGCTCGGACGCGTCCGGCGGCCGGGCTCTTCCGGACGCATCGGGCGCCGGAACAGCGCGCGAACGCCGCGCCTCCACTGTTCGTTCACTCCCACCTGGACGATTTCCAGCGACGGGTCGAAGTAGCGCACGATGCGCTCGCCCGTGGGATGAAAGCGGAACGCCGGACCGACGAAGTAGAGCACGGGAGCGGCGGCCTGGAGGCTGACGCCGGGAAAGTATCCGGACTCGGCCAGCCGTTTCTCCTCCAGCACGCGCCGCACGCGCAGCCAGTAATCGAGCCCCTGAAACGGCAGGTTGATTTCCTCTTCGAGTTTCAGCTCGATGACGGCGAGCCGCCCGTCGCGAAGCACACCCAGCAGGTCGATGATGCCCCGCTCGCTGCCGGCGAAGGCGGGCACCTGGGGATAAAGCGGCTCGGGCGCGAGTTGCGGGTCGATTCGCGCCGGGTCTCGGAGCAGCAGGGCTTCGAGCCAGCGCTCCGATTGCAGCCGGTAGAAGTCCGACGAAGCGTCAGGCGGGTCGGGACGGCGGTCGGCGAGCACGCGCGCGACGAATTCACGGAACTCCTGCGGCGCTCGAGGGTCGAGCCGGCGATAGCTTCCCTCCAGTCCGAAAAACACCCGGGGCGAAAGCAGCCCTTCGATGCGGGCGACTTCCAGCCCCAGAACGCGCAGCGAAAGCGCGTTGCGCAATCCCTCCGTGACCACGTCCACTTCGCCGAAGTGTTCACCAAGAAGCCCGCGAACCAGCGGCTCGTGGCGCTGAAGCAGTTCTTCGCTGACGCGATAGGGGACGAGCCGCGCTTCGACGCGCCGAAAAGCGCTGAGGTCCACGGGCCGCGGCCGCGAAAGCTCCGGCGTCCATTCGCAGATTTCCAGGTTCAGCGCGCGCGAGTTCAGGCAGGCGGCGCGAGCGGCGTTCGGCGGAATGGCGCGCGCGGGCAGGAAGAGCTTCAGCCCGGGAAAGGTGATGCGCTCGCTGCGCGCCCGGAGCCAGTCCAGCCAGATGAGGCCGAAGGCGAGCGCGCTGTCGGCGGCGGTCCAGGGTTCTTCCTCCGAAAGTCCCAGAAACGCCCAGGCCGTCGTGCCGCGGCGCGCCACCCCGCGCGTGTACCAGGCCGAAAAAGAATGTTCGCGGTCGGAGCGCGTTCCGACGCGTTCGAATTTCCAGCCGGGATATTCGGCGGCGAGGGCGGCGAGCAGCCTGGTGCGGAAACTTCCGCGCGCCCGCGCGCGATCGGCGGCGGGAGCGCGGTCGAGCTCGCGAAATTCCGCCGTCGTGCTCCCGCGCGCGCCGCTGCGACGCACGAAAAGCCCCAGGCGGCCGCGGTCGCGGTAGGACACTTCCTCGATTCGCCGG
>CAZKXX010000101.1:0-13763 GCA_964556705.1 uncultured Acidobacteriota bacterium
ACACGCCCGGTCTCGGTGATGTCGCCGCGTTTTGTGCCGTCAATCGCGTACATGTGCCCGACACCCTCGCCGTGCTCGGGGTCCTGCCCGTTGGCGATGTACACGAGGTCGCCGACGATGACCGGCGTCGAAATCAGCTCGTTGCGCGTGTGCGGCCACACGGAGTCTTTCGGGTTCGAGTCAAACTCCCAGAGTTTCTTTCCGGTCTTCGCCTCGTAGCTGCGAACCCATCCGTCGCCCTGGCCCATCACCACCTGCATCACGCCGCCGATTTCTCCCACCGCCGGCGTGGACCACTGGCCGTGCAGGATGTTTTCACCCGGCGAGGCGTCCTCCCACACGATTTCGCCCGTGTGCTTGTTCAGCGCGATGATGGCGGGCGCGTTGGGGGAGGGCACATTGACGTGGCTTTCATCCACGCCGTTCGAGGTGCTGACGAAGATCAGGTCGCCCCAGATGACCGGCGACGAATTCGACATGTTGTGCGGGTGATTGCCCAGCTCTTCCATCATGTCGAATTTCCAGATGATGTCGGCGTCGAACTCGCCCGTGAATTTTTCGCCGGTGTACGGCCCGTTGTTCTTCCCGTCGCGGAACCCGTGAATGTCGAGCGCGACGACTTCGCTGCGGTTGGTGACGTAATAGAGGATGTCGCCCTCCACGATCGGCGACGAACACACGCCCTGGTACGGCCAGTCGTTCACGCGGCCCGCGGGAAGTTTTTCCGAGGTGTGCTGCCACAGGAATTCGCCGTCGGACGCGCGAAAAGCTTTCAGCACTCCTCGGTCACCCGGCTGTTTTGGATCGCGCAGCGCCTCGTTGTTCGTCCCGACGAAAACCATGCCCTTCGCGACAACCGGATTTCCGTAGGTCTGCGAGCCGAGCGTTGCCACCCATTTAATGTTTTTCTTCGAGCCCACGTCCCAGGTCGTGGGCAGCCCTTTCACGCTCGAGACCATGTTGCGGTTCGGCGTTCCGCCCCACATCGGCCATTCGACCGCTGCCGGGTCCGAGGCCGCGAGCGGCGCGACGGGCATCGCCAGAGCCGCAACGAGCGCGACCCTCAGCCGCCGCAGAAGCGTCAATCCCCATTTTCGATTCATGTGACTCCGTCAGTTCGGTATGACCTTGATGTTATCGAAGAAAATCTCAAACGGCGCGTCGGCGTAAATCCCCGGACTGCCCTTCCGGTTTCCGGCCTTGTCCACGCGGTCGATCGTCCACGCTTCGGGCTCGGGCTCCGCCACCGGCCACACTTTGCCGCGCACGCGCACCGCCCCGTCCGGAAGATTCTGAGTCTCGAGTTTCATGCGATACCACGTCTCCGGCTTCCAGGGGAACGGCACGGTGACGGTGCGTTCGGTTTCCGGCTGCCAGGCCTGAAGCTCGAGCCGCTGGTGCGCGCCGAAAATAACCAGCGCGTAGCGCTGCGCGATAACGCCCGCGTCGCCCATCTGCCGCCGCTTCAGTATGGCGCGCACATCGGCCGTAACCGTGTAGTTCGACCACTCGGTCGGCCCGAAGTACGACCGCGCGCGCTTGGTAAAGGGATTGTCGGCCAGTTTCACCAGCACCTTCGTCCCTTCCAGCTCGCGCACCTGATATTTTCCGCGAGTGTTAATCCAGTGCGGCGGGACGGAGTTGGGTGCGTACGACTCAAAATTCTCGTCCACAGGAAGCGGCGGAATGACGCGCGCGCGCGCGGTGCCACTCAGTTCGCCGACCGTCGCCTTCACAATTCCCGCCTGGGCGGCGGCCTCGCTCGCGACGGTGAAGCGCCCGTCGGACTCGACCTTGCCGTTCAGACCTTCGAGCGTCCAGGACGCGGGCGATTCCTTCACAAAGTTCCCGTGCTCATCGAAGAGCCTCGCGCGCAGGCGCACGGTCTCACCTGGCTTGAGCACGAGTTCCGCCGGCGCCACCTGCACCCAGGCCGGCTCGCCCGGCTTCACCTTTTCCGCCCGCTTCGCCGCCGGCGAGGAGGCTCCGCTCTTCTTGCCGAAGCTGTAAAGCGCGTGCGTGGTGACGAAAAACACCCGCCCGCGCGAAATGGCCGCGGAAGCGTAAATCTCTTCCGGTTCCGTTTCCGTTCCGAGCTGCTGCGCGCTGAGAATTTCGCATCCGTCCGCGCGCGGCCGAAGGATGTAGAACTTGCCCGTCTGCGTGCCGACGTAGAGTTTGCCATCGGCAAGGACGGGCGACGCCCGCTGAATCGTGCCGAGGTTCAGCGTCCACTGGCGTTCCCCGCTGGCGGCGTCGAAAGCGTTCAGGTTCGAACTGTTGTCAATCAGATAGATCCGCTTGCCGTCCGTCACCGGCGAAGAATAACCGTTCAGGATTCCGGTTACCGCCCAGCGGACGCGGTCGCGGCCGAGTTCTCCGCGGCCCGTGCCGTCCACGGCGGCGATCAGGCCCATCTCGTTTGTGTCGAGGTTTTCTTCGCCATGCGAAACAAACACATCCGTGCCCACAAGGACCGCGCCCGTGTTGATGCCGCGCTTGCTCATCTCGAAGCGCCACACCGGCTCGCCCGTCTGCGGCTTGAGCGCGTGCGCCGCGCCGTCGCCGCCGCCCGCAATCAGCAGCCGCGTCCCATTGATGACCGCCGCGATGGGCGGAGAGTACGTTGTGTCGTAGGGGCGTTGCCCGGGCGAGCTGACCCACACGGTCTCGCCCGATTTCTTGTCGAAGGCAAAGAAGCGGTGCGCGCCGCGCGCCTGGTCGCCCCAGCCGGCGGAAAGCCCGCTGACGATGACGAGGTCGCCTTCGATGACCGGAGAAACCGTGCGCCCGCCGTGCGTCGTGATGAGTCCGAAATCTTCGGCGAGCGATCGCTCCCAGAGGAGCTTGCCTTCGCGGTCGAGCGCCAGCAACAATCCGTGCCCGCCGAACGCGTAAACGACGCCGGTCGCCGGGTCGGCCACGGGCGACGCCCAGGCGATGCGGTGTGGCGGCACATCGCTCTGAAAGACGTTGAACTGGTATTCCCACAAGACGCGGCCCGTGTCCGCGTCGAAGCACATCACGCGCTCCTGGCGCTCTGCGCCTTCGCCCGAGGCGTTCTGGAGATACACGCGGTCGCCGAGCACGATGGGCGTCGAACGCCCCCCGTAAGGCGCGCGCCAGTTCAGGTTTTCACCCGTGGGCGACCACTTCTCAGCCAGATTCTTCTCCGGCGACCTGCCGTCGCGCTCCGGGCCGCGCCAGTCGGGCCAGTCGCCGGCTCGCGCGCTCGTCGCGGCACACAGAAGCGTGAGGAAAACCAGTCGCGGAATCATGTTATACGGGATTCCCATTCAGAGCTTGGTTTCGAGGATCGAGGCCGGAAGCGGCGATTGGCTGCGCGCCCGCTGCTTGACCGCCACTTCTCGAACATATAATCTGCTTCATGTCGCGTCAAGCGAAGATTCGCGGAGCCGATGCCTCCGGCGCGCTCGTCCGGGGCTTGGCCCGCCACTCGAATGAATATACTTATGCCTTCGATGCGGATCTTCTTCCGAATGCTGCCCGTCGCCAGGCGTCGTCTTTCGCCTGGGGCACTGGCCCTCTCGGTGGTCCTCGTCGCCGCCGCGGGCCATGCGCAGAACTGGCCGTCCTTTCGCGGCCCTCACGCTACCGGCATCGCGGAGGGGCACGCGACGCCCGTCAAATGGGACGGCGAGAAAGGCGTCAACATTCTCTGGAAGACGGCGATTCCCGGCCTCTCGGTCTCAAGCCCCGTCATCTGGGGCGACCGGATTTTCGTCACCACCGCCGTTTCCAGCGATCCGCAGGCCTCGCTGCGCCACGGCCTCTACGGCGACATCACGCCTTCCGGCGACCTTTCGAAACATTCCTGGCGCGTTTACGCGCTCGACAAGCACACCGGCAGGATTCTCTGGGAGCGTGTGGCGCACGAGGGAGTTCCGCGCTCGAAACGCCATCCGAAATCCACTCAGGCGTCGCCCACGCCCGCGACCGACGGCAAACACGTTGTCGCCTTCTTCGGCTCGGAGGGACTTTACGCGTACGATTTCGATGGAAAACTCCTGTGGAAGAAAGACCTGGGCAGACTCAACGCCGGATGGTTCAAGGATCCCGACCTCGAATGGGGCATGGCGAGTTCCCCGATCATCCACGACGATAAGGTCATCGTGCAGTGCGACGTTCACGGCCCGTCGTTTATCGCCGCGTTCCGCCTCAAGGACGGCGCGGAAGTCTGGCGCACGCCGCGCGACGAGCATCCCTCCTGGGGCACGCCGACTATTGTGCGCGCCGCGGGTCGCGCCGAACTCGTCACCAACGCCACGAATTTTATTCGCGGCTATGACCCCGAGACGGGGAAAGAACGGTGGCGGCTCGGACGAAGCGCCGACATCACGGCCACCACTCCGTTCCTCGGCAAAGGATTCATCTTCGTCGTGAGCGGTTATTCGCCCATCCAGCCCATCTACGCCATCCGGCCGGGCGCGCGCGGCAATATCTCGCTGCGCGGCGGCGCCACGTCAAACGAATTTGTAGCCTGGTCACAACTCCGGGGCGGGAGTTACCTCCCCACGCCGCTTGTTTATGGCGACCACCTGTACGTCGTGCAGAACAACGGTGTCCTCGCCGTTTACGACGCTGCGCGCGGCGAACGCCTTTACCAGCAGCGCCTCGGCGACAAACCCGGCGCCTACAGCGCTTCGCCCGTCGCCGCCGACGGCAAGGTCTATTTCGCAAGCGAAGACGGAGAGGTGATTGTGCTCAAGGCCGGAGCGAAGTATGAACTGCTTTCCGCGAACCCCATGGGCGAAGTCCTGATGGCCACACCCGCCATCTCCGAAGGCGTCCTCTACGTGCGCGGCCTGAAACACCTCTTCGCCATCGGCGCCGGAACTCGGGCGCGCCGCGGGGCGAAATAGACGCGAGGTCCACTCGGCCTGAAGTCCGCTTACCTGTTTCCCGCCTGCGCCGGACCGATCAACTGGATCACCGAATCGATGATGGCGATTTCCACGCGCCGGTTGGCGGCGCGCGCCTGAGGCGCAGTTCCCTTCACCCGCGGACTCGATTTGCCATAGCCCTTCGTCGAGATAATCTCAGGATCGATTCCGGCCTCGACCAGGTAGCTGCGCACCGCCTGCGCGCGCCGCTGTGAGAGCCGCAGGTTGTATTCCTCCGTCCCGATGTCGTCGGTGTGCCCGTAGATGTCGATCCGGTAGCCTTTGGAGGCGAGCAGGACGCCGGCGATGCGGCTGAGTGTTTCGCGATGTTCGGGGCGGAGCGTCGCCTTGTCGAAATCGAACCGTAAAGTGTCCTCGCCCAGGCTCATCACCAGTCCCAGCGCCGTGCGGCGCGTCTCGGCAATCCGGCCGAGCGCTTTTTCCATCCGCTCGAGCTCCGCTTCGCGCTCTTTCCTCACTTGTTCCGCCTCTTCGCGCGCCGCTTGCGCTTCGCGCCTGGCGCCCTCCGCGATCCTTTCGTACTCCGCGCGCGCCCGCTCCGCCAGTTCGCGGCCGTGCGCCGCCTGGAGCGCGTTCTCCTCCGCCTGCGAGGCGCGAATCAGCGCCTCCTCGGACCGCTCGGCCGCCGCCTCGACGGTTCGAACCGACTCTTCCACTTGCCGGCTGAGGCGTTCGACTTCGCGCCCCATCTGCCACAAACGGACGGAACCGAAGATGGCCAGGCCGAGAATTACGAGGGCGACGGCAATCAGCCAGCGGCTGTGCGCCGGCGCGAGGCGGTTCGAATAACCTCCATCCGGCGCGGGGCTCGGGTTGTTCTGATCAGAAATCATCGTCCCGTACCGTTTTCATTATCCCACACGCGGCGCCGATGACCGAGACGATGTCGCGGCGGCATCGACCCCGCAGGCGCCGACAACAATTGCCCGAGGGATTTCACTGCCTGTATACTGACATTGCGACGCGGAGATCGCGCGCATCCCGTTGGCGAGGCACCCGACGAAAACCCGAGAGGAGATGGCCGAGATGAGCTGGCATCAACGTCCACGAAATATTTTGATCGCATCCGCCCTCATTCCGCCCGCCGGGCTGGTCCTGCTCTGGGCGCGAAGCGGCGTGCGCGTGACCGCCAAACTTCTCGGCACGCTCGGCATCGCCGCGCTCAGTGTTCTCTACATCCACCTGTTGTTTGGCATTCGCGTGGAAATGGCGGGCAGCGGGCAGAAGCCCATCATCTCACTCTACAAGGAAGAGAAGCACTACGAACGTCTCGAGCAGAGCCGCGCCGAGCAGCGCGAGGGTCCGACCGAAGCCGCCTCGGCCTCAGCGCCTGCCGAGCCGGCGCGCGAAGTGGCCGAGGCGACTCCCGCCGCGCTCCCGGCGGAAGTGCCCGCCGAGGCCCAGCCCGCCGCGGCCCCTCGTCCCTACTGGACGGGCTTTCGCGGTCCGAATCGCGACGGCCGCTACGACCAGACACCCGTCCTCACGCGCTGGCCGAGCGAAGGCCTGCCGCAACTGTGGCGCCAGCCCATCGGCGGCGGTTATGCCTCGTTTGTAATTGCCAACGACAAGGCTTATACGATTGAGCAACGACGGAATCAGGAAGTTCTCGCGGCTTACGACGTTCGCACGGGCCGCGAGTTGTGGACCCATGGCTGGCCCGCGCATTTCAGCGAGTCGATGGGCGGTGACGGCCCGCGCGCCACGCCCACGTGGGACGAAGGTCGGATCTACGCGCTGGGGGCGGAAGGCGAATTCCGCTGCCTCGACGCCGAGACCGGTAAGCGCATCTGGTCAAAAAACATTCTGGCCGACAACAACGCGACGAACCTGAGCTGGGGCATGGCCGCTTCGCCCCTCGTCGTGGAGGACAAGGTCATCGTGCTGCCCGGCGGGCGCTCCGGGAGTTCCGTCGTCGCTTATCACAAGCTGACGGGCGAGCCGGTCTGGAAAAGCCAGAGCGATATGCAGGCGTACACGGCGCCGATGCTCGTCACGCTCGCAGGCGAACGCCAGCTCCTGGTGGTGAGCGCCCAGAGGGTGATGGGATTGCGCGTCGAAGACGGTTCGCTACTGTGGGACTATCCCTGGACAACGTCATACAACGTGAACGCGACGCAGCCGCTCTTGGTGAGTGAGAACCGCTTCTTCATCTCTTCCGGCTACGGCACGGGCGCGGCGGTCGTCGAAGTGAGCCGCACCGGAGAAGGTTTTGCGGCGCGAGAAATCTGGCGGAACGTCAACCTCAAGACGCGCTTCAATACGGCCGTCATCCACGACGGCCACGCCTACGGGCTCGACGAAGGAATTCTGGCCTGCGTCGATGTGGCCAGCGGCGAGCGGAAGTGGAAGGGCGGACGATATGGTTACGGCCAGGTGCTGCTGGCCGAAGGGCACCTCATCATCCTCGCCGAATCGGGGGATCTCGTGCTGGTCGAGGCGACGCCGGAAGCGCATCGCGAGCTGGCGCGCTTCGAAGCGATTCGCGGCAAGACGTGGAACAACCCCGCCGCTTCGGGCGGTACGCTGCTGGTGCGCAACGCGCGGGAGATGGCGGCCTTCCGCATTTCACCGCCCTGAGCCTCGGCGGAGCGGGCCGCGGCCCGCTCCGCCACGAAGAACCCCGTCAGACAATGGGTCATTCTCCTTTGGTCAACTTCTTGATGTAAGCGACTTCGTCCTTGTCAAAGGATGTCCCGTCCGGTCGGAAGATGTCGTGGAACCACACCTTCGGCTCGGCGGTGTAGGTCTTCTTCCAGGTTTCCCACGGATAGATGGTCTGCGACTTGCCGGAAACGAATCCCCAGTTGTACGCAGCGACCCTTTCTTCCTTGAAGTAACCGAGAACCGGATTGAAAGTGCTTCCCGCCGGCCTCGCCATGTACTCGGTGCAGAGGAGCGGGCGGCCGTAGCGCTTCAGCGCTTCCACCTGCCGCTTCACGCGCGCGAGCGGAGAGTAGCTGTGGAAGGAAATGACGTCGGATTCTTCCAGCATATATTTCTCGATCTCGGAAATCCGCTCGGGCCGCGACCAGTCACTGCGCCACACACCGGCGGTGAGCGGCTGCGAGGGGTTCACTTCGCGCGCCCAGGTGAACGCCTTCTTGAGCAGCGCGAGCGCCATCTCCGCCTTGTTGGAAATCTCGACCTTGCCGTAGGCGTCGGCGTTGGGATTGTCCGGCTCGTTGAAGAGGTCCCACGCGTGCACGCGGCGGTCGTCGCGATAGCGCCTGATAACGCCCTTCACGTAATCCTCGAGCTCGTCGTGACGCCCCGGGTCCTTGAGAATTTCTGCGCCGGGGCTCTGCATCCAACCCGAGTTGTGGACGTGCGGTTTGGGGGCGCGCTGCGGTCCGATTTTCGGATGCGGGTCCCACACGCCGTCGAAGAGCACAAACATCACGCCGATGCCGTGCCGGTCGGCGATTTCCAGAAACTGGTCGAGACGCTTCACGAACCCTTCGCGGTCGTGCTTCCAGAGGAGATCGTGGAGAAACACGCGCATCGAGTTGAAGCCCAGATCCTTTGCCCAGGCGAGTTCGCGGTCGATCGTCTCCGCATCGAACGTATCGGCCTGCCACATTTCGAGCTGGTTGATGGCCGTCGAGGGAGCGAAGTTCGCGCCCGCGAGCCACGGCTGTTTGGCGTACCAGGCGTTGGCCTTTTCCGCCGGCCAGCGCTCGGCGGCGGAAGCGGCAACGGCGCTCGCGACGAACGACAGGAGCACCGCGACGTGCGTGAGGAATCTTCCCCAAGAAATGCTTTTCATGATGACAAGGACTCCCTTCGGTTTCGGGCTCGGTCTGCACGGCGGGACGAGAGTACTACAACCACAGCAAAAGGTCATTCGCGCGACCGATGGAGTGGCTTCAGAGAGATTCGCTGCGGAGGATGTAAACGAAGGCCATGGAGCAGGGACGGTGCTGGTAGGCCCGAGCGGGCTCGAACCGCTGACCTGCCCGTCGCAAGGTCGGGCCGCTCTAACCAGACCGGCTCGCAATCAATCGGTCGATCAGCCTCGCCGACTTCCAGCGCTTGATCTGCCTCTCGCGCCGCCGCCCCTCCGCCAGCGTCGCGTATTCCTCCTGATACACCAGGCGCCACGGCCCTCTCCCTCGCGTCGCCGGCGAGTGCCCGCGCCCGTGCTCCTCCATTCGTCGCACGAGATCAGTGCTGGAACCGATGTAGTATCGTCCGGAGGCTTCGCTGCGGAGGATGTAAACGAAGGCCATGGAGCAGGGACGGTGCTGGTAGGCCCGAGCGGGCTCGAACCGCTGACCTCTACCGTGTCAAGGTAGCGCTCTGACCAAACTGAGCTACGGGCCTCCAAACCTTTCGGCTGCGTGTTCTTGCTCCCTGACCTGGCCGACGCAAGGTCGGCCCGCTCTCGCCAAACTGAGCTACGGGCCTCCAAACCTTTCGGCCGCGTGTTCTCGCTCCCTGACCTGGCCGACGCAAGGTCGGCCCGCTCTCGCCAAACTGAGCTACGGGCCTCCAAAGTCCGTGCAGCAAGCCTGAGGAGGCGACTGATTCAGATTATCCGAACGCTCAGACCCTGTCAACGCGCCCGCCATCCGCAACGAGCCAACGCATGGTCGCGATCCAGGGTCGCGGAGCACTGGGCCGCCGCTTCGACATATAATGGCTCACCGGCCGGAGGCGGAGATGAATCGCGAGGAAGCCTGGGAGCTGCTGTGCGAATACACGAAGAGCGAGAGCCTGCGCAAGCACGCGCTGGCGGTGGAATCGTGTCTGCGCGCCTACGCGCGCAAGCTCGGTGAGGACGAAGACAAGTGGGGCGTCGTCGGGCTCATCCACGACTTCGATTACGAGATGTATCCCAACGCTCCCGACCATCCGCTGAAGGGCAGCGAAATTCTCAAGGAGCGCGGCGTCTCGGAAGAGATCCGCCGCGCGATTCTCGGCCACGCGGACTACACGGGTGTTCCGCGCGACACGCTGCTGGCGAAAGCGCTCTACGCGTGCGACGAGCTGGCGGGGTTCATTACGGCGTGCGCGCTGGTGCGTCCGGACCGGATTGCGAGTCTGGAAGCCAAATCGGTGAAGAAGCGGATGAAAGACAAGGCCTTCGCGCGCTCGGTGAGCCGGGAAGACATCACGCGCGGCGCCGAGGAGCTGGGTGTTCCGCTCGACGAGCACATCGCGTTCTCGATTGAAGCGATGCGGGCCATCGCGGATCGCCTGAGTCTCTTGCCGCCGGAAGCGGAGCCCCGCGAAGCCGGAACTCCCCTGCCCTCCGCGTGACGCCGCGGGATCAGAGTCTCACCGTTTCCAGATACTTCGGCACGCTGACCTTCCACCCCAGGTGATCCTTGACTTTTCCGGCCAGCGATTCGGTCGAGCCCGGCTCGCCGTGGACGAGGAAAGTCCGCCGCGGCGCGCGAGGAAAGCTCTTGAGCCAGCCCAGAATCTCGCCGTAGTCGGCGTGGGCGCTGAGATGGTCGAGGCTCTCGACGCGCGCCCGCACACGCACTTCGCGCCCGTGCATCTTCACACTTTCAGCGCCGTCGCGAATCGCCCGGCCGCGCGTCCCCTGCGCCTGAAAGCCCACGAAAAGCACCGTATTGCGATGGTCGGGCAGCAGGCGTTCGAGATGGTGCAACACGCGCCCGCCCGTCGCCATGCCGCTCGCCGAAATAATCATCATCGGATAACGCGCGTCGTTGAGCGCCTTCGATTCTTCGGGCGTCCTTGCGAAGTGGACGTCGGGCGGAGAGAACGGCTTCACGCCGCGCGCTTCGATCGCGGCGGTTTCCAGGTCGTGGTCGCCGGTGTGGCGGCGATAGAGGTCGGTCACGTCGATCGCCATCGGGCTGTCCACGTGTATCGGAAGCGACGGAGTCATGCCTTCTTCGATCATCTCGCGCAGCAGGTAGAGCAATTCCTGCGTGCGGCCCACAGCGAAGGAAGGGATGAGCACGGTCCCGCCGCGCGAAGATGTCCGCTCGATGATCTCCGCCAGTCGCGCCTTCAGGTCGTCCGCCGGATGCCGCCGGTCGCCGTAGGTGGATTCGACGAGCAGGTAGTCCACCGGCTCGGGGGTTTCGGGCTCGGGAAGGATGACCTGCGGGAAGCGGCCAAGGTCGCCCGAAAAAAGGATGCGGACCGTTTTCCGCTTTTCACGCACCGTCACTTCAATCATGCGCGCGCCGAGGATGTGTCCGGCGCGATAGAAGCGCAGCGAGAAACGCGGCGAGAGTTCGAGTGGCCGCGAGGTGTTCACGGCGCGCAGGCGCTCGAGCGATTTCAGCGCCTCTTCGCAGGAGTAGAGCGGCAGCGCCGGCTTGTGCTTGCTGTATCCCTTGAAGTTGGCGTAAGCCGCGTCTTCTTCCTGAAGGTGGCCCGAATCGGGGAGGACGAGTTTCGCCAGGTCCACCGTCGCCGACGACGCCAGCGCTTCGCCGCGGAAACCGTCCTTGATGATTCGAGGCAGATATCCGAGGTGGTCCAGATGCGCGTGGGTAAAAACGATCCACTGAATCGAAGAAGGCTTGACGGCGAGCGTGTCCCAGTTCTTCAGTCGCCACGATTTCTCGCCCTGGAACAGGCCGCAGTCAACCAGCAGGCGCTCGCCGTCGGCTTCGACGAGGAACTTGGAACCCGTCACGGTCCCCGTCGCGCCGAGAAACTGGAGTGTGGGCATTCTTCTTCGCGACCTCCCCGGCTCGTCAGCCCGCTGCAAGTGGAAGAAGGCATTCCGCGGCGGGACAGTCAGATGACGACGGATTCCTGATACTCGCCGAAAACGTTTCTCAGCGCATTGGAGATTTCTCCCACCGTGGCATAGGTCCGCACGGCATCGAGAATCGCCGGCATCAGGTTGCGGTCGGAACGCGCCGTTTCCTCCACTTCGCGCAGGGCCGCAGCGACTGTCCCGGCATCGCGCCGAGCGCGCAGCGCGCGCAGCCGCTCCACCTGTCCGCGTTCGACTTCCGGCGGGATGCGATGAATGGCCAGCGGCGCCGGCGCGTCGCTGCGGTACCGGTTCACGCCGACGATGACGCGCTCGCCCGCATCCACGGCCTTCTGATCCTCGTAGGCGGCCTGCTGGATTTCCCGCTGCACAAAGCCCTGCTCGATAGCGCGCGGCGCGCCGCCCAGCGCGTCGATCTTGGCGATGTATCCGGCGGCTCTGGACTCCATTTCGTTCGTCAGTTCTTCGATCGCGTACGCCCCGGCCAGCGGGTCCACGGTGCTCGGCGCGCCGCTCTCGAAGGCCAGAATCTGCTGCGTGCGCAGCGCCAGCAACGCGGAGGCTTCGGTGGGAAGCGCCAGCGCTTCGTCCCGCGAGTTCGTGTGCAGCGATTGCGCGCCGCCCAGCGCCGCCGCGAGCGCCTGGAGCGTCACGCGAACCACATTGACATCGGGCTGCTGCGCCGCAAGCGTCGAGCCCGCGGTCTGAACGTGAAAGCGGAACACCTGCGCCCGCGGGTCGCGTGCGCCGAAGCGCTCGCGCATCGTGCGCGCCCACAGCCGCCGCGCGGCGCGGAACTTCGCCACTTCTTCCAGGACATCGTTGTGGGCGCTCAGGAAAAAAGAAAGGTGCGGAGCGATGGTCTCGGGCTCCAGGCCGCGCGCCCGCGCCGCCTCCACGTAGGCGATGCCGTTCGCGATCGTGAACGCCACTTCCTGCGCCGCCGTCGAGCCCGCTTCGCGCATGTGATATCCGCTGATCGAAATCGCGTTCCACGCGGGCGCCTGGTCGCGGCAGAACGCGAAGATATCTGTGACGATGCGCATCGCCGGCACGAGCGGATAAATGTAGGTTCCGCGGGCGATGTATTCCTTGAGGATGTCGTTCTGCACGGTGCCGGAAAGTCCTGAAAGTTTCGCGCCCTGCTTCTCCGCCACGGCGAAGTAGAGCGCCAGGAGGATGGCGGCCGTGGAGTTAATCGTCATCGAAGTCGAAACGCGTTCGAGCGGGATGCCGTCGAAAAGCGTTTCCATGTCTTCGAGCGAATCAATCGCCACCCCGACGCGCCCCACTTCGCCCTGCGCGAGCGGATGGTCGGAATCGAGCCCGATCTGCGTGGGAAGATCGAAGGCCACGGAGAGTCCCGTCTGGCCGCGCGAAAGGAGGAAGCGGAAGCGCTCGTTGGTTTCCCGGGCCGTCCCGAAGCCGGCGTACTGGCGCATCGTCCAGAGGCGGCTGCGGTACATCGTGGGATGGATGCCGCGCGTGAACGGATACTCGCCGGGAAATCCCAGGTCGCGTTCCCAGTTGAAATTGTGGAGGTCTTCGGGCCGGGAGAAAGGCTTTTGCTCTTGCTCGCCGCCCGAGGGAGCAGCGACGCGCCGTTTCGTTTCGCGGTCTTTGGGAGAAGTCATGAATGGTCCGGACCGGCGCGGAAGGGCGCCGGCCGATGCGCCCTCAGCGCACGCTCCGGGCCTTCAGGAAAGAGTAGAGGCCCATGAGAACCAGGAGCGCCGTGAAAGCGGTCAGAATCCAGAAGCGCGCGGGGCCGACCGTCGCGGGAGCCCGCTGGTAGTAGTTCCATTCGCGCAGCGCGACGCCCGCACCTCCGAAGGCGAGAAGCAGAAAGACGACGCCAATGGAAAAATGAAACATGCGGAGCGCGTGGCGGGACCAGCGAGTGAAAAGGTCTCCGAGCTTGCTCACGGTCGTGCCTTCCCTCCGGCCCAGCGCGAGCCGGGTCTGCGATTATCTTAGGGTCGCGCGGCGGATACGTCAATTCGCCCCGCGCGGCCGCGCTCTCGCGGTTTCGCGCCCTGCGAGGAAATTGCGGGCCTGGTCGTCAAGTGCTGTCTGTAAGATTTTCTGTTGAAATTTGGGGGAAGAAGAAAGAGGGTGTCTCC
>CAZKXX010000102.1:0-13449 GCA_964556705.1 uncultured Acidobacteriota bacterium
GCCAGGCCGGACTTTCGAGACGATTTCCGCCACGGGGCGCTCGAGAACGCTGAAGTAAGGCTTCGGGTAGAGCCCGATCCAGAACGCCCAGAGGACGAGCGGCACGAGCGTCATGACCTCGCGGAAGTTCAGGTCCTTGAGCCCCTGGTTCTTGGGGTTTTCCACCTTGCCGAACATCGTGCGCTGGTAAAGCCAGAGCATGTAGGCCGCGCCCAGCACGATGCCCAGAACGCCCCAGGCGGCCCAGCCGCGATTTTCCTGGAAGGCGCCCTGAAGGATCGTGAACTCGCCGATGAAGCCATTCAGGCCCGGCATGCCGATCGAAGAAAGCGTCATGATCATGAAAAAGATGGCGAACACCGGCATGACGTTCGAGAGCCCGCCGAACTCCTTGATCTCGCGCGTGTGCCGCCGTTCGTAGATGAGCCCGACGATCAAGAACAGCGCGCCGGTCGAGATGCCGTGGTTGATCTGCTGGATGATGCTTCCCGCGATGCCGTGATGGTTGAGCGCGAAGATGCCCAGCGTGCAGAAGCCCAGGTGGCTGACCGAAGAATAGGCGATGAGCTTCTTCATGTCGCGCTGCATCAGGGAGACGAGCGCGCCGTACACGATGGCGATGAGGGAAAGCGTGACCATGACGCGGACGACGGCGGGGTCGGAGGCGGCGTCAGGCAGCAGAGGCAGCGAGAAGCGCACGAAGCCGTAAGTCCCCATCTTCAGCAGGACGCCCGCGAGGATAACGGACCCGGCCGTGGGCGCTTCGACGTGCGCGTCCGGAAGCCACGTGTGCACCGGAAACATCGGCACCTTGATGGCGAAGGCGACGGCGAAGGCGGCGAAGACCCAGAGCTGGAGGTTCGCCGGCCACATGTCCGCGTGCTCGATGAGGCTGAGGACGTTGAAGGTGTACACGCCCGTGTCGGAGTGGTACTGGAAATAGAGGGCCAGAATTCCCAGCAGCATCAGTACGGAGCCGGCCAGCGTGTAAAGGAAGAATTTGATGGCGGCGTAGAGCTTGCGCGGGCCGCCCCACACGCCGATGATGAAATACATCGGAACGAGCATCACTTCCCAGAAGACGTAGAAGAGGAAAAAATCGAGCGCCATGAAGACGCCCAGCATGCCGGTCTGGAGCAGGAAGAACATCGCGTAGTATTCCTTGGCCCGCTCCTCGATCGCCGACCAGGACGAGAGCACGGAGAGAAAGCCGAGGACGGTGGTCAGCATGATCATCAGGAAGCTGATGCCGTCGATCGCCAGGAAATACTGCGCGCCGATGGAAGGAATCCAGTCCACCTGCACGATGAACTTGAACTGCTGGTCGGGGGCTTCGCGCGGAAACCAGAAAACCAGCGGGAGCGAGACCAGGAGCGCAACGAACATCCCGATGTTGCCCCACCACCGGATCGCCTGCTTGTTCTCCGAGGCGATGAAGAAAAGCGGAATCATCATCACCAGCGGCGTGAACAGGATGATGGTCAGGATGTTGTCATGAAAGAATTGCATCGTTGACCTCGAAAAATCGGTTCACCGTCAACAGTTCACAGTCCAGAGTGACCGCCTGCTGGCCCGAGCGCAGGAGCGCTCGCCTCTCAGGTCAGACGTAGAACAGGTAATACGCCAGGAACGCCAGCACGCCCGCCACGATGACGAGCGCGTACTGCTGCACGAGCCCCGTCTGGATGACGCGCACCGGGTAGCTCAGCACCTTGACCGTGAAGGCCAGAACGTTCACCAGCCCGTCAATCACCCAGAGGTCCCAGAGGCGCGAAAGTTCGCCGGTCATGCGGGTGATCCAGCCCGTGCCGTTCACGCCGCCGTCCACAACGATCTGATCGAAGGCGGCGGCGGCGTTGCCGACGTCCTGCGTGCGATCGACGACCAGTGCGTCATAAATTTCATCCACATAATATTTGTTGTACACCGCGGTGTAGAGTGCGCCGGCGGAAGCAGCCACGCGCTCGGGCAGCTCAGGCCGGCGGTAATACATCCAGTAAGCGCCGCCGATCCCGACGGCCGCGGCGGCGATCGAAAGGCCCACGACGAAAGCGTGCGAGACGTGGTGCTCGGGCGCGGTCACGGGATTGCGGAAGACAGGCGCGAGAAAATCCGCGAATTTCGCCGCCGGAAAATTGACATATCCGCCGACCGCGGAGAGCGCCGCGAGCGCGCCGAGCGGAATCAGCATCGAGCGCGGCGATTCGTGGATGTGGTGTTCGATTTCGTGCGGCACGCGCGACGGGCCGAAGAACGTCAGGAACGCCAGCCGGAACATGTAAAACGCCGTCAGCGCCGCCGTCACCACCGCCGCCCAGAAGACCCAGCCGTGGCCGTAAGCGCCAGCGAGGATTTCGTCCTTGCTGAAAAATCCCGCCAGGCCCGGCACGCCGGCAATTGCCAGCGTGGCAATGAACATCGTCCAGAAGGTGACGGGGATTTTGTTTTTCAGCCCGCCCATCTTGCGCAGGTCCTGCTCGCCGGAAAGCGCGTGAATCACGCTGCCGGCGGCCAGAAAGAGCAGCGCCTTGAAAAACGCGTGCGTCATGAGGTGGAAAATTCCCGCCGTGAACGCGCCGACGCCGCAGGCGAGAAACATGTAACCGAGCTGGCTGACGGTGGAATAAGCGAGCACGCGCTTGATATCCGTTTGCGCGAGACCGATGGTGGCGGCGAAGAACGCCGTCGCGGCGCCAATAGCGGCGACCACGCCGAGAGCTTCGGGCGAAAGCACGTAGAGCGCGTTCGAGCGCGCCACCATATAAACGCCCGCCGTCACCATCGTCGCCGCGTGGATCAGCGCGCTGACGGGCGTGGGGCCTTCCATCGCGTCGGGCAGCCAGGTGTAAAGCGGAATCTGCGCGGATTTTCCCGTCGCGCCGAGGAACAGGAGCAGACAAATCGCCGTGATGATGCCGTCGCCGACTTCGAACCGGCCGCTGCGTGCGATCGCCGTGACCTCGAGATAGTTGACGCTGCCGAAGGTCATCACGATCAGCATGATGCCGAGCAGAAACCCGGCATCCCCGATGCGATTGACGATGAACGCCTTCTTTCCGGCGTCGGAAGCCGACGTGCGCTGGAAATAGAATCCGATGAGAAGATAAGAGCACAGACCGACACCCTCCCAGCCGACGAACATCATCAGGTAGTTGTCCGCCAGGACCAGGATGAGCATCGAGAGCATGAAGAGATTGAGGTAGCCGAAGAAGCGGTAGTAGCCGCCTTCGTGGCCCATGTAGCCGATGGAATAAACGTGGATGAGAAATCCCACGCCGGTAACGACCAGCATCATGACGCCGGAGAGCGCGTCGAGGTGAAATCCAAAGTCCGCCCGCAGGAAGCCGACCGCGCCGTCCGAGAGTCGGAACGGGCCGGCGGGAAGCCATTCGTAGAGGATCTTCGTGAAGACCTGTCCGTCGAGGCGCAGGAGCTGCGTGAAAGCTCCGAGAGCCCAGAGGAACGACAGACCCGGAAGACCGACCGAAATGATGGAAACGGCGCGGTTCGAGAGCCGGCGGCCCCAGAGAAGCTGAATCAGAGCGCCCAGTCCGGGGAGCAGCGGAACAAGCCAGATGAAGTCCAAGAAGAGCATAGGTTACAGGGGACAGGTTACAGGGGACAGACCGCGCGGGACGGGGCTTCCGGCGCTCCGCAAGGACTCGCCGTTGTTCCCTGTCCCCTGCAACCTGTAACCTTTTCGACTTATACTCACCATTTCAGCAAGTTGATCTCGTCCGCGTTGAGCGTCTCCTTGTTGCGGAACAGGGCGATGATAAGCCCCAGTCCCACGGCGGCCTCCGCGGCCGCAACCGTAATCACGAATATCGCGAACACCTGGCCGTCAATCTGTTTAAACCAGTTGCTGAACGCCACCAGGTTGATGTTGACGGCGTTAAAGATAAGTTCGATGGACATCAGAATGATGATGACGTTCCGTCGCGTCAGCACTCCGATGACGCCCACGGCGAACAGCGCGCTGCCCAGAAACAGGTACCAGTGCGTGGGGATCATCCGATCCTCCGCTTGGCCAGGATGACGGCGCCGATCATCGCCACGAGCAGCAGCAAGGAGGCGATTTCGACCGGCAGCATGTAATTCATGTAAAGCGCGCGGGCGATGGCCTGCGTGTTGCCGAGCGGCTCGCCCGTTGCCGCAACAGGTCCGAGGGCCAACCCTTCCCTGCCCTGCCACAAACCGTAAACGAGCATCGCCGCCAGCACGGTGGCCGTGCCCATGGCCAGAGCCCACTGGCGACTGAACCGAGCTTCGGTGACCACCACCTCGATGTTGATGAGCATCACGACGAACAGGAAGAGCACCATGATGCCGCCGACGTAAAGGATGATCTGAACCGCAAACAGAAACTCCGCGTGGAGAAGAAGAAAAACTCCGCCCACCGAAAACAGCGCGACGATCAGCGCGATGATGCTGTGCACCGGGTTTCGGCGCGTGATGACCAGGATGGCCGAGCCCAGCGCCAGAACAGACAGGAAAATAAACGCGATTTGCACGAGCGTCATGAAGCTGTGGTCCTTGATCCGTTGTCCTTCGTCCCGCAGCGCGGGTCTGTGGCGCGACCCGCGGTTCGACAAACCGCAGGTCAAACGGCAGACCTGCTTTACCGCGTGTACCGCACCGGCTGCGGGCCCTGCTCGAGCATCACGCGGTCCCAGATCATCCCTCGCCGGTCGTAGTGCGCGATCTCAAAATCCTGCGTCAACTCCAGCGCGTCCACCGGACAGGCGTCCTCGCACAGCCCGCAGAACATGCACCGCGACGTGTCGTAGGTGAACGTCGTCAATTTCTTCTTGCGGTCTTCTGTCCGCTCCCACGCCACCACAATCAGGTTCTCCGGGCAGGCCAGCGAGCAGAGGTTGCAGGCGATGCAGAGCGTCTCGCCCGTCTCGGGATGATTGTTCAGCCGCGGCGCGCCGCGATAACGCTCCGCCACCGGCGGGCGCTCCAGCGGATACTGCTCCGTGTAGAGCGCGTCCCGCCGCCCGCGCATCGCCCCCAGCAGGTACGAGAACGTCAGACCCAGCCCCTTCACCAGGTCCACGAGAAAAATCGTGCGAAGCAGTTCCTTCATTCCTCACCCGATCAGCCAGGCGGCCAACGGAGTCGTTCGCTCGCCGAGGTAGTAGCGGACCAGCGCCGTCACGATAATGTTGGCCAGCGCCAGAGGAATCATCCAGCGCCACCCGACGCGCATCAGTTGGTCGTAGCGGTAGCGCGGAAACGTGGCGCGATACCAGATGTAAGCGTAGAGAAACAACATCACTTTCGCGGTAAACCAGAAGATTCCCTGGATGGCGTTGAGCACCGGAGGCAACGCTACAACGCCTGCCAGCAGGAGCAATGCCACGGCAAGACCGATGAAGAAGATCCGTTCGGCGGCGACCAGGCTTCGCGAGCCATAGTGGAAGACAAATCCCGCCGCGCCGACGAGCGCCACAATCGGCGCGTAGTTCAGGAAGTCGAAGGCGGCCACGCTCGCGAACGGCCGCAGCCAGCCGCCGAGAAACAGCGTTACAGCGAGGCAGGAGATCACGACCATGCCGGTGTATTCCGCCATGAAAAAGAGCGCGAAGCGGAAGCCGCTGTATTCGGTATGGAAGCCCGCGGTCAGTTCCGACTCCGCCTCGGGCAGGTCGAAGGGATTGCGATTGGTTTCCGCCACGCCGGCAATCAGAAAGATGAGGAACGCGACGGGCTGGACGACGACGTTCCACAGGCCCATTTCGTGCTGCCGCTGGACGATTTCCACCATGCTGAGCGAGTTTGCCACGAGCAGCACGCTGACCACGGACATTCCGAGCGCCACTTCATAACTGATGAGCTGCGCGGAGGCGCGCAGCGCTCCGAGGAGCGGATAGTGGCTGTTCGAGGACCAGCCCGCCAGGATGACGCCGTAAATCCCCAGCGAGGAGACGGCCAGAATGAAAAGGATGCCGATGTTGATGTCCGTGATGAAAAAGTTGTCGGCGAACGGAATGACGGCGAATACCGTGAACGCGGCGATGATGGAGATGACCGGTGCGAGCAGAAAAACAAACTTGTCAGCGCCCGCGGGAACGAGGTCTTCCTTGAGCAGCAGCTTCAGCCCGTCGGCGATCGGCTGGAGCAGGCCCCACGGCCCGACGCGCATCGGTCCCAGGCGTGCCTGCATGAAGGCCAGCACCTTGCGCTCCATATAGACGAGGTACGCGACGAGGCCCGAAACGATACCGAAAACGATGAGAATCTTCACCGCGGCGAGGAGCAGCGGCTGGCTTTGCAGGAATTCGAGAGCGCGTTCGATCATGGATTTACGGCAGTGACGAGTGATGAGTGACGAGTGGCGAGTCCGAAGAACCGAATCTGAGCCACCCCGCAAGACAGAGACAACAACGCATCGCTATTTCCGCAGGCCAACGGTCCTTTTCCGCCAGATTCCATACTTAAGCCAGGCGTCCGAATGCGCATTCGTCACTTGCCACTCGTCAGTGCACTTCACCGATCCACTTCACCGAGAACGATATCAATCGTCCCGATGATGGCGACCACGTCAGCCACCAACTGGCCCCGCGACATGAGGTCGAGGGCCTGAAGGTTGATGAACGACGGAGGACGCACGCGCACACGATAAGGGTGCGTCGAACCGTCGCTGACCACGAAATACCCGAGCTCGCCCTTGGGCGATTCAATCGAGTGGTAGACCTCTCCGGCCGGCGGCTTAATCACCTTGCCCACCTTCCCGAGGATCGGGCCGGGCTCGATGCGCTCCAGACACTGCCGGATGATTCTGATCGACTGGCGCATCTCCTGCACGCGAACCAGATAGCGGTCGTAGGTGTCGCCATTCTTGCCGATGGGGACGTCAAACTCGACCTGGTCGTAAGCCTCGTAGGGCTGCGCCTTGCGGATGTCCCACTTGACGCCCGAGCCGCGCAGCATCGGACCCGTCACCGAAAGCGCGATAGCATCCTCCGCCGGCAGCAGGCCCACGCCCTGCGTGCGATTCATCCAGATGCGATTCGTGGTGAGCAGTTCTTCGTACTCGTCCACCTTGGGCAGAAAATAGTCGCAGAACTTCCGGACGTCTTTCTCGAACGTGTCGTAGAGATCGTACTGAAGTCCGCCGATGCGGAAGGCGTGCGTGGTGAGGCGCGCGCCGCAATAATTCTCGAAGATACGGAGGATTTCTTCGCGCTCCCGAAACGTCCAGAAGACGGGCGTCATCGCTCCCAGGTCGAGCGCGTGGGTCCCGAGCCACAGCAGGTGGCTGGCGATTCGCTGGAGTTCCCCGAGGACCATGCGCGTGTACTGCGCTCGCGGCGGGACTTCGGCCCCCATCAGCTTTTCCACCGCCTCGACGTAACCCATGCCGTTCGTCACCGCGGCCACGTAATCAGTGCGGTCCACGTACGGCGCGAACTGAATATAGTTGCGATTCTCCGCGATCTTCTCGATGCCGCGGTGCAGGTAGCCGATGATGCACTCGGTGCCGAGGATTTTTTCCCCGTCCAGCCGCAGCCGCACGCGCAGGACGCCGTGCGTGGCCGGGTGCTGCGGCCCCATGTTGATGACCAGCTCGTTGGCGTCGAGGAAAGTGGCTTCAGGCATCGCTTACTGTCCGCTTTCGATTCCCAGGTTGGTCTTCACCCAGTCGTCGTCCTGCCGGAGAATGTCGTAATCCTTTCGCAATGGGTGGCCCGTCCACTCGTCGGGCAGCAGAATACGCTTCAGGTCCGGGTGACCCTCAAACTGCACGCCGAACATGTCGAAGATCTCGCGCTCCAGCCAGTTGGCCGCTGCCCAAACGCCCGTCACGGAGGGAACCTTCTCGCCGTCGGCAACCTGAACCTTCAACCGTAACCGGTCATTCTTCTGAAATGAGTAGAGCTGGTAGATGATTTCGAAACGCTTTTCGCGCTTCGGATAGTCCACCGCCGTCTCGTCCGTCAGCATCGTGTATGCGCCGCCCTCTTCGCTCCTGAGGAATTCACAGACCGCCAGGAGCGATTCCCTGGCCACAACCACCGAGGGCTGATTGCGGAAAGTCTGCGGCTCGGTGAGGGCGCCCGGAAATCGGCGCTCCAACTCTTCCAGCAGCGGACTCGTCCACGGGTCGGGTTTGGTCGAAGGTTTGGGAGCGGCGGGCCTGGGAGGTGGCTTCGGGGCGCCACCCTCGGCCGCGGCCGGCTTAGCAGGCTTTTCGGGCGGCCCGCCCGCGGGCGGGGCCTTGGGTTCGTCGGTCATCTACGATTGCGCCTTGCTGGAAGTCTTTGAAATTGCGACGCAAAAAGCACGGCATGATGTCATACCGCTTCCGGCGTTGTCAACCATTGGAGCCGCCGGGAAGTCGCCATTTTCGATGAATACCCGCCGTCGCCCAACCCCACGAATCTAGCAGAATCGCGCCGGGGCTTTCAACGTGCTTCGCGCGCAAGCATCGCCAATTCCCCCGTTCCCGTTCATTCCGCCCCGAGGACGCGGCGATACACGTAGCGCACCTCTCGCTGAACGGCGCGAAGTCGGGAGGCCATCGTTTCCTGCCCTTCGATCACTCCCCAGCGGCGCGCCAGCCTCTCCACCAATTCGGCCTGAGCGACGACTTCCGGCAGACCGGCGGCCGCTTTCCCCGTCACAAGCCGTACGGCGTGGTCCACCGAACGGAGAAACGCCGCGCCTTCTCGCAGCCGGGCGACATCTTCACAGGAAAGGAGGCCCGCGTTCGCCAGCGCCGCGATCTGGTCCGCCATCTGGGCGCCGGGCGCGGCGCCAACGCGGTGACGCAGCCTCAGGAGCGAGACCGTGAAGTCCACATCGTAGTACCCGCCCGGGACGGTCTTCGTGTTGGTCGAGGGCACGGAGACCTCCCTTTCCAGGCGCCGGCGCATCTCCTGCATCTCCGCTTCGAGGTCCGGCGCGGTCGAAAAGCGGTCGAAAACGGTCTCAGCAATCCCTTGCGTGAGGCGGCGGCCAAACTCGATGTTGCCGGCCACAGGGAAACATTTCAGATAAGTCAGCGCTTCCCACACGTGAGCCGCGTCGGCCAGATAACCGAGCAGTGCGTCTTCCGAAACGACGAGTTCACCCTCCTGACCGCGCGGCCGCAACCGCGTGTCCACGGCGAAAAGCGTTCCGTCGCGCGTGTAGCTGGCCAGGACTTCGATCGTCTTCTCCGCCAGCCGCCGCCAGGCGTCCATTTCCTCCCGCGGCGTTCCCGAGGCGACGACGAAAACCAGGTCGGCGTCCGAGGAGAGGTCGAATTCCTTCAATCCCAGCCGTCCGAGAGCGAGGACGGCAAACGGCAGTTCGCCGCACGGCCGTTCCAGCGCCTGAAGGGCCACGACGAGGGCGGTGGCGATGGATCTCGCGGCGAGCGACGACCAGCGGGCAAGCGCCGGGAAGATGGCGCCCAACTCCGTCAGGTCTGCGGCTCCAAGCTCGATGACGCGGGCGCGGAAGTGCCGGCGCATCAGCGCCATCTTCTCGCGCACGCCGAGCGCCTCCTCGAGCCCCCAGGGAAAGGGCGGATTTTCGTACGCGGCGTCGAGGCCGAGCAGGATTTGTCCGTCGCGGTCGGTGGCGTGGGCCACATCAGACGTGTTCAGGGCCACCATGTCTTCCGGGTGGTGGACGAGCAGGTCGCCCAGATAATCGCTCGCCGCCACGACTTCCAGCGCCCGCCGCAGGCTCTCAGGGTTTTCGCGCGCCAGCGCGAAGCGGTCGGATGAAGCCAGCAGCGCGCCCAGAAAGCGCGTGGCGTGGCGGCGGCCGCGTTCCGAGGAGTCGAAGGCGCGCGCCGCCGCGGCCAGCCCCGGAGCCTGCGCCGAGAGGAACGCCAGCGTCCCATCCCAGCTCGAAGGCGCGTGCTCGCCGAGCACGGCGGGAACGGGTTCCAGGTCGAACGCCGCCTCGGCCGAAGTCGCCGCGCGCGGATGGATGACGCGCTGGTAAATTTCCGCCACTGACTCCATGCACTCTTCCAGCGCGCGCAGAAGCGTCTGGGAGGGGGTTCTCCCCGGCCCTGCCTCCACGCCCACGCGCCGCGCCAGGTGGTCGAGCGTCGCCGGATCATCGGGAAGCCGGTGGGTTTGATGGCCCATTTTGAGCTGAATCCGGTGTTCCACCTTGCGCAGAAATTCATAGGCGGCGGTCAGAGCCGCGAAGTCGCGGTCGGAAAGGCAGCCTTTGTCATTCAGCTTGCGCAGGGCGAAGAGTGTGCCTCCCGAGCGCACCCAGGGGTCTCGACCGCCGTGCAGCCGCTGGAGGCACTGGGTGAGGAACTCGATGTCGCGAATGCCGCCGCGATGGAGCTTGACGTCGAGCGATTCGTCGTGCCCCTCGCGTAACTTCTGCGACATGCGCTCGCGGCTCATCATCACGCTTTCGATGGCGGCAAAATCGGTGGGCGAGCCGTAGATGTAACGCTCGACGCCGCGCAGGAACTTGCGCGTCAGGCGCGCGTCGCCGGCCGAATGCCGCGCCTTGATGAGCATCTGGAGCTCCCAGTCGCGCGCGCGGTGCTCGTAGTATTCGAGCGACGACTTGAGCGAAATCGCCAGGTCGCCCTGGTCGCCTTCCGGCCGCAGGCGCACGTCCACGCGAAAGACCGAGCCGTGCGGCGTGGACTGCGTGATGGTGCGCGTGATGGCGTGCGCGAGGCGGACGAAGTATTCCTTGTTGGAAATCACCGAATCGGGCTCGCTGCCGCCCGCCGTCTCGCCGTCCTGGGAGTAGAGGAAGAGCAGGTCAATGTCCGAGCTGTAATTGAGTTCGTTTCCGCCCAGCTTGCCGAGCGACACGATGCTGAACCCGGCGCGCACGATTCTGCCCTGCGCGTCGCGCGCCTGCGGCTGCCCGTAGCGCTTTTCGAGTTCCTGGTCGCAAAAGATGAGTGTGTTCGCCAGAATGATGTCGGCGAGCATTGAAAGCTCCGCGGTCACCTCGCCGAGCGTCGAAATTTTGAGGACGTCCTTCAGAACGATGCGCAGGTAGTTTCGCCGCTTGAAGCGCGCCAGTTGCGCCGAAAGCCAGTGGTCGGGGCTGGTGATGGAGAAGCGCGCGAAGTCCTGCATCAGGTCTTCTTTGGACTTCAGCTTGGTGAAGTTCCGGTCGCGCGCGAATTGCAGGGGCAGCGCCGGCTCCGCCAGGAAGGTTTCCGCGAGGAACCGGCTGTGGCCGAAAATGGCGACCAGGTAAGTGAGCGCCGTGGGGTTGCGGGGAATCTCAGCCAGCAGCGGGGGCGGAGCGTTCGCCGCGTATCGTTCGAGCAGGTTTAATGCGCCGTCCGGGTCCGGCGACTGGGCGAGAAGCGAGGCGAGCGGCGCAAGAAGGCTCGGCGCCAGCGCTTGCTCGAGCCGCGCCAGGTTCGCTTCCGCCTTCGCCGCGTCCTGAAATGGGACCGAGGAAAATTCCGGGCGCATTCGAGGGCATTATAGCGCGGGCCGCCCTTTGTCCGTTGTCCATTGTCCGCGGCCGAAAACAAGAATCCGTGGTCGCCACCGGCAATGCGGCGGCTGACCACGGACCAAAGACCAGGGACAAAGGACGTCCCCTAGATGTCGTAGTACAGCGCGAACTCGTACGGGTGCGGGCGCGTATTGACGGCCTGCACCTCGTTCTTCATCTTGTACTCGATCCAGGTGGTCAGGAGCTCCTCGCTGAAGACATCGCCCTTGAGCAGGAAGTCGTGGTCCTTTTCGAGAGCTTTCAGCGATTCCTCCAGCGAGCCGGGCATGGACGGCACCTTCTTGAGCTCCTCGGGACCGAGGTCGTAAATGTCCTTGTCGAGAGGCTCCCCGGGGTCGATCTTATTCTCGATTCCGTCCAGCCCGGCCATGAGCATGGCCGCGAACGCGAGGTAGGGGTTGCAGGACGGGTCGGGCGGGCGGTACTCGACGCGTTTGGCCTTGGGGCTGGCCGAGTACATCGGGATGCGGACCGCCGCCGAGCGGTTGCGGCGCGAGTACGCCAGGTTCACCGGCGCCTCGAAACCGGGCACGAGCCGCTTGTAAGAGTTCGTGGTCGGAGCGATCAGCGCCGCGAGCGCCGGCGAATGCTTCAGCATCCCGCCGATGTACCAGAGCGCGGTCTGGCTCAGGCCCGCGTATTTGTCGCCCGCGAAGAGCGGTTTGCCGCCCTTCCAGACGCTCTGGTGGGTGTGCATGCCGCTGCCGTTATCCTGATAAATCGGTTTGGGCATGAAGGTGACGGTCTTGCCGTACTGCTGGGCGACGTTGCGGATGACGTACTTGTAGATCATCATCCCGTCAGCGGACTTGACCAGCGAGTTGAATCTCTGGTCGATTTCGCCCTGCCCGCCCGTCGCCACTTCGTGGTGGTGGCATTCGATGTCCAGCCCCGCCTTCTCCATGGTCAGCACCATTTCGGAGCGCAGATCCTGGTAATGGTCGGTGGGCGGAACCGGGAAGTAGCCTTCCTTGTAGCGCGGCCGGTAGCCGAGATTGTCACGTTCGCGGCCGGAGTTCCAGCGGCCCTCTTCCGCATCGATGAAGTAATAGCCGTGCTGCTGAGCCTGGTCAAAGCGGATGTTGTCGAAGATAAAGAACTCCGCCTCGGCGCCGAAATAGGCCGTGTCGCCGATGCCGGTGTAGGCGAGGTAGGTCTCCGCCTTCTTGGCCACGTTGCGCGGGTCCTTCACGTAGTGCTGTTTGGTGATGGGGTCCACGATGTCGCCGATCATCACGAGCGTCGGCGCATCGGTGAAAGGATCGAGCATGTGCCAGCTCGGGTCGGGGACCAGAAGCATGTCGCTTTCGTGAATGGCCGCCCAGCCGCGGATGCTGGAGCCGTCCATTCCGAAACCGTCTTCAAAGGAACTTTCGTCGAGCTGATGGATGGGGAACGAGACGTGATGCCAGATTCCGGGCAGGTCGGTAAAGCGAATGTCAACAAATTTGACGTTGTTGGCGGCTGCAAACTCCAAGACAGCCTTCGCGCTCATGGAACCTCCATAAAAAAGATTTTTGCGCACGATAATTCGCGGAGGCGTCTTATCGGCCCGAAACAATATCGCGCACCCCGAAATCTGTCAAGGGCCGTTCGAGCCGCATTTTTAGCGGCTGCGGACGCGGTGCGGGCCCGCGGCTTCGCCCCCGGTTGAATGCCGCAGGCTTTTCTCGGCACGCGTCGCGAAAACAGTCATCGTGCCGCCGGCTGGAACAGCAGCGGCGCAAACTCGGCGAGATAGCGTCGCCAGACCATCCACGTGTGCGCGCCGGGAGTCTCCTTCCAGGTGAACTGCACGCCCTTCCCTTCCAGCCAGTCGCGGAATTTGCGGTTCGGCTCGATCAGAAAATCTTCGGAACCGCAGGCGACCCAGAGCAGACGGAGTTTCTCGTTGACGCTCGCGTCGAGCTGCGGCAGGGCGCTCTCAAATTCGTCGATGACGCCGCCCGCGCTGAAAGCACCCACCCACGCGAAGCGGTCGAGCGC
>CAZKXX010000103.1:0-12339 GCA_964556705.1 uncultured Acidobacteriota bacterium
TCATCGTTGCGTTCATGCTGCCGGCCACCGAGCCGACCACCGCCGAGCCCGCCAGCGCCGAAATCGGCGCGACGAGCACAGCAAGAAGAACTAACTGCAAAGTGCGCGTCCTGAGTCTCGCCGTGAACATGTTCAATCTCCTCTCTGGAGCTAAGCCGGGGAACTACACAAACCCACGGTCCCTTTTTTATGGAACTTGATACTTCTTGCTAACAGAGCGGCAATCCTAAGGCACGGCCTCCGACTTGTCAAGAACTTTTTGCGGCTTCCTTCAATATTTCTTTGCCGTCTGTTACCGACGCGACAACCCGCTCACCTGTACCTCTTTTCCCCTCAAATCCCCCCCTTTCTCGACCCATTATGGGCCGGCGTTAACGCCTCCGAAACCTCTCGAAGGGTGCGCGCAAAGGCCTGGGCCGCCGGGCTCGAGTACTTGTCCCTGGCTGTCACAAGCCCAATCGTTCGGGACGGTCGAGGCGGGATAAAATCAATCAATCCAACGCTTTGAAGATGTGCCGCGGCGTGGGCCATGCCCGGCAGCAAGGTAACCCCGGCTCCGGTCCCCACCATGGCAATGAGCGTTTCAAGCTGGCCTCCCTCAAAAACCACGTTCGGTGTCAATCGCAAACGCTTGCAGATTTTAAGCACATCCTCCCGAAAGCAATGTCCGTCGCGCAGGAGGAGGAAAGGTTCATCGGCCAGTTCCCTCAGAGTAACCTTCCGACGCCTCCTCCAGAGGGGGTGGGAACGGGGCACCGCGAGCATCATGGGCTCCTCAAAAAGGGGGGTGGACACCAGCGCCGGGTGCCGGATGGGGAGGGACAAAATTGCCAAATCCAGGCTCCCTGAGGTCAACTGTTCGACAAGGGAGTGCGTCAGGTCCTCCGAGAGGTGGACTTCAACTCCCGGGCACCTCTGGCGGAAGCGCGCTAATGCCTGAGGGAGAAGATAGGGAGCCACGGTGGGAATGGCGCCCACGGTGACGCTCCCGCGCCGCAATCCCACGAATTCGTCCACTTCCGTCCTTGCACCTTCCACTTCCGCCAGGACGCGCCGCGCCCTCTCGCGAAAGCGCTCGCCGAAGGTGGTGAGCCGGATCCGCCGGCCCAGGCGGTCGAACAATCGCACGCCGAGTTCGTCTTCGAGCTTGCGGATCTGCTGGCTCAGCGACGGCTGGGCGATGCGCTCGTGCTCGGCCGCGCGCGTGAACGAGGAGTGATTTGCGACGGCGAGGAAGTAACGGAGCTGGCGGAATTCCATATCTCATTCCTATAGAATCAGTAGAAATTATATATTTGACCTATGCCCGCGGGCAAGCCATACTCTGCCCATCCGAACCGAGAGACCGAAGGCTCGAAGATTCCCCTCGCGGAATGCATCTTCGAGAGGAAAGGGAGGACACCATGGCACGAGTCGCACGCGAAGTGGTGCAGAAAGCCGGCGTGGACGTGGACAAGCTGCTTGACCTGCTGGTCCGCAACGCTTCGGCGGAACTGACCACCTACTATTACTACACGATCCTGCGCGTCAACCTGATCGGCCTGGACGGCGAAGGCTTGAAGGAGATTGTCGAGGACGCGCGCATCGAAGACCGCAATCACTTTGAAGCTCTCGTCCCGCGAATCTACGAGCTGGGCGGAAAGCTCCCCGCCGGCATGAACGAGTTCCACGACATCTCGGCCTGCCCGCCCGCCTCGCTGCCCAAAAACCCGACCGACATCAAGGCCATGCTCGACGTGCTGGTGAAGGCCGAGCGCTGCGCCGTGGGCGGCTACACGGCCATCTGCAACATGACGGCCGGAAAAGACCACCGCACTTACGACCTCGCCCTGGCGATTCTGCACGAAGAGGTCGAGCACGAAGCCTGGTTCGCCGAATATCTCGGTGAAGGGCCTTCAGGCCACTTCCGCCGACAAGGCACCGGCTTCGAACGCAACTCACCCTACGTGCGCAAGTTCCTGCACGACTGATCACGCTCGCCTGGCCGTGGCGGGCACGCCGCCTGCCCCGGCGACACAGGTCCCGGACGCGGTGGCTTCGCCCCGACGCAGAGCTGCGCTCTGCGCCAGCCTGCGAAGTGTCGTTTTTCAGTCGCTTCGCGGCTTGTGAAGAAAAACCGCAGCCTGCCTGCGCAGGCAGGGTCAAAAAACAGACCTGCGCTACTGGACGCGCGTTGAGGCGCTTTTGCGGAGGCGTTTGATGGCGGCGGCAACGCCGTCTTTCGAGGAGTAAACCGAAGACCCGGCCACCAGCACGGTCGCGCCGGCCTCGACCACCTGCGGCGCCGTCGTCTCGTCAATCCCGCCGTCCACTTCGATTTCGCAGCGCAGCCCGCGCTGCTGGATGGCGTTGCGCACCTGGCGGATCTTGGAGAGCGTCTCGGGGATGAATTCCTGCCCGCCGAAGCCGGGATTGACGGTCATCACCAGGACGAGCTCGACGCCGGCGAGGACTTCGGAAATCATCAGCGCGGGCGTCGCCGGGTTCACGGCCGCGCCGGCGTTTTTGCCGAGCGCGTGAATCTGCTGGATCGCGCGATGCACGTGCGGCGTGGCTTCCTGATGGATGATGATCGTATCGGCGCCGGCGCGGGCGCAGGCCTCGATGAATTTTTCGGGCTCGGCGACCATCAGATGCGCTTCGAGCGGCAGTTTCGTGAGCGGGCGGATAGCTTCAATCGCCACAGGGCCGAAGGTGATGTTGGGAACGAACTTGCCGTCCATCACGTCCACCTGGATGCGGTCGGCGCCGCCGGCCTCGACGGCGCGCACGTCCTCGCCGAGACGCGCGAAATCGGCGGAGAGAATCGAAGGAACGATCTTCACGCTCAAGCGGAGCCTTTCGGTGGGGCGAGCAGGCGGGCGGCATCCGCGTCGGCGAACCACGCGAGACGCCCGTCCGGCAGCCGAACGCGTTCGGCCGGCAGCCGCTGCTCACGTCCCCTGACGACCCGGCGGAGAGTGTCCGCTTTTTCCGCTCCGCTGACAAGAAAAATGATTTCGCGGGCCGCGTTCAACACCGGCAGCGTCAGCGTGACGCGCCAGGCGAGCAGCTTCTGGACGAAATCCGCCGCAACCCAGCGCGCGCGTTCTTCGAGTGCCGGCGAGCCCGGAAAAAGCGACGCGGTGTGGCCGTCGGCGCCGAGACCCAGCAGGATGAGGTCGAAGCGCGGCGGTGCGCCAGCGGAAGGCGCGAGAATCTGCCGGAGTTCCTTTTCGTACTCTCGCGCAGCTTCCAGCGGCGTGCCGGTCTCGGTCCGAATGCGGTGGACGTTTTCCGCTGGCACGGGCGCGCGATCGAGCAGCGCCTGGCGCAACATGCGGAAGTTGCTCTCCTCGTGGTCGGGCGGAACGAAGCGTTCGTCCACCTGGAAGAGATGGACGGCGCTCCAGGGGACGGCGAGCGCCGGGTCGGCGAGAAGTTCGCAGGTGCGGCGAGGCGTTGAGCCGCCGGAAAGCGCGACGATGAACGGCTTCCCCGCCCCCGCTGCCGCGCGCGCCAGCGCCGCGAACCGTTCCGCGACGGCGCGGCTGAGGGATTCGAGGTCGGGAAAGATTTTGATTTCGGGGTCGGGCATGGACGTTCACGCTGGGCCGCGCGGGATATGCGTCGTCGGGGCGCCCCTCGTGGACGCCCATCCGAGGGCGGGCGCCTGCCTGCGCCTGCCTGCGGCAAGCAGGTCAGGCAGGCATGACCCGCCCCTACATCTTCGCAATGACGGCCAGCGCCCCTTCGAACACCCGGTCGCGTCCGGCGCGCTGGAGCTGGCGGTTGAGCAGCTCACCTTCTTCAGCCGGAGGCATCACCACGGAACGCTCCGCGGCGCGCTCTCCCTTGCCTTCGGAACGCAGGCGCACGCAGGCGCCGGAAGGTCCGGCCACAAGGTGAAACTCCTTCACCGTGTCAGAATCCATCCGAATGATGATGCGCGAAATTCCCGCCGACCCGGCCGCGGCCTGTTTGCCGGCGACGACTTGCACTCTGACCTCACCGCCCGGCGTCTCGAAGCGCATTTGAGTTTCGCCCGCCACTTCCGTCGCGCGCTTCGCCTTCCAGCCCAATCGCGTCGCGAGCCATGCGCCGAGCAACAACGCCTGCGCCATCCCTTGCGGGCCGGCGCAAAGGATTTCGACTTCGCGAATGCGCTCGAGCAGCGGGCGCGACTCCGCGGGATCGAAGCATTGGGCCATCGCCTCGCGCCAGCCGACGCCACGCACCCAGTTGAGATCGGAAATGGTCAGCGATCCTTCGCGCTTTTTCACTTCGCCGGCCAGCGCGGCAAGGTCCGGTCGCGGATTTTCGAACCGGGCGGAGTCCACCACAACGCGGTCGGTCACTCGCAGGATATGCTCAAAATAATCGGCGGGAGCGAATTTTGCAGCCCGCCACCAGAGGATGACGGGCAATCCCGCCACGGTGAGCGGCAGGACGACGTTATCGAGGTTGCGCGCGGCGTCGCCGCGCGCGTGCAGCGAGACCTGCTCGCAGCAGACCTGCTTTTCGCCCGCCACGGGAAGGTAACAATGCGCGCTGACCCAGGCGTCGAGCGAGGAGTCCTTGGCGGCGGGCTCGGCGATCAGGACGAGGGCGCGGCAGGGGTTCTGCGGCGTCACCCGGGCGACCGCCTGCGCGATTTTGTTCTGCGCTTCGGGGTCTTCCGTGTACACAAAGAGCGTGAGCGCGCAGGCGCGCGTCACCGGGTGCTCGGCGCGGGTGTCTTCGGACATTGCGCGCCAGAGCGCGGAAAGCTCGGCCTCGAGGTCCGCGACGCTCGCGGGCCGGGGCTCGCCGAAGGAAAGGGATTTGGGTTCCTCGGTCATTGAAAACGTCAAAAGTCGAAACTCGAGGGTTGAAAGTCCGTCATGGCCGACAACCTCGCAGCGTGGCGAGTGGAGTCTTCTGTTCTGGATTTCATCTTTGCCTTTTGCCTTTTGACGACGCCCTTTGCTCCTGCACGGCCAGGATGGCCGTCGTCCACACACTAAAGCCGCTGCCAGGAGCGTCCATCGCGCCGGATGAATTCGTCCGCCTCGCGCGGGCCCCAGCTTCCCGACTCGTAAAACGCCAGGCCGTCGGCGCCGCGTTCCTGCCAGGCTTCGAGCAGGGGCGTGAAGAGTTCCCATGAGAGCTCGACTTCGTCACGGCGTGTGAAGAGCGTCGAATCACCCAGCATCGAATCGAGCAGGAGCGTTTCGTAAGCGGTGGGCGGCGTGGCGCCGAAAGATTCCCCATATCGGAAGTCCATCACGACGGGGCGGATTTCGAGCGTCGTTCCGGGCAGCTTGGCGCTGAACTTGAGCGAGATGCCTTCGTTCGGCTGCAAGTGGACGGCAAGCAAGTTGGGCTCAATCCGGTCGCACGCCGCCTCGCGGAACAAAAGGTGCGGCACCGACTTGAAAACGACGGAAATCTCCGACACGCGCTTCGACAGGCGCTTGCCCGAGCGGAGATAGAACGGCACGTCGGCCCAGCGCCAGTTGTCGATCAGGAGTTTCACCGCCGCGTAGGTCTCCGTCGTCGAGTCGGCCTTGACCTTCGGCTCCTTGCGGTAGGCGGGAACTTTCTCCCCGCGCACAAAGCCCTCGGCGTACTGCGCGCGCACGGCGAACTCTTCCAGCCGGTCGAGCGGAATCGGCCGGACGGCTCGCAGCACTTTGGCCTTCTCGTCGTGGACCGCCCAGGACCGGAACGCCGCCGGCGGCTCCATCGCCACCAGGCACAGCAGTTGCAGGACGTGATTCTGAATCATGTCCCGCAGCGCGCCGGCTTCCTCGTAATAGGCGCCGCGGCCCTCCACACCCAGATCTTCGGCGACGGTAATTTCGACGTGGTCGATGTAGCGGCGGTTCCAGACGGGCTCGAAGATGCCGTTGGCGAAGCGCAAGACGACAAGGTTCTGGACCGTCTCCTTCCCCAGGTAATGGTCAATGCGATAGACCTGGTCTTCGTCGAAAACGCCGGTGACGACGCGGTTCAGTTCTCGCGCGCTTTCCAGGTCACGGCCAAAGGGCTTTTCGATGACAACGCGCGTCCAGTTTTTCGACGGATCCTGCGGTTTCGCGAGTCCGGCCTTCCCCAGGTTCTTAACGATCCCCGGAAAGGAACTGGGAGGCGTTGCCAGGTAGAACAGCCGGTTGCCCGCCGTGCCGCGCTCGGCGTCAAGCTTTTCGATCACGCCGCGCAAGCGCTCGTAGGCCTCGACCTCGGTGAATTGGTCCGTGTCATAGAAAAATCCTTCGAGGAAACCCTGGAGCGCCTCGTCCTCGTCGTCGCCAACTTTCAAATGCCTGCGGACGGCCTCACGCATCTTCCCGCGGAATTCTTCTTCGGAGAGTTTGGTGCGCGCGGCGCCGACGACGGCGAAAGAAGCGGGCAGATGCCGCTGGCGGGCCAGGTAGTAGAGCGCCGGAACGAGCTTGCGTTCCGTCAGGTCGCCGGAAGCGCCGAAGATGACGACGACGCACGGGTCGGGCGCGCGCCGGGTGCGCAGGCCCTCACGAAGCGGATTGCTCTGATCGCTCGTCCTGGCCATGGTGAGGCGGCTATCGCCGGCCTTTGCGTTTCTCGAGCGCTCCTTCGACCGCGCTGAGCAGGCGGTCGAGCCCGGCGCGAACGTTCTCGGTCAAATGCGCGCGCAGCACACGGCGCTGCTTGGCTTCCAGCGCCTGGAAATCGCCGAGGGCCTGCGCCAGTTTGAGGACCGAGAAGGAGTAAGGCTCGCCGGGAATCGGAACGGCTTCGGAGTCTTCCGCCGTAATCAGCAGAAACAATCCCTGATTGGCGCCGCCTTTGTGAAGCTGCCCCGTCGAATGAAGGTAGCGCGGACCGAAGCCCGTGGTGGTGGCGGCGCGATGCGCGTCGCGCAGGCGCATGCGAATTGAGCGCACGAGCGCGCGGTGCACTTCCGTCGGTTCCAGATACGGCAGCAAAGCGATGTAATCGCCCTCGCGCGCGAGGTCGAGGAATTTTTCAAGCACCTCGCGGACGGCTGCGTCGCCGGATTTTTCCCTCGCTGAAATGCGGGTGCTCGCGCCGGCGAAGAGCTTCAATTCCGAGTCTTCGGCCAGCGGCGCCGCGGCCTTGAACCCGCCCGCCTTCTGGTGCTCGGCGAGCAGCCGCGCCGTGTTGTCCTTGCTCTCGGCCACGTTCGGCTGGTCGAAGGGATTGATGCCGAGGAGGGCGCCCGCCGCGGCCGTGGCGATTTCCCAGCGGAAGAATTCCGCGCCCAGGTCGAGCTTGTCCCGCAGCTCGATGCGCACGACGGGATGGCCCGCGGCCTCGAGCGCCCGAAGCTGCTGCTCGGCGCGCTCGTCGGCGTCGTCGGCGAGGCGAATCGAAACAAAGATCCGGTCGTCGCAGTAAACTTCCGGTGCGCCGAGATACTCATGCACGACCGGAACAATTCCCTGCCCGTCTTTTCCGGTGCTTTCAGCAACCAGTTGCTCAACCCAGTCGCCGAAGGTGCTGATGGCGGGCGAGGTGACAAAGGTCAGCTTGTTGCGACCAGTGCGCGCGGCGGCGCCGAGAATCGCGCCGAGCGCCACGCCCGGGTTTTCCGCCGCGGGCGCCTGAGGGCCGCAGGCGCGGGCCATCTCTTCCCCGCGTTCGAGAAGAGTCTTCACCTTCACGCCGGCGAGCGCCGCGGGAACCATGCCGAAAACCGAAAGCGCCGAGAAGCGCCCGCCCACGTCTTCGGCGCCCGGAAAGATGGCGCGGAATTTTTTCTCGCGCGCCAGCCGCTCGAGCGGCGTCCGCGGGTCGGTAATCGCCACAAAATTTTCCCGCGCGGCGTCACCTTTCACGCCGCGCACGAGGTCGTAGAAGTACTTGTAGAAACTCAGCGTCTCAATCGTCCCGCCGGACTTGCTGGACACGATGAAGAGCGTTTTGTCGAGTTGGACGGATTTTTCGGCGGCCAGAACGCCGGCGGGGACGGTGGAATCGAGCACCTGCAATTCCAGAAAGCCGGGCGCCGTGCCGAACGTCGCCGCGCAGACGTCGGGACAGAGCGAACTGCCGCCCATGCCGAGCAGCACCGCGTACTTGAAGCCCTGCTGGCGCGCCTGCTCGGCGAACTCCCGGATGGTCTCGAGCCCCGCGAGAGTGTCCCTTCCCACCGTGAGCCAGCCGAGCGCGGTCTTGATTTGGCGCTGCGCGCCCGGGTCGGACTTCCACAGTGACCCGTCGCGCTCCCAGAGGCGGGCGGAAAATCGTCCAGAGTCCAGCCTGGCCGTCGCTTCTCGAACCGCCGGTTCGAGCTTGCCGAGATTTGAAGACCACTTCACAGATTGCTCCAGAGGCTCAGCAGCCTTGCGTCGCCGCGAGCGCCTAGCGTCCCAACAGTTCCTTCGCGCGCGCCACCACGTTGGCGGCCGTGAAGCCGAGTTTTTCGGCAATCACCTTGTAGGGAGCTGACGCGCCAAAGCGGTTGAGGCCGATGACGCCGCCCTTCGGACCGACGTATCGGTCCCAGCCAAGCGGCGACGCAGCCTCGACGGCCAGGCGCGCCGTCACCGCAGGCGGGAACACTTCGTCTTTGTAGGCTTGTGGCTGATTCTCGAAAAGGTCCCATGAAGGCATGCTCACCACGCGCGCCGCCACACCGTCAGCCATCAGCTTTTCGTAAGCTTCGACCGCGACGGAAACTTCCGAGCCGGAAGCGATGAGGATGATATCCGGCGCCCGGCCCTTCGCGTCAGCCAGGATGTAAGCGCCGCGCGCGAGTCCTTCGGCCGAAGCGTATTTTTGCCGGTCGAGAACCGGCAGTCCCTGTCGCGTGAGCGCCAGCGCCACCGGGCCGCCCCGGCGTTCGATGGCAACGCGCCAGGCCACGGAGACTTCATTCGCGTCGCAGGGACGGATGAAGCAGAGATTGGGAATCGCCCGCAGCGAGGGGAGTTGCTCGATCGGCTGGTGTGTCGGGCCGTCCTCGCCGAGGAAGACGCTGTCGTGCGTGTACACGAAGATGGAATGCGCGCCCATCAGCGCCGCCAATCGAATTGTGGGACGCATGTAATCGGAAAAAATCAGAAACGTGGCGCCGTAGGGAATCAGGCCGGAGAGCGCCATGCCGTTGACGATCGCCCCCATGCCGTGCTCGCGCACGCCGAACCGCAGGTTGCGCGCGCCGTAATTCCCTTTCGCAAAATCGCCGGAGCCTTTGGTGAGCGTGTTGGTCGAAGGCGCGAGGTCCGCTGAGCCGCCGATGAGCATCGGCAGGTGCGGCGCGATGGCGTTCAGGACCTTCCCCGACGCCTGGCGAGTGGCCAGCGGCCCGTCACTCGATTTGAAGGTGGGGAGCTTGGCTTTCCAGCCATCGGGCAATTCGCGGCGGACGAACCGGTCCCAGTCGGCAGCGAGGTCGGGATGGGCCTTTCGATATTCCGCTAACTGTTTCTGCCACGCAGCTTCCTCTTTCTCTCCCTGCTCGATGGCGTTTCGGAAGTGCGCGAGAGCTTCTTCCGGAATGCGGAACTTTTCCTCCGGCGGCCATCCGTAGCGCTGCTTGGTCAGCTTGACTTCGTCTTCGCCCAGGGGGGAGCCGTGTGACTCCGCCGTATCCTGCTTGTTGGGCGAGCCGTAGGCGATGTGCGTGCGGACCGAGATGAGCGACGGGCGCTCCTTCTCCGCGCGCGCCGCCGCGATGGCGCGGTCGAGCGCTTCGAGATCGTTTCCGTCCGCGACCCGCTGCACGTGCCAGCCGTAAGCTTCAAACCGCTTGTCCACGTTCTCGCTGAACGCCAGCTCGGTCGAGCCTTCGATGGTGATGTGGTTGTCGTCGTAAAGGTAGACGATGTTTCCGAGCCCGAGGTGGCCGGCGAGCGATGCCGCCTCCGAGGCCACGCCTTCCATCAGGTCGCCGTCCGAGCAGATGGCATAGATCGTGTAGTCCACAATTTCGTGGCCGGGGCGATTGAAATGTGCCGCGAGATATTTTTGCGCGATGGCCATCCCCACGCCGTTGCCGAAGCCCTGACCGAGCGGCCCGGTTGTCGTCTCCACACCGCGCGCCAGGTGGTTTTCCGGGTGGCCCGGCGTCTTCGAGCCCCACTGGCGGAAACTCTTCAGCTCCTCGAGCGTCATGTCCTCATAGCCCGTCAGGTGGAGCAGACTGTAAAGCAGCATCGAGCCGTGGCCCGCCGAAAGCACGAAGCGGTCGCGGTTCGGCCAGTCGGGCCTGAGCGGGTGGTGCTTCAGATGGCGCGTCCAGAGGACGTAGGCCATGGGCGCGGCGCCCATGGGCATTCCCGGATGTCCGGAATTCGCTTTCTGGACGGCGTCCATCGCCAGGCAGCGGATCGTATTCACGCAAAGCTGGTCGAGCTCGCTCGGCGCGAGGGTTTTTGCGGACGGAGTTGCGGCATCGCGAGGCAAGGGGACTTCCTCCTCTTATGAACTTATGATTTCGCTGCGCCCGCCGGCGTCAAGGCGCAACCGGCAAGGGCATGGGAATAGAATGAATCAAAGCTGCGATTATATATCCGCGAACGCGTGTCAGGCCAATTAGAATGTGAACGCCGGCGCCGATTTCTCGAACTGCGTATCTCACCTTCTGATATTCTTGCGGTCGCGCAGGATTCAGGACTCTTTTCGGGAGTCATCCGCATGAACAAGAAACACCTCGGCATCATCGGGCTTGGAGTAATGGGGAAAAACCTGGCGCTCAATGCTGCGAGCAAAGGGTTTTCCGTGGCGGGCTACGACGCCGATGCCGACCGGCGCCAGCAAGTGGCGGCGCAGGTGGCGGGCCGGGACGTGGCCGTGGCGAATTCCCTCCGCGAGTTCGTCGAGGCGCTCGAAACACCGCGCCGCATCTGGATGATGGTCCCCGCGGGCGAGCCCGTGGATTCCGTGCTCACGGACTTGAAGCCGCTGCTTTCGCAAGACGATATCGTCCTCGACGGCGGCAACTCGCACTTCAAGGACACCGAACGGCGCGCCAAGGAGCTCGGCTCCGCGGGCCTGCGCTTTTTCGGCATGGGCGTGAGCGGCGGCGAGGAAGGCGCGCTCAAGGGACCGTGCCTGATGCCCGGCGGCCACGAAGATTCCTACCGGCGGCTCGAGCCGGTGCTGACGAAAGTGGCCGCCGAGACCGAGGACGGCCCCTGCTGCGCGTGGCTCGGTCCGGGCGGTGCGGGGCATTACGTCAAGATGGTCCACAACGGCATCGAGTACGGCGTGATGCAATCCATCTGCGAAGCCTACGACCTGATGCGCAAAGCGGCGGGGATGGGCGCCACAGAGATTCGCGAAGTTTTTGCGGCCTGGAACGCCGAAGAACTCAATTCTTTCTTGCTGGAGGCGACCATCACGGTGCTTGGCAAGCGCGACGAGGAGACCGGCCAGCCGCTGGTGGACCTGATCCTCGACACTGCGGAGCAGAAAGGCACCGGGAAGTGGGCGTCGCAGGACGCGCTCGATCTGGGCGTCGCCGTGCCCACGCTCTCGGCCTCGGTGGAAGCGCGGATTCTTTCCAGCCTGAAGGAAGAGCGCGTGGAAGCCGCAAAAGTTTTTCGGCCGCCGAAGAAGAAATTCGGGGGCAAGCGCGATGACTTTGTCTCCAAGGTGCGTGCCGCTTACGCGCTCTCGGTCATCGCCTGCTATGCGCAGGGATTCGCCCAGATGCGCACCGCGTCAAGAGAATACGGCTACAATCTGAAGCTGGCGGAAATCGCCCGCATCTGGAAGGGCGGCTGCATCATTCGCTCGAAATTGCTCGAGCCCATCCGCGCCGCGTTCAAGAAAAAGCCCGAGCTCGTGAACCTTGGCCTGGACCGCACCTTCCGCTCGCTGCTCAACAAGAACACGCGCCACCTGCGGGCCGTCGTGAAGGCGGCGGCGGATTTCGGCGTGCCCGTCCCGGCGTTCGTCAATTCCCTGACCTATTTCGACGCATATCGCTCCGAGCGCCTGCCCGCCAACCTGCTTCAGGCGCAGCGCGACTACTTCGGGGCGCATACCTACCGGCGCGTGGACCGGGACGGGAAATTTCACACCGAGTGGGACAGCGAGGATTGATGATTTAAAATTGCCGATTGCCGATTGAGGAACCAAGTCTCGGCTCCCGCCATGGGGTTAGATTCCTTCCCGAGCGCCCCTCAAGAAGACTTCATGGGGTTTGAAGTGCTGTGGTGTCCGCGGATGGACAAGACGATCAGCAACCCTTGGGCGACCATCGCGATCCCGAGCGCAATGACATACATTTCCCAATCTCCCCTCGTCATCGCCAGATAGATCGCGGAGCAAATCGTGAGCAGTCCCAGCACGACCAGGCTCGGCGCCCCGAGCGCCATCAGGGACCTGTTCGCGTCAGGTGCGGAAGCCGAGAGCCGAAGGTCT